>NZ_CP079863.1:1573307-1887969 GCF_025263485.1 Mycobacterium sp. SMC-2
CACCCCCGTCGGGATTCTCTGCGTTGCAAGGCCATTGGACGCCGCTGCCGCCGCGCAGCTTCGCGTAGGTCAATCCCGTGTAGTCGCACGGCCTTCCCGCGCTGCATTTCTTCCACGCCTCGAACGCCGACTCGGGATCCGTCCAGGGCGGGAACGGCCTGCCGTCCTTGTCGCGAAAGTCCATCCGCCGCGCGTAGTCCAGGAAGATGTCGAGGTCGGAGCGCGCGGAACCCGGTGGCTCGATGGCCTTTTCGGAAAGATGGACGGTGCGGTCGGCGTTGGTGAAGGTGCCCGTCTTTTCGCCCCATGCCGCGGCCGGCAGCACCACGTCGGCCAGCGCGGCGGTCTCGGTCATGAAGATGTCCTCGACGATCAAGAACAGCCGCTCCTGGGACAGGATGTCGCGGATCCGCGCCAGCTCCGGCAGTGACACCGCGGGATTGGTGGCGGTGACCCACAACATCCGCAGGGTCCCCTCCTCGGCGAACCGGAACATCTGCATGGCGTGCGTGGGTGGCGCGTAGTGCGGAATCTGCAGCGGCTCGAGGTTCCACAGCTTCGCCAGCTCGGCGATGTGGGAGTCGTTGGACCAGTTGCGGAAGCCGGCCAGGTCCCCGTCCGCGCCGCATTCGCGGGTGTTCTCCGCCGTCGGCTGTCCGTTCATCTGCAGCACACCGCAGCCCGGCTTGCCGAGCATGCCGCGTATCAGGTGAATGTTGTTGACCTGCACCGACGCCGCCGTCGCCTGGTGCGACTGGTAGAAACCCTGCAGCACGGTGGACAGCAGCCGCTCGGCGGTGCCGATCAGCCGCGCCGCGCGGCGGATGTCCTCGGCGGCCACGCCGCAGATCTCGGCTACTCGCTCGGGTCCGAACTCGTCGACCCGCTTGCGCAGCTCGTCGAAACCGACCGTGTTCGCGTCGATGTAGTCGCGGTCGATCCAGCCGTGGGTGATGATCTCGTGCAGCAGGCCGTTCATCAACGCCACGTTGGTGCCGGGCAGCGGCGCGAGGTGGACCGTGGCGTGCCGGGCGACCGGCGTGAGCCGGGGGTCGACGCACACGATCGCCGGCGGCGAGTCGCCGGCCAGCCGGTCCAGCATCCTGGCCCACAACACCGTCTGCGTTTCGGCGACGTTGTGGCCGAACAGCGCGATGACGTCGGCATGGTCGACGTCGGTGTAGGAACCCGGCTGCCCGTCGCAGCCGAACGATTCCTTCAGCGCCTCGGCCGCCGTAGCAGTGCACAGCCGGGTATTGCCGTCGACGTGGTTGGTGCCGATCGCCCCGTGCGCGATGGCGCCCTGGGTGTAGTACGCCTCCAGGAACAGCTGCCCGGAGGTGTAGAAGCCGATCGAGCTGGGGCCGTAGGTGTCGAGCAACTGCCTGCTGCGCGCCACGATGTGGTCCATCGCCGTGTCCCAGTCGCACGGCTTCAATTCGCCGCCGACCCGAATCATGGGCCTGGTCAAGCGATCACGCGAGTTGTTGGCCTGCCAGCCGAACAGGTCCTTGGGGTCGAGCCGACCGTGGTTGACCCGGTCGACGGCGCGCCCCCGCACCCCCACGATCCGCCCGCCCGTGACCGCGATGTCCAGGCCGTCGCCGTTGGAGTGCAGCACCGCGGCCGACTGCACCCAGCGGTCGACCAACTCGGGGGTGACGCCGTCGGCCAGGTAGGTGTCCACGCGCTCGGGCCACCGCGTGCCCGGTTCGTACGGTGTCCGGGTTCCCCACGGTTCGGCGATCCGGTCTACTGCCACGCCGGGAGGCGTACCCGGCCGCCGGTGTCCAAAACGTTCCAGACCAGGCCAGTTACAGCCCGAACTCGGCCTCGATGCCGTCGATCCCGGCGCGAATGGCTTTGAGCGCGTCGGCCCGGGCACGCAATTTCGTTGCGGCGTGGGCGTGTTGGTGCAGACCGGCGAATCCGCGCGCGGCCTCCTCGGCGCGACTCACCACCATCTCCGGTAGCACGATCTCGTCGACGAAGCCGGCGGCCAGCGCGGTCTCTCCGAAGAACGTCTTGGCGAGCCCGGCGGCCTGCTGGTAGGCCGACTGCGTCAGCCGGAGCTTCATGATCTCCAGGGCCGCGTACGGGATGACCATGCCGATCGCCACCTCGTTGGCCTGGATGTTGTAGGCGTGCGCGGCCACCCGGTGGTCGCCGGACGACAGCAGGAACGCCCCCATCGCGATGGCGTGGCCGGTGCAGGCCATCACCACCGGCTTGGGATGAGACAACAGCCGATAGGCCAGCTCGAAGCCGCCCCGCAGCATGTCGATCGCCGGCTGCGCCTGGCCCGAGGTCAGGATCTTCAGGTCGAACCCGCCGCTGAACACCCGCTCGTTCCCGGTGATCACCAGTGCCCCGGCGTTGTCGGCGTCGGCTTGGTCGATCGCCTCGCCCAGCGCCTGCTGCATCGTCGGGCCAAGGGCGTTGACCTTGCCGTCGTCCATCCTGATGACCGCGATGGAATCCTTGAGGCTGTAGTGAACCGGGCCGCTCATTTCCTTGCTGGCTCCTTGCCGTCACGCGGGCTGGCTGTGGTGTTTGCCCAGGTCGTCCGCGGCCTCACTCCAGCGCAGGTTGACATCGGTGGGCTCGTCGAGCTGGCGGGTGCGCCATCTGTCCTGCGTTTCCCGCACGGCGCCGTTGATCCGTTCGATCTCGCCGCGGAATACCTCGGGACGGGTTTCCTTGCTCGCGTAGTGGAAGTAGGTCAGCAGGCCACGCAACAGCTCCAGCTTCTGCTTCTCCCGCTTCGCCAGGTCGTGGGTGGTCATCAGCTCGATGCGCTGGACGGGCGGCAAGGAGTCCCAGTCCAGCACCACCTGGGTTTCCAGCGGGAGGCGTTCGCGCTCCCAGAACCGCCGCCCGCGCGGGCGCTCCGGCCGGTCGAAGTATTTGATGGTGCCGGTGAAGCGGGACTCGATGCCGCTGCCGATCTCCGCGCGGTCGAGAGCCGAATCCCACACCATCCGCCATTCCTGGCCGGGGGCCAGCACCGGCAACTGGCGCGGGAGCCGCAGTTCGACGACGTCGGCGTAGCCGTCGGTGGCGTTCTCGTATTCGGCCACCGTCGGCGGATTCACGAACGAGAACGTGATGTCGTACGCCGCCGTCTGACCGAAGTTCCTGACCACCAGTTCGATCACGTGCCAGTCGGCGGGGTGTGGCTCCATGAACATTGCGACCTGCGGCCGGGTCTGCTCGGCGAGCAGCCGGCGGTTGCGGGTGATCTGCCGGTTGGTGAAGACGAGGGCGACGACGGCGAGCGCGATCGCCGCCCACGCCGCCCACGCGATCCAGGTGCTGGACCCGACGTTCGTGATTCCGTTCCAGCCGTCCTGGATCCACCCCATGGAATCCACCCTCCGCTTATATCACAGGCAAGGCATCGCGGGACCGGGCAAGAGACGCCGGTTGCAAAGTCCGGCCCCCTGACGGCGGATCAGTGAATACCTGTAGATGACCGCCCGGTGTGCTGCGCGGCAGCACCGGAGGACGTGCGCCTCGGTGCGCTTGCTTGCGGCTTCGGGTACATGAAAGCCAGCGGCAGAAAAGTCAGCGCCACCAGTACGACCGCCACCACAAACGCCGCGCCGTAGGCGTGCGAAAGGTCGATCCGGGAAGGGGGCTGGCCGGGCGTTACCGTTTGATCGAGCCGGCTGGTCAGGATCACCGACAGGAGCGCGGTCCCCACCGCGGCCGCCACCTGCTGATTGACCTTGATCAGCGTCGAACCCCTGGCCATCTGATGCGGGGCCAGCGTCTGCATCGCCACGGCGACCAGCGGCATCCGGGTAGCGCCCATGCCCAGCCCCAAGATCGTCAGACCGGTCAGCAGCACCGGCAGCGACTCGCGCTGCAGGGCGACACCGTAAGCGAACACACCCATGCCCGCGACGTTCAACGCGACGCCGATGGCAAGAACCCCGCGAGCGCCGCGTCGGTCCATCGACCTGCCCGCCCACGGCATGCTCACCGCGGCACCGATTCCTCGGGGGACCACGCTCATCCCGGCTTGAAGAGGCGTCTGGTTGCCCAGCTGCTGGAAGTAGCTGGGGAACAGCACCCCGGCGCCGAAGGTCGAGACGATATAGAAGAACATGGCGACATTAGTGAGTGTGAACGCCCGGTTGGTCAGTAGGCGCAGATCGATCAGGGGCTTATCCGACCGGCGGAGGGCGTGAAACACGAACCCGACGAGCAACGCCATCCCAACGGCTAGGGGTACCCACACGTGCCCGTCGGTCACGCTGCGGCGGATCGGGATTTCGGACATCCCGTACAACAGCGCTGGCAGGCCTGGCGACAGCAGCAGCATCCCGACGACGTCGAAGGTTTCCGACGGTGACGGGTCGTCGCCGGGCAACACGATCGCGGCCAGGACAACTGCGGCCGCACCGAACGGCAGGTTGATCCAGAAGATCCACTGCCAGCTGTAGCTGTCGATGAGCCAACCGCCCAAGACAGGGCCAAACGCTGGAGCGAGCACCACCGGGATGCCGAGGACAGCCATCACGCGGCCAACCCGTTGCGGACCCGCCTCGCGGTTGACGATGGTCAGGGTCAGGGTCGTGAGCATGCCGCCGCCGAGACCTTGCAGCACCCGAGAGACGATCAGCGCGGTGATGTTTGGAGCTACCGCGCATAACAGCGAGCCCAGTGTGAACGCGACGACGGAACCGATGAACATTCGTTTCGTGCCGAATCGGTCGGCTGCCCAACCGGCGAGCGGGATCACGGCGGCTAACGCGAGTGTGTAACCGGTGATCGTCCAGGAAACGACGGCCTGGGTGGAGCCGAAGGTGGCGACGAACGTGCGTTGTGCGACGGTGACGACCGTCGTGTCCAAGAGGTTCATGAACGAGCCCAGGACGCACACCCCTGCTATCCACCACAGCCTGGCGTCCAGCGTGGGCAGGCCGGGTTGCCGCCCGCGCGGGCGGCGTATCACCGCAATTCCCACGAGCGGTGGGAAGGCGTCAGTCTTTCCACCGCGCCCAGGGCCGTCGCGGTCCGCTCTTCCCAGCCGCCATCGACGACGACGAATGGTCGTACCGCTGCGCGCAAAGCGCGCTCGCAGCGGCCGACGAAGTCAACGTCCGCACCGAGTGGAGAAGCCAGGCCGGTGGTGTCCGAAGACGCATCGGGCGTCATGAGCAGCGTGAGATCATAAGGGCGACAAGCTAATTCACAGATCTCCTGAGGGCAGCTTCCCGACAGCAACTCGGCCCACACGGTGGTCGCCAGCGGATCGGCACAGATCAGCACGCGATCGGCGTCGCGCGCTAAGGCTTCCTCAGAAGCGATCTGTCCGCGAACGAATTCTCTGCAATCCCATCCAGCCGACGAGCCTCCCCGCAGGCCCGGTAGTGCCGTTGACCACTCCGGAACCCATTTCGTCCCCAGCTTTTCCGCGAGCCCCCTGGCGAGTGCGCCCGTCGCGGTGGGGTCGGGGCCGAGGATGCTGACCCTTTTCACGAAGTTGGGCCGGACGCAGCGTGGGATGTGCTGCCAGTGCGCGAACGGGTCCGCGCGGATGTCCGTCGCACTGACCGGAACGACCGCGCGAGCTTGATCGACTGACACGAAACGCGCCCCGAGGATTTGGGCGAAGTCCGCGCCGTAAGGCTCGGAAGCAAAGACGAAATCGGGACGCTCCGGGAGGACTCCGTCCAAGCGGGCCTTCCACGTGGCCCACGACGGCGGGTGCTGCACGTTCTCGATGGAAAGAGGAAGCACCCGATCGAAGGGGAACAGCTCACGCATCCACGCCAGGCGCTGAGTGCCCGATATCGGGTCGCCGGCCTGTACCGAGATAACGACCGTCAGATCGTCCACCCATCGGTGGGCGAACTCGCAAAGGTAAACGTGGCCGGCGTGGGGCGGCAAAAACCTCCCCAGCACCATTCCGCGGGTCACGACGGCCCACGATCGCCGAATTCGCGCTCACCGCGACGTGGTTGCCGGCCGAAACGCTGCACGAAGATTATTTAGCACCCGTAGCGCCCCGCGTCTGGATAAATCGGAGTCTCGATGTCGCGGTGCGGATTGGCCAGCCCGGTGGCGCACCGCCGGGCCGAGGCGTGGCTCCGCGCGCCTCAGCCGCCCATCAGCATCCGCCACTGGGCGAGGTCCGCGGCCCGATACACGTAGTTGGAACGCTTGACCTCCGACAGCGAAGCGCTCGGCTCAGCCGAATACCAGTGCCCCGGAAACACGATCGGGTCACCGGGCAGCGTCGCGAGTTGCCGCAGGCTGCGGTACATCTCGTCGGAGTCGCCGCCGGGAAAGTCGGTGCGCCCGCAGCCCTCCAGGAACAGCGTGTCACCGGCGACGAGGCGGCCGTCGAGCAGGAAGCATTGGCTGCCCGGCGTGTGGCCGGGAGTGTGCAGCAACTCGATCTCGATGTCGCCGATGCTGACCTTGTCGTGATTCTCGTGGGCGGTGAGGTCGCCGAGGCTGATCCCGGTGACCCGCGAAACCCATTGCGCCTCATGGATATTGACGTGAACCGGCACGACTTTGCGTTCCAGCAGCTCGGCTAGGCCCTGCAGCGAAAAGCCCATCATCGACCCACCGACGTGGTCGGGATGATGATGGGTCACCAGCACGCCGGACAGGTGCATGCCGTCGGCCTCGAGCGTGTCGAGCAAATCACCCGCCGCGTACGCGGGGTCGACCACCACGCAGTCGCCCGTTTGGCGGTCGCCGATCAGGTAGGCGAAGTTGCGCATCTGGGCCGCGAACATGTCGCCGGCGGCGAAGTCGCGACCGGAGAGCAGTTGACGAAAGTACAGCCGGTCTGTTGACACGTGACCAGAGTAGGGCGTGCGGACCGAGGGTCGGCAGCGCGCCGGGAACTTTGTCGACCCCGCCCGCGAGCAGGGATTGGGCGTCTGTCCGGTGGGTATTGTTGGCGCATGAGGAAGAAGGTCGAAATCGAGATCGACGTCGATCTGGTCGACGAGGCGATACGCCGCTTCCAGTTGGCCGATGCCCGAGAGGCCATCAACCTCGCGTTGCGCACCCTGCTCACCGGAGCCGAAGGCGGCGAACCGGGCGAGGAGTACGACGAATTCAGCGACCCCAGCGCCTGGCAGCCCCGCCCCGGCGGTGCCGCCGCCCCGTAAAGCCCGTGGTTTGGTCCCGTTGCGAGCCAGGTTGTACCCTCTTTTAGGCCCGCGGCACTGCCGATTCGGGTGAACGGCCCCCTTAGCTCAGTCGGTAGAGCGTTTCCATGGTAAGGAAAAGGTCAACGGTTCGATTCCGTTAGGGGGCTCGGCGGATGCCGAGCAGGCGTGGCGGCCCCGGACTCCAACAGGGGTAGCCAGAGGCGATGTAGCTCAGTCGGTTAGAGCGAACGACTCATAATCGTTAGGTCGCCGGTTCGAGTCCGGCCATCGCTACAACACAACAACGTGCACTTTGAGAGATTTGAGAGAGAACCGTCATGGCGTCCAGTACCGACGTGCGGCCGAAGATCACCTTGGCCTGCGAGGTGTGCAAGCACCGCAACTACATCACCAAGAAGAATCGCCGGAACGACCCGGACCGCATGGAGCTGAAGAAGTTCTGCCCCAACTGCGGCAAGCACCAGGCGCACCGGGAAACGCGCTAGCGGCGACCCTCAACCGTTTATTCGCCCACTGACTAGGTAGATTTTAGAGCCGTGCCGTTAAGCGAAAGCATCGTCGGGATGCACTACCGCTACCCCGACTATTACATCGTGGAGCGGGAGAAAGTCCGCGAGTACGCCGTCGCCGTGCAAAATGACGACGCCTTCTATCTCGAGGAGAAGGCGGCGGCCGATCTCGGCTATGGCGGGCTGCTCGCGCCGTTGACGTTCATCTGCGTGTTCGGCTACCAGGCGCAGACATCCTTCTTCAAGCACGCGAACATCGCCGTCCACGACGCGCAGATCGTGCAGGTCGACCAGGTGCTGAAGTTCATGGCGCCAATCGTGGCGGGCGACAAGCTGTACTGCGACGTCTACGTGGACTCGGTGCGGGTTTCGCACGGCACTCAGATCATCGTGACCAAGAACGTCGTCACCAACGAAGCCGGTGACGTCGTCCAGGAGACCTACACGACCCTGGCGGGCCGTGCCGGCGAAAACGGAGAAGAGGGATTTTCTGATGCCACTGCGTGAGTTCAGCTCGGTGAAGGTGGGTGACCAGCTCCCCGAGAAGACCTATCCGCTGACCCGTCAGGATCTGGTGAACTACGCGGGAGTGTCCGGGGACCTGAACCCGATCCACTGGGACGACGAGATGGCCAAGGTCGTCGGGTTGGACACCGCGATCGCGCACGGCATGCTGACCATGGGCATCGGTGGCGGCTACGTCACCTCGTGGATCGGTGACCCCGGTGCGGTCACCGAGTACAACGTGCGGTTCACCGCGGTGGTGCCGGTGCCCAACGACGGCAAGGGCGCCGAGCTGGTCTTCAGCGGCCGGGTGAAGTCCGTCGATCCGGAGACCAAGTCGGTAACCATCGCGTTGACGGCCACCACCGGCGGCAAGAAGATCTTCGGTAGGGCCATCGCCTCCGCGACACTCGCATAGGCGGGCCCCGCTTAATGGCGCTCAAGACCGATATCCGCGGGATGATCTGGCGGTACCCGGACTATTTCGTGGTGGGCCGTGAACAACTCCGTCAGTTCGCGTTAGCCACCAAGAACCGCCACCCGGCCCACTTCGACGAAGACGCGGCCGCCGAACTCGGCCACGACGCGATCGTGGCGCCCCTGACCTTCGCAACCATCTTCGCCAAGCTGGTTCAGCTGGATTTCTTCCGGCACGTCGACATCGGCATGGAGACGCTGGTGATCGTCCAGGTCGACCAGAGGTTCGTGTTCTCCAAGCCGATCAAGGCCGGCGACAAGCTGTGGGCGCGGATGGACATCGTGTCGGTGGACGAGCGTTTCGGCGCCGACATCGTCGTCACCAAGAACATCTGCACCGACGATCACGGTGAGGTGGTCTTGGAGGCCTACACCACGTTGATGAGCCAGTACGCCGACCAGTCGGCGAATCTCAAATGGGACTCGGAGTCCGGCCAGGTCGTCAGAACGGCGTAATTAGTATCTGACTCCCGCGTCGATGTACACTCGGACCTCGGGGTTTTCCCAGCGTTAGCGCGCTTTCCGTGAGTCGAGCGATCGGAAGGCGCGCGTGTCATGTGAGCCCCGGTAGGTAAGCGCAGGTTGGCCTGCCAACCGCGAAGGGGCGTAGCTCAACTGGCAGAGCAGCGGTCTCCAAAACCGCAGGTTGCAGGTTCAAGTCCTGTCGCCCCTGCTGAACGCGACGTCTGGCGACGATGCGGGCCGGAATGGCCCGAGGAGGAGCCCGACAATAGAAAAGGCGTGCCATGGTGGACACTGGAATAGTGGCCGTTCACCACGGGATGGCCCGCGGGGTACGAGCAAACTTAAGGAGCATGCGGTGAGCGACGAAGGCGACGCTGCCAACGACGCCACAAGCGACGGCGCAGACAGGGGTGAGGACCGCGCGAACGGCGGCCGGACCGCTGTGGTGACGCGGCCGCAGCGCCCCACCGGCAAACGCACCCGGCAGCGAGCGACCGATGCCGGCGAGGACGTCGACGTAGAGTCGGCGGACGAGGTCGAGGTCGCCAAGCAGGACAAGGCCACCAAGGGCGCCAAAGCCAAGAAGGCCAAAAAACCGAAGAAGCCCGGGGAGCGTTCGGCCAACCCGTTCGTCTTCGTCTACAACTACCTCAAGCAGGTGGTTGCGGAGATGCGGAAGGTTATCTGGCCCAACCGCAAGCAGATGCTCACCTACACATCGGTGGTGCTGGTGTTCCTGGCCTTCATGGTGGCGCTGGTCGGCGGCGCGGATTTCGGCCTCACCAAGCTGGTGCTGCTGGTGTTCGGCTGAGCGAGAGATAGAGAGGACTGAAAACCGTGACTACCTTCGACGGTGACACGTCCGCGGGTGAAGCGGTCGACGTAGAAGAGCGCGCCGAGGAGACTGAGACCTCCGCGGCCGAGGCCCCCGAGGAGTCGGCCGAAGAGGTCGACCCGGCGGCCGCGCTCAAGGCGGAGCTGCGCAGCAAGCCGGGCGACTGGTACGTCATCCACTCCTACGCGGGATACGAGAACAAGGTCAAAGCCAATCTCGAGACGCGTGTGCAGAACCTGGACGTCGGCGACTACATCTTCCAGGTCGAGGTGCCGACCGAAGAGGTCACCGAGATCAAGAACGGCCAGCGCAAGCAGGTCAACCGCAAGGTGCTGCCCGGCTACATCCTGGTGCGCATGGATCTGACCGACGACTCGTGGGCCGCGGTGCGCAACACGCCGGGCGTCACCGGGTTCGTCGGGGCGACGTCGCGACCGTCGGCCCTGGCCCTGGACGACGTGGTCAAGTTCCTGCTGCCGCGGGGGGCGACCAAGAAGGCCGCCAAGGGCGTGGCCGCCGCGGCCGCCACGGCCGAGGCCGGTGGGTTGGAGCGCCCGGTCGTCGAGGTCGACTACGAGGTCGGCGAATCGGTGACGGTCATGGACGGGCCGTTCGCCACGCTGCCGGCGACCATCAGCGAGGTCAACGGCGAACAGCAGAAGCTCAAGGTGCTGGTGTCGATCTTCGGCCGCGAGACGCCGGTGGAATTGACGTTCAGCCAGGTCTCGAAGATTTAGAACGCGTTAGCTAGGAAGGAACACCAACACCCATGGCCCCGAAGAAGAAAGTCGCTGGGCTGATCAAGCTGCAGATCGTGGCGGGGCAGGCCAACCCTGCGCCGCCGGTGGGGCCCGCGCTCGGCCAGCACGGCGTCAACATCATGGAGTTCTGCAAGGCCTACAACGCCGCCACGGAGAACCAGCGCGGCCAGGTCATCCCGGTGGAGATCACGGTCTACGAGGACCGCAGCTTCACCTTCGCGCTCAAGACGCCGCCCGCCGCGAAGCTGCTACTCAAGGCCGCGGGCGTGGGCAAGGGCTCGGCCGAGCCGCACAAGACCAAGGTCGCCAAGGTCACCTGGGACCAGGTTCGTGAGATCGCCGAGACCAAGAAGACCGATCTCAACGCCAACGACATCGACGCGGCCGCCAAGATCATCGCCGGCACCGCCCGGTCGATGGGGATCACCGTCGAATAGAACCGCATAGTTCGACCCCAACCGTGGGAGGGCCAGCTTCGGCCCGCTGCTTAACCACGACCCAACACCCGATTGGATGAATCAATGAGCAAGAACAGCAAGGCATACCGCGCCGCCGCCGAGAAGGTGGACCGCAACAACCTGTACAGCCCCCTGGAGGCGGCCAAGCTCGCGAAGGAGACGTCCTCGGCCAAGCAGGACGCGACGGTCGAGGTGGCGATCCGGCTCGGCGTCGACCCCCGCAAGGCGGACCAGATGGTCCGCGGCACGGTCAACCTGCCGCACGGCACGGGTAAGACCGCCCGCGTCGCGGTGTTCGCGGTCGGCGACAAGGCCGAGCAGGCGCAGGCCGCCGGCGCCGACATCGTCGGCAGCGACGACCTCATCGAGAAGATCCAGGGCGGTTTCCTGGACTTCGACGCCGCGATCGCGACCCCCGACCAGATGGCGAAGGTCGGCCGCATCGCCCGCGTGCTCGGTCCGCGCGGCCTGATGCCGAACCCCAAGACGGGCACCGTCACCCCGGACGTCGCCAAGGCGGTGGCCGACATCAAGGGCGGCAAGATCAACTTCCGCATCGACAAGCAGGCCAACCTGCACTTCGTCATCGGGAAGGCGTCCTTCGACGAGAAGGCCCTCGCGGAGAACTACGGCGCCGCGCTCGACGAGGTGTTGCGGCTCAAGCCGTCCGCCTCGAAGGGCCGCTACCTGAAGAAGATCACGGTGTCGACGACCACCGGCCCGGGCATCCCGGTGGACCCGTCGGTCACCCGCAACTTCTCCGAGGCCTGAGTTTCCCGCCGAGCGTCGACTTGTTGGGCAATTCTCAAGGTAATTGGCCCAACAAGTCGACGCTCGGCGACAAAAGCTAGTTGACCGCTCCCGGCTTCAGGTAGGTCACCAGGCTGACGTCGAGCATTTCCTCGGTGAAGTAGTGCTCGCAGCCCCGCAGGTACTTGATGTAGCGGTTGTAGACCTCTTCGGAAGTGACCTCGATGGCCTTCTGTTTGTTGGACTCCAGCGTGTCGCCCCAGATGTGCAGCGTCTTGATGTAGTGCGGACGCAGCGAAAGGGGTTCGGGCACAATAAAACCCGCCTTCTCGCCGTGGTCGACCATCATCTGCGTTGACGGCAGCCGGCCGCCCGGGAAGATTTCGGTGACGATGAACTTGATGAAACGGGCCGTCTCGAAGGTCAGCTTCTTGCCGCGGGCCGCCATCTCGTACGGGTGGTAGCTGACGCTGCTCTGGACGGTCATCCGGCCATCCTCGGGCATGATGTCGTAGCACCTTTTGAAGAAGTCGTCGTAGTTCTCGTGCCCGAAGTGCTCGAAGGCCTCGATCGACACGATCCGGTCGACCGGCTCGTTGAAGTCCTCCCAGTTCTGCAGGCGCACTTCACGCGAACGGTTGGTGTCGATCGACGCCAACACTTGCTCGCAGCGGGCGTGCTGGTTCTTGGACAGTGTCAGGCCGATGACGTTGACGTCGAACCGCTCGACGGCGCGCTTCATGGTGGTGCCCCAGCCGCAGCCGATGTCCAGCAGGGTCATCCCCGGCTTGAGGTCGAGCTTGTCCAGGTTCAGGTCGATCTTGGCGTACTGCGCTTCTTCCAGCGTCATGTCGTCACGCTCGAAGTAGGCGCAGCTGTAGGTCCGGGTCGGGTCCTGGAACAGGGCGAAGAAGTCGTCGGAGACGTCGTAGTGCGCCTGAATGTCCTCGGGAGCCGTCCGAATCTTCGTCGGGCTAGCCGGTTGATCAGCCATTATGGTCTTGTTCTCCTCCGATGAAGTTCACTGCGGATACCCACGCACTTGCTTCGGGGCGTGACGTGCAACGATACCCAACCCTACTTTTCCAGCGTGAATTGGTTGCAGTCGATGTAGGCGGTGCGGAAAGCCCGGGCACAGCCGGTCAGGTACTTCATGTACCGCTCGTACACCTCTTCGGACTGGATCCTGATCGCGTCGTCCCTGCGCGCCTGCAGGGCGCCGGCCCACAGGTCGAGGGTCTTGGCGAAGTCGGTCCGCAGCGACTGGACGTGGGTCACCCGGAAGCCGTTCCTCGTCGAGTGCTCCTCGATGGTCTCGATCATCGGCAGCCGACCCCCCGGGAAGATGTCGGTCACGATGAACTTGATGAACTTGGCGACCTCGATCGTCAGGGGCAGGCCCCGCTCGATGACCTGCCTTCCGTGCAATCCCGTGATCGAGTGCAGCAGCATCACGCCGTCGCCGGGCATGGCGGTGTAGGCGAATTTGAAGAAGTCGTCGTAGCGGTGAAAGCCGAAGTGCTCCAACGCCTCGATGGTGACGATGCGGTCGACCGGTTCGTTGAAGTCGGCCCAGTCGCACAGCAGTGCCCGCCGCGACCGGCCGCTGTCGATCCCGTCGAGCACCTGCTGGCAATAGGCATGCTGATTCTTGGACAGGGTCAGCCCCACGACGTTGACGTCGTAGCGCTCGACGGCGCGTTTCAACACCGAACCCCAACCGCAGCCGACGTCGAGCAAGGTCATCCCCGGCTGGAGCCCGAGCTTGTCCAGCGTCAGGTCGAGCTTGGCGAGCTGCGCTTCGTGCAAGGTCATGTTCTCGCGGGGGAAATACGCGCAGCTGTAGGTGCGGGTCGGATCCTGGAAGAGCGCGAAGAACTCGTTCGACAGGTCGTAGTGCGCCTGTACGTCGTCCAGATTGGACCGCGTACGGACAGTGCCGGTTGGGTTGTCAGACATATGTCCTCCCCAGGGAAACGGACACCAGAGAGGTGGCCATCCCGGGCGAGGCTACTCGGCGAGGATTGAAAACGGCGCATTTGCGCGCGCGTGCGCCGGAGGAGTTTTTACGCGCCGGGCGCTACTTGATGAGCGTGTACTGGGCCACGTTGGAGATGCCCTTGCGGAAGAGGTCCGCGCAACCGGTCAGATAGCGCATGAAGCGGTCGTAGACCTCTTGGGACTGAATGGCGATGGCGCGCTCGCGGTTGGCTTCCAGATTGGCCGCCCACATGTCCAGCGTCCGCGCGTAGTGCGGCCGCAGGTATTCGATCTGCTCGACCGAGAAGCCGCTGGCTTTGGCGTTGTCGACGATATCGGGCTCGCCGCACATCTGGCCGCCGGGAAAGATTTCCTTGCCGAGGAAATGGAAGAAGCGCAGATCCGACATGGTGATGGGGATGCCGCGCTCTTTCCATTGCGACTGCGGATACGTGAATATGCTGTGCATCAGCATCCGGCTGTCATCGGGGAGGGTCTTGTAGGCCCAATCCCAGAACGCGGGCCAGCGTTCCTTTTTGAACGCGTCGAAGGCCTCGAAACTCATGATCCGGTCGACTTGCTCGTCGAACTCTTCCCATCCCTGCAGCCGGGCCTCGGCCCGCCGCGTCGTTCCGATCGCGTCCAGCCTCGCCTTGGTGCGCGCGTAGTGGTTGCGGCTGAGCGTGATGCCGATGACGTTCACGTCGTATTTCTCGACCGCCCGCACCACGGCGCCACCCCAGCCGCAGCCTACGTCCAGCAGCGTCATTCCCGGCTCGAGGTTCAGCTTGTCCAGCCCCAGATCGAGCTTCGCGAGTTGCGCCTCTTCCAGCGTCATGTCGTCGTTCTTGAAGTAGGCGCAGGTGTACACCATGTTGGGGTCGAGGAACAGCGCGAAGAAGTCGTCTGAAATGTCGTAGGTTGCCTGCGACTCTTCGTAATACGGCTTCAGCTTGGCCATTGGTAGACCCACCTCCTTCGACAACCGTACAACCCGGCGATACTGACACAGATCGCAGGGGAAGCGTTTCGTTTGAGCGTTTTTCGCTCAGTTCGCTTCGGCGAAGTTGGTCACCAGCACACCGATCACCTGGTCCCACAACTGCCGTGGCAGATCATGTCCCATCCCGTCGAATAACACCAATCGAGCGCCGTCAATCGCCCGGGCCACCGCGCGGCCGCCGAAGGGTCGCATCAGCTTGTCGGCCCGGCCGTGGATCACCACGGTCGGGGCGGCGGTCCGCCGGTTGTAGCGCCGCAGGCTGCCGCTGCCCAGCACGGCGTCGAAATGCCGGGCGATGCCCCACGGGTAATAGCTCCGCTCATAGCTTTCGGTGGCCTCGGCCCGAAGTTGCTCCTCCGACGCGAGGTAGCGCTGGCTGCCGATGATCTTGCTCACCCGAATGGCGTTGTCGATGATCACCTCGCGCGGCGAGCCCGGCGACGGCCCCTTGATGAGTGCCAGCAGCTGGCGAGGGCCGGGCGGCGGCAGAAACGCCGAATTGTTGCTGGAGAAGATGACTCCGAGGGTTTTCGTCCGCTCGCTGAACCGTGCGGCGAAGATCTGGGCGATCATGCCGCCCATCGAAGCGCCCACGATGTGCGCGTGATCGATGCCCAGGTGATCCAGCACGGCCGCGGCGTCGTCGGCCATGTCCTCGAGCTTGTAGGGGGCTTCGCTCGACAGACCCAGCCAGGAACGGGCCAACCGCGTCACCAGCGGCTGCCCCGCGCCGCGGTGCTGGGTCTTGCTCGACAGCCCCACGTCCCGGTTGTCGTATCGGATCACGCGCAGGCCCTGGCGGACCAGCTGCTCGCAGAAGGCGGTTCGCCACAGCAGCAGCTGGGCGCCCAGCCCCATGATCAGCAGGACGGGTGGGTCGTCGATGTCGCCCATGTCCTCGTAATACAGCTTCAGGTCGCCTGACGTGGCGTTGCCGGTGCGGACCTCCATCAGACCTCGATGTCGCTCTGGTACTCGCGGCTGACCTCGACCATGAAGTTCGCGAAGTAGCCGGTCAGCTGCGGGTCCGACATCATCTGCCACTTGGGCGCCAGCAGTTTCATGTAGCGCTCGACGTAGAGGAACTGCTTGCCGATCAACACCAGCTCGCGGGGCAGCTTGACGTCGTAGGCGTCGGCCAGGGCCGACAGCTGCCGCCCGATGTCGGCATAGGACATGTCGCCCAGCGTCGACATGGTCAGCGGGGTGGCGAACTTTTCCAGGTCCTTGGCGGCCTGGGCCTCGGGCTTCATGGTGCCGACGGCGCCCATCAGCACCACGATCTTGCCAGCCGCGGCGTGGTCCTTCTTGACCAGCAGGGCGTACACCAGCTCGCGCAGCAGCCAGCGGGTGCGCGGGTCGATGCGGCCCATGATCCCGAAGTCGAAGAACACGATGCGGCCCTGATCGTCGACGTAGAGGTTGCCCGCGTGCAGGTCGCCGTGGAACAGCCCGTGCCGCAGCCCGCCCTCGAAAAGCGAGAACAGCAGCGCCTTCACCAGCTCGACCCCGTCGAAGCCGGCCTTGCGGATGGCGGCGACGTCGTCGATGCGGATGCCGTGCACCCGCTCCATCGTCAGCACCCGCTCGGAGGTGAAGTCCCAGTGCACCTGCGGCACCCGGATGCCCTGGCCCAGCGGTGAGGCGTGCAGGTGCGAGACCCACGCGTCCATCGACTGGGCCTCGAGGCGGAAGTTCAGTTCCTCGGCCAGGTTGTCGGAAAAGTCGGCGACCACGTCCTGCGCCGAGAGCCGGCGGCCCAGCTTGGCCAGCTCGACGGCCTGCGCGAAGCGCTTGAGGATCTGCAGGTCGGCGGCGACCCGGCGGCGGATGCCCGGGCGCTGGATCTTGACGACGACGTCTTCGCCGGTGTGCAGGGTCGCGTAGTGCACCTGGGCGATGGAGGCCGACGCGAATGGCGTCTCCTCCCACTTGGCGAACAGGTCGGCGGGTTCGCCGCCGAGCTCCTCGACGAGGAGCTTGTGCACCTCGTCGGTGTCGGCGGGCGGCACCCGGTCGAGCAGGCCGCGGAATTCGCGGGACAGTGATTCGCCGAACGCCCCTGGGCTGGACGCGATGATCTGCCCGAATTTCACGTACGTCGGGCCGAGGTCGGCGAAGGTCTGCGGGAGCTGCTTGATCACCTTCTGCTGCCACGGCCCCCTACCCGGCAGCTTGGCGACGACGCGAGCGGCGGTGCGGGTGACCTGCCAACCGGTGACGGCTACCCGGGCCGCTTCGACCGGCAGCGGCACCCGGTCGAGCCGGGCCACGTCTCGGTGTTTGGTGGAGCTCATCTGTGCAGTCTGCCAAATCGGCCGAGTCAGGCCCAATTCTCTAGCCCGGACTCCAGGGCTGCACCCAGCCCGGGATCGCCCAGCCTTCCAGACCCGCGATCAACTCGTACATGGTGGCGCCGTCGATGGTTTCGCGGATGATGTCGGCGTGCCCGGCGTGCCGGGCCAGCTCGTTGATCACGTGCAGGATCACCCAGCGCACCGACCAGGCCTCCTGGTCCTTGGGGAACCAGGGGATGTCCCGGGGCACCGGCACCGCCGCGTCGAGGTCCGCGGTCTCCACCAGCCGCAGCGACCTTGCGTTCTGTTCTTCGAAGGCCCGCAGCAAGCCGTCCAGCGTCTCGTCGGGCCGCATCACGTGCTGATCGGCGAACTCGCTGGCGGTCTGCTCGAACGGACGGGTGTCTTTCGGTGGCGCGTCGGGCGCGGCGGCGACCCGTCCCATCCAGCTGCGCTGCATTGCGGTGGCGTGCTTGATCAGACCGCCGATCGAGAGCGCGCTGACCGAGGGGGTGGACCGGGCCTGTTCATCGGTGAGGCCGTAGCTGACGGCGAAATACGCGCTTTGGTGAAACCGCAGGTATTCGCGCAGGGCGCTGCGTTCGTCGGCCACGGGCCGGGCAAGAGCGGGCATTAACGGATATTAGGTCCCCCGGGTCGTAAAGTGCGGGGATGCAGCTGGTTTCGGCACACTCGGCGGAGCTTTTCGTCGGGCCGCCGGACGCGCCGCTGCAGCTGGCCCGCGTCACCGTTTCGGAGGTGGCCGAGCCCGCGCCCGTCCGCGTCGATGGCGACGGTGTCAGCGGTGCGGCGGTGGCTGGGGTCGGCGACACGGTGGTCGAGGTCCCGGTCCGGGTGGACCGCCCGGTGGTCGGGCAGCGGCGGGCGGCGCGAGCGCTGGGCGACGGCGCCGCGCAGCCGTTCGAGTTCGTCGTGGCCGAGCCCGGCTGGACCATGTTCATGGTCAGTCACTTCCACTACGACCCGGTGTGGTGGAACACCCAGGGCGCCTACACCAGCGAGTGGGCCGCGGACCCGCCGGGCCGGCAGACCAACAGCTTCGAGCTGGTGCACGCGCACCTGGAGATGGCCCGTCGCGAGCCCGAATACAAGTTCGTGCTGGCCGAGGTCGACTACCTCAAGCCGTACTGGGACACCCACCCCGAGGACCGCGCCGACCTGCGCCGGTTCCTGGCGCAGGGCCGCGTCGAGGTGATGGGCGGCACCTACAACGAACCCAACACCAATCTGACGAGCCCGGAAACCACCATCCGGAACCTGGTGCACGGCATGGGATTTCAGCATCACGTGCTGGGCGCCGACCCGGCCACCGCCTGGCAGCTCGACGTGTTCGGCCACGACCCGCAATTCCCGGGGTTCGCCGCCGACGCGGGGCTGACGTCGAGCTCGTGGGCCCGGGGACCGCACCACCAGTGGGGGCCGGGTGGCGACGTGGACCGAATGCAGTTCTGCAGCGAGTTCGAGTGGATCGCGCCGTCGGGCCGCGGCCTGCTCACCCACTACATGCCCGCGCACTACGGGGCGGGCTGGGGGATGGACTCGTCGGCCTCGCTCGCCGAGGCCGAGGCCGCCACCTTCGCGCTGTTTCGTCAGCTCAAGCGGGTCGCGCTGACCCGTAACGTGCTGTTGCCCGTGGGCACCGACTACACGCCGCCGAACAAGTGGGTCACCGCCATCCACCGCGACTGGGCCGCGCGCTACACCTGGCCGCGCTTCGTGTGCGCGCTGCCCCGGGAGTTCTTCGCGGCCGTGCGCGCCGGGCTGGCCGAGCGCGGCCGCCTGCCCTCACCGCAGACCCGCGACATGAACCCGATCTACACCGGCAAGGACGTCTCCTACATCGACACCAAACAGGCCAACCGGGCCGCGGAGAACGCCGTCCTTCAGGCCGAGCGGTTCGCCGTGTTCGCCGGGCTGACGACCGGCGCCGACTACCCGCAGGCGGGGCTGGCCAAGGCGTGGGTGCAGCTGGCCTACGGCGCACACCACGACGCCATCACCGGCTCGGAGTCCGACCAGGTCTACCTCGACCTGCTGACCGGCTGGCGCGACGCGTGGGAGCTGGGCCGCGCGACCCGCGACGCCTCGCTGGCGCTGCTGTCCGGCGCGGTGGATGGTGACGTCGCGGTGTGGAACCCGCTGGCCCGGCAGCGCACCGACATCGTCACCGCGCGGCTCGACCCGCCGCTCGGGGCCGGGGTGCGGGTGCTGGACGCGGACGGCGCCCAGCTGCCCGCACTCGTCGAGGACGGCGGGCGGTCGGTCACCTGGCTGGCGCGCGACGTGCCGTCGCTGGGCTGGCGGGCGTATCGGCTGGTGGCCGCCGGCGCACCGGCAGGCTGGGAACCGGTGCCGGGCGCGGCGATCGCCAACGAGCACTACCGCCTCGAGGTCGACCCGGCGCGCGGCGGGGGAGTGATGTCCCTGGTTCGGGACGGCCGCGAGCTGATCGCCGACGGCCGGGTGGGCAACGAGCTGGCCGTCTACGAGGAATACCCGGCGCACCCGACGCAGGGCGAGGGCCCGTGGCACCTGCTGCCCCGGGGGCCGGTGGTGTGCTCGTCGGAGTCGCCGGCCCGGGCGCGCGCCTACCACGGCCCGCTGGGGCAGCGGCTCGTCGTCACCGGGCGGATCGGCACGCTGCTGCGCTACACGCAAACCCTGACGCTGTGGCGCGGCGTGCCGCGGGTGGACTGCCGCACCACCATCGACGAGTTCACCGGGGCCGACCGCCTGGTACGGCTGCGCTGGCCCTGCCCGGTGCCGGGCGCCATGCCGGTCAGCGAGGTCGGTGACGCCGTCGTCGGGCGGGGCTTCGCCCTGTTGCACGACGGGCCCGGCTCGGTGGACACCGCGCGGAACCTGTGGACGTTGGACAACCCGGCCTACGGCTGGTTCGGGCTGTCCTCGGCGGCGCGCGTCCGGCTGGGCGATGGGGTGCGGGCGATCTCGGTGGCCGAGGTGGTGTCGCCGGACGAGGCGGAGTCGGGACCGCTGGCCCGCGAGCTGATGGTCGCGCTCGTCCGGGCCGGGGTGACGGCCACCTGCAGCGGCGCGGACAAACCGCGCTACGGCGATCTCGACGTCGATTCGAACCTGCCCGACGTGCGCATCGCGCTGGGCGGGCCCGCCCGCAACGCCTTCACCAAGGCGGTGCTGGCGCAGGCCGGCCCGGCGTACGCGGACGAACTGGACCGCCAGTTGACGACGACGGGCCACGCCAGGGTCTGGGTGCCGGCCGCGACACCGTTGGCCGCGGCGTGGGTGCCCGGCGCCGACCTGCGTGCGCCGGCGGCGCTGCCGGTGCTGGTCGTCGCCGGCCGTGACGAGGAAGGCCTGGCCGCCGCGATCGCGTCGCTGGTCGAGGACCTCGGCGACGCCGAGATCGTTGTCACCCAGCGGGCGGGGGCGGGCTCCGCCGACTTCGAAGACCGCACCGTCGCCCTGCTCAACCGCGGCGTGCCCAGCTTCGCCGTCGACACCGAAGGCACCCTGCACACCGCGCTGATGCGCTCCTGCACCGGCTGGCCGTCGGGCACCTGGATCGACGAACCGCGCCGCACCGCCCCGGACGGCTCGAACTTCCAGCTCCAGCACTGGACACACGTCTTCGACTACGCGCTGGTCTGCGGTGACGGTGACTGGAGGCGCGCCGAGATCCCCGCCCGCAGCGCGCAATTCGGCCACCCGCTGCTCGCCGTCGCCGCCGCCGGCGGGGCGGGCGGCGCGCTGTCCGCCGCCGGGTCTCTGCTGCGCGTCGAGCCGCCCGGCGTTCAGCTGGCCGCGCTCAAGGCCGCCGGCAACCCGCTCACGGCGGGCAGCGCCCGGCCGGTCGACCCGGGCGCAGTGGCGCTGCGCTTGGTGGAGACGACGGGCGCGGGGGCCAGCGTGGCGATCGGCTCGGACATCGGCCAGGTCGGCGACTTCCGCGACGCCGACCTGCTCGAGGCCCCGCGCGCGGGCCGCCCGCTCGACCTGCATGGCTACCAGGTGGCCACCGTCCTGGCCCGATTCGAGACGCGCGGCTTGCGAACGGAGTCCACCGCGCTGGCCCCGGACGCCGAAACCGCCCAGCCGTTGTACGCGCGCTACTGGCTGCACAACCGGGGCCCCGCGCCCCTCGGCGGGCTGCCGGCCGTCGCGCATCTGCATCCCGCGCGGGTGGCCGCCGAGCCGGGCGGCGAGGTCGTGCTGCGCCTCACCGCGGCCAGCGACTGCAGCGACGCGACCCTGGCCGGGACGCTCACGCTGGTATGCCCGCAGGGCTGGTCGGCCAAGCCCGACCAGCTGCCCCTTTCGCTGCGCCGCGGCGAGTACCGGGAGGCCGACGTGGCGGTGTCGGTGCCCGCCCGCGCCGAGCCGGGGCTGTACCCGGTCCGGGCCCAGCTGCGCATCACCGGCGACGAGGTGCCGGCCGCGTGGCGACAGACGGTCGAGGACGTATGCATCGTCGAGGTCGGCGGGTGCGAGGGGACGGAGCTGATCTACCTCGCCCGGGGGCCGGCCGACGTCGAGTTGGCCGCCGGCGACACCGCCGCGCTGACCGTAACGGTCGGCAGCCACGCCGGGGCGGACCTGGCGTTGGAGGCGCACCTGATCAGCCCGTGGGGCACGTGGGAGTGGGCAGGCCCCGCCGCGGTGGGCGCGGTGCTGCCCGCCCGCGGCAGCGCCGACCTCAGTTTCGCGGTGACCCCCGCGGCCTGGGTGGAGCCGGGCCAGTGGTGGGCCCTGGTCCGGGTCGGCTGCGCCGGCCGGCTAGTGTACACCCCGGCGGTAAGGGTTTCGGTGGCATGAGCGTGGTGGCGACGGTTGCCGGCGTCCCGGTCTCGGTCGACGAGGTCGACGCGGCCGAGGCACGGCTGCGCGGCGGACCGGGCGCGGCCGCCTTGCCGGCCGGCGGCACCGGGGAGGGGCGTCAACTGCGGCGCTGGCTGACCCAGTTGATCGTGACCGAGCGGGTTGTCGCCGCCGAGGCCGACGCGCGCGGCCTGAGCGGGCGGGGCGCGCCGAGCCAGTCCGACCTGCTGCCCGACGCGACGGCCCGGCTGGAGATCGGCAGCGTGGCCGCGGCCGCGCTGGCCGACCCCCGCGCGCGGGCGCTGTTCGCCAACGTCACCGCCGCGGTGCGCGTCACCGATGCGGAGGTGGCCGCCTATCACGCCCGCAACCCGCTGCGGTTCGCCGAGCCGCGCCGCGATGAGCACGGCTGGCGGGCCCCGTCGCCGGCCGGGCCCCCGCTGGATGACGTGGCATCGGCGATCGCCGACCATCTGCGGGGTGCCGCGCGGCGCCGCGCCTTCCGGGTGTGGCTGGACGCGCGGCGGGCCGAGCTGGTGCGGCTCGCGCCCGGCTACGAGCACCCCGGCGACCCCCATCAGCCCGACAACACCCACCGGCACTGATCGCGATGCTCACCCTCTGCCTGGACATCGGCGGCACCAAGATCGCCGCGGGTCTCGCCGATCCCGACGGCGCGCTGGTGCACACGGTCATCCGGCTCACGCCGAGCGGCGGCGCGGCCGAGGAGGTCTGGGCCGCGGCCGAGGCGACAATCGCCGACGCGCTCCGCGTCGCCGACGGTGCGGTGGCGGCGGTGGGCATCGGTTCGGCGGGCCCCATCGACGTGCACGGCGGCACCGTCAGCCCCATCAACATCAAAGGCTGGCAGCGCTTTCCGCTGCGCGACCGGGTCGCGGCCGCGGTGCCGGGCGTGCCGGTACGGCTCGGCGGCGACGGGTTGTGCATGGCGCTGGGTGAGCACTGGCGTGGCGCCGGCCGGGGCGCGGACTTCATGCTGGGCATGGTGGTGTCCACCGGGGTGGGCGGCGGGCTGGTGCTCGGCGGCGTTCCCTACACCGGCCGCACCGGCAACGCCGGTCACGTCGGGCACGTGGTCGTGGCGGACGCCGGCCCGCCCTGCGTGTGCGGCGGCCGCGGCTGTGTCGAGGCCGTCGCGTCCGGACCGTCGATGGTGCGCTGGGCGCGGGCCAACGGTTGGTCCGCGCCGCCCGCCGCGGGCGCCCGGGAGTTGGCCGCCGCCGCGGCGGCAGGGGATCCGCTGGCGCGCCGGGCGTTTCGCAGGGGGGCCACCGCGCTCGCGGCCATGATCGCGTCGGTCGGCGCCGTCTGCGACCTGGACCTCGTGGTCATCGGGGGAGGCGTCGCCAAATCCGGCAGCCTGCTCTTCGATCCGTTGCGGGAGAAACTCGCCGAGTACGCCAGACTGGATTTTCTCGCCGGCCTGCGTGTGGTGCCGGCCGAGCTCGGCGGCGAGGCCGGTTTGGTCGGTGCCGCCCGGCTGGCCGGCCTCGGCTGACCGCCCGCCGCCCCCACCGTTTTGGCTGACGGGGGCGCGTCGGGCTATCCTGGTTGCCGATCCACCGAAGACCGTCGGTCACCGAGAAATCGGTTGAAGGTCCGGGAGCATCCCGGCGGCCCACGCAGGAGGACGAGGCAGCAGCGCCGGCCCGCGCCGGCGTCCTTTCACGCCCCGGCCGCATCCTGCGCCGGGGCGTTCGTCGTTCCTCCGGTGATCACAGACGACACGTCGCATGGCTTTCACTTCAGGAGGTACGCATGGCCAGGGCTGACAAAGCCACCGCCGTGGCAGACATCGCCGAGCAGTTCAGGGAGGCGACCGCCACCCTGATCACCGAGTACCGCGGTCTGACGGTGGCCAACCTGGCCGAGCTGCGCCGGTCGCTGGGCGGATCGGCCACCTACTCGGTGGCCAAGAACACGCTGATCAAGCGGGCGGCCTCCGAGGCCGGCGTCGAGGGCCTCGACGAACTGTTCGCCGGGCCCACCGCCATCGCGTTCGTCACCGGGGAACCGGTCGACGCCGCCAAGGCCATCAAGACCTTCGCCAAGGAGAACAAGGCGCTGGTCATCAAGGGCGGCTACCTGGATGGCCGCACGCTGACCGTCGCCGAGGTCGAGCGCATCGCCGACCTGGAGTCGCGCGAGGTGCTGCTGGCGAAGCTGGCCGGCGCCATGAAGGGCAACCTCGCCAAGGCGGCCGGCCTGTTCAACGCGCCCGCCTCGCAGGTCGCCCGCCTCGCGGCCGCGCTGCAGGAGAAGAAGGCCGCACAAGCACCCGCGGCACCGGCCCCCGCACCCGCCGAATCCACCGAAACCTCGGCCGAAGCCGAATAAACCCCCAACCGGAAATCAGGAAGGACCCACACACCATGGCGAAAATGTCTACCGACGACCTGCTTGACGCCTTCAAGGAAATGACCCTCTTGGAGCTCTCCGACTTCGTCAAGAAGTTCGAGGAGACCTTCGAGGTCACCGCGGCCGCTCCGGTCGCCGTCGCCGCGGCCGGCCCGGCCGCCGGTGGCGCCCCCGCCGAGGCCGCCGAGGAGCAGTCGGAGTTCGACGTCATCCTCGAGGCCGCCGGCGACAAGAAGATCGGCGTCATCAAGGTGGTCCGCGAGATCGTCTCCGGGCTGGGCCTCAAGGAGGCCAAGGACCTGGTCGACGGCGCGCCCAAGCCGCTGCTGGAGAAGGTCGCCAAGGAGGCCGCCGACGAGGCCAAGACCAAGCTCGAGGCCGCCGGCGCCACCGTCACCGTCAAGTAGCTCCACGTCGAAAACCCCCGGACCGCGCCGCGGCTCCGGGGGTTTTCGCGCGCTCAGCCCGCCCGCATCGCCGACCGCAGGGATTGCGCCGCCCGCTCGGGTGAATCACCCAGCGCAACAAGCAGATTCGAATTCATCGACGCCAGCAGGGGCAGGACGGCGGCCCCGTCGTGGCCGTAGTAGCCGGCCAGCTCCAGCATCACGAAGCCGTGGATCAGCGCCCAGAACTGGGCGGCGGTGGCCACCACGGCCGCGTCGTCGTCCGGCGAGCCGGCGCTGATCCGGCCCGCCAGCATGCATCGGTGCACCCCGCGCACGACGTGCGCGAAGCTCGGGTAGTGCTTCTCGATGTCGGCGACCGACAGCCTCAGGACGTTGTCCGCCGGCGCGTTGATGCCGTGCGCGCTGGTGCTGCCGAACATCAGCCGGTACATGTGCCGATGCTTGATGGCATAACGCCGGTAGGCCGCGCCGATCGCGAACAGGTCGGCGACCGGGTCGGCGGTCTGCGGCACCGTCAGCGCGGCGTCGAACTGCCGCAGCCCCTCAGCGGCCACCTCGGCGATCAGGCCCCGCATCCCGCCGAAGTGGGTGTAAACGGCCATCGTCGAGGTGCCCGCCGCGCCGGCGACCTTGCGGGTCTGCAGCGCGTCGGGGCCGTGCTCGTGCAGCAGGTCCACCGCGGCGGACAGCATCTCGTCGCGGACACTGCGCGGGCTCGCCGAAGTCGCTTCCGAAGTCATCGTTGCCATCTTCCCATCCGCGGCGTACGTTACCTATAACAGCGTCATATCAATGTTATAGGAGCTCAGCGATGACGTCCGTGCAAACCGCCGAAACCCGGAATCCCTATCTCGAAGGCTTGCTGGCGCCGGTGAGCGCCGAGGTCACCGCGACCGACCTGCCGGTCACCGGGCGCATCCCCGAGCACCTCGACGGACGGTATCTGCGCAACGGGCCCAACCCGGCCGAAGAGGTCGACCCGGCCACCTATCACTGGTTCAGCGGCGACGGGATGGTGCACGGCGTCGCGCTGCGCGACGGGAAGGCCCGCTGGTACCGCAACCGCTGGGTCCGCAGTCTGTCGGTGTGCGCCACCCTGGGCGGGCCGACGCCGGCCCGGCTCGACCCGCGGGCTGGCATGCTCTCGCTGGGCGCCAACACCAACGTCTTGACCCATGCCGGCCGCACCCTGGCGCTGGTCGAGGGCGGTGTCGCCAACTACGAGCTGACCGAGGAGCTGGATACCGTCGGGACGTGCGATTTCGACGGCACCCTGTCCGGGGGCTACACCGCGCATCCGCACCGGGATCCGCGCACCGGCGAATTGCACGCCGTCTCCTACTCGTTCGCCCGCGGGCGAACCGTGCAGTACTCGGTGATCGACACCCGGGGGCGGGCCCGCCGCACGGTCGACATCGAGGTGTCGGGGTCGCCGATGATGCACGACTTCTCGCTGACCGACTCCTACGTCGTCATCTACGACCTGCCGGTGACGTTCGACCCGGCGCAGGTGCTGCCGGTGACCATGCCCCGCTTGCTCGGCCTGCCGGCCCGGCTGGTGATGCAATCGCTGATCGGGCGCGTGCGGGTACCGAGCCCGATCAACGCCGCGATGAACCGCAACCCGAAGCATTCCGACCGGATGCCGTACGCGTGGAACCCCAACTACCCGGCCCGCATCGGCGTGATGCCCCGCGAGGGCCGCGAGGGCAACGCGGGCAAGGATGCCATCCGCTGGTTCGACATCGAACCCTGCTACGTCTACCACCCGCTCAACGCCTACTCCGAAATGCGGGACGGGGCCGAGGTTTTGGTGCTCGACGTGGTCCGCTACTCGCGGATGTTCGACCGCGACCGGCGCGGCCCCGGCGAGGCCCCGCCGACGCTGGACCGCTGGACCATCAACCTGGCGACCGGCGCGGTGGCCACCGAATGCCGCGACGACCAGCCGCAGGAATTTCCAAGGATCAACGAAACCGTGCTGGGCGGGCGGCACCGCTTCGGCTACACCATCGGCGCGTCCTTCCAGGGCGCCCAGCCCTGGCTGTACAAGCACGACTACGCGACCGGGGTGCGCGAGGTCGCGGCGCTCGATCCCGCCCTTGTGCTCGGGGAGATGTCTTTCGTGCCCAATCCCACGGCGCGAGCCGAAGACGACGGCATCCTGATGGGCTACGGCTACCACCGCGACCGCGACGAAGGGCAATTGGTGCTGCTGGATGCCCAGACCCTCGAGCCGGTGGCTACCGTCCACCTGCCGCAGCGGGTGCCGATGGGCTTCCATGGCAACTGGGCGCCCACTGGCTAACGCGCGTTGAATAGGACGCCCGCCGGCGGCGGCGGCCCGATCTCAGGTCAGCCAATTTTTCCGGGCTGTGCCCCGCAACCCTGATGCCGCGTAGCAAGCGTGCGCTACAGTGACTCATGCCACATAAAAGGGCAGGTGGCGGGCATGAGCGTCGACGGAAGGATCTCCCATGGGTGTCGCTATTGAGGTGAACGGCCTCACGAAGTCCTTCGGGTCGTCGAGGATTTGGGAAGACGTGACGCTGGAGATCCCTGCCGGGGAGGTCAGCGTCCTGCTGGGGCCGTCGGGTACCGGCAAATCGGTGTTCCTGAAGTCCCTGATCGGTCTGTTGCGGCCCGAGCGCGGCTCGGTCGTCATCGACGGCACCGACATCCTGCAGTGCTCGGCGAAAGAGCTGTACGAGATCCGCACGCTGTTCGGCGTGATGTTCCAGGACGGTGCCCTGTTCGGTTCGATGAACCTCTTCGACAACGCGGCCTTCCCACTGCGCGAGCACACCAAGAAGAAGGAAAGCGAGATCCGTGACATCGTCATGGAGAAGCTGACCATGGTGGGTCTGGGCGGCGACGAGAAGAAGTTCCCCGGCGAGATCTCCGGCGGTATGCGCAAGCGCGCCAGCCTGGCCCGCGCCCTGGTGATGGACCCGCAGATCATCCTCTGCGACGAGCCCGACTCGGGTCTGGACCCGGTTCGCACCGCTTACCTGAGCCAGCTGATCCTCGACATCAACGCCCAGATCGACGCCACGGTCCTGATCGTCACGCACAACATCAACATCGCCCGCACCGTGCCGGACAACATGGGCATGCTATTCCGGCGCAAGCTGGTCATGTTCGGCCCGCGCGAGGTGCTGCTGACCAGTGACGAGCCGGTCGTGCGGCAGTTCCTCAACGGCCGCCGCATCGGGCCGATCGGCATGTCCGAGGAAAAGGACGAGTCGACCATGGCCGAAGAGCAGGCCGCCCTCGAAGCCGGTCAGCACGCCGGCGGTGTCGAGGAGATCGAGGGAGTGCCGCCGCAGATCGTCGCCTCGCCGGGGATGCCGGAGCGCAAGGCCGTGGCCCGGCGCCAGGCGCGGGTGCGCGAGATTCTGCACACCCTGCCGCAAAAGGCGCAGGCCGCGATCCTCGACGACCTGGAGGGCACCCACAAGTACCGGCCGCACGAGGTCGGCGACTAAGAGCCGGCCCGACGGTCGCGCGATAACTTCGTGTAACCGGGCGGCCCGCCCTCTTGACGGCGGGCCGTAAACGGGCCAGTCTGTTGGGCAGCATGTATCCAGCGGAGTGTCGAGATGCCAGCCAGCGCCGATGTCCCTGGATGCCCTGTGCTGGACAGTTGAGGAATGCGCCGCCCTGCGCTATTGTTGGACGTTGCGCTGGCTACCTCCTGCCCACCTCACCCGCCACCTGACACCGTGGTCTAAGCCTGAGCCCCCTTTAACGGCTTGGTTCTTTAATCGTGCGCGTGAGATACGGACAGTTCGTTCGCCGGCCTAACCGACACAATTAGCGGCGAACGCAACCGGTGCTCCCGGTTCTCGTGAGTCGCACGAGGTGCTGGAAGGATGCATCTTGGCTGTTTCCCGCCAGAGCAAAACGGATCGCCCACAAAGTTCCTCTAATGGAAGTTCCCTAAACGGCTCCGTGCCCGGAGCGCCCAACCGAGTCTCCTTCGCCAAGCTCCGCGAACCGCTCGAGGTTCCCGGCCTGCTCGACGTCCAGATCGACTCCTTCGAGTGGTTGATCGGCTCGCCGCGCTGGCGCGAGGCCGCCGCCGGTCGTGGCGAGCCGACCCCGGTGGGTGGCCTCGAAGAGGTGCTTTACGAGCTCTCACCGATCGAGGACTTCTCCGGCTCGATGTCGCTGTCGTTCTCCGACCCCCGTTTCGACGAGGTCAAGGCGCCGGTCGACGAGTGCAAAGACAAGGACATGACGTACGCGGCCCCGCTGTTCGTCACGGCCGAGTTCATCAACAACAACACCGGCGAGATCAAGAGCCAGACGGTGTTCATGGGCGACTTCCCGATGATGACCGAGAAGGGCACCTTCATCATCAACGGGACCGAACGTGTGGTCGTCAGCCAGCTGGTGCGCTCGCCCGGCGTCTACTTCGACGAGACCATCGACAAGTCCACCGAGAAGCTGCTGCACAGCGTCAAGGTGATCCCCAGCCGCGGTGCGTGGCTGGAGTTCGACGTCGACAAGCGCGACACCGTCGGCGTGCGCATCGACCGCAAGCGCCGCCAGCCCGTCACCGTGCTGCTCAAGGCCCTCGGTTGGACCAACGAGCAGATCCACGAGCGGTTCGGCTTCTCCGAGATCATGATGGGCACGCTGGAGAAGGACAACACCGCCGGCACGGACGAGGCGCTGCTGGACATCTACCGCAAGCTGCGTCCGGGCGAGCCGCCGACCAAGGAGTCCGCGCAGACCCTGCTGGAGAACCTGTTCTTCAAGGAGAAGCGTTACGACCTGGCCCGCGTCGGTCGCTACAAGGTCAACAAGAAGCTGGGCCTGCACGCCGGCGAGCCGATCACGTCGTCGACGCTGACCGAGGAAGACGTCGTCGCCACCATCGAGTACCTGGTGCGTCTGCACCATGCCCGTACGGATGGCCAGCCCGCCGTCATGACGGTCCCCGGCGGCGTCGAGGTGCCGGTGGAAACCGACGACATCGACCACTTCGGCAACCGCCGGCTGCGCACCGTCGGCGAGTTGATCCAGAACCAGATCCGGGTCGGCATGTCCCGGATGGAGCGGGTCGTCCGCGAGCGGATGACCACCCAGGACGTGGAGGCGATCACGCCGCAGACGCTGATCAACATCCGGCCGGTGGTCGCCGCGATCAAGGAGTTCTTCGGCACCAGCCAGCTCTCCCAGTTCATGGACCAGAACAACCCGCTGTCGGGTCTGACCCACAAGCGCCGGCTCTCGGCGCTGGGCCCGGGTGGTCTGTCCCGCGAGCGGGCCGGGCTGGAGGTCCGTGACGTGCACCCCAGCCACTACGGCCGGATGTGCCCGATCGAGACCCCGGAGGGTCCGAACATCGGTCTGATCGGCTCGCTGTCGGTGTACGCGCGGGTCAACCCGTTCGGGTTCATCGAGACGCCGTACCGCAAGGTGGTCGACGGTGTGGTCACCGACGAGATCCACTACCTGACCGCCGACGAGGAGGACCGCCACGTCGTGGCGCAGGCCAACTCGCCGATCGACGGCAAGGGCCGGTTCGAGGAGTCGCGCGTGCTGGTCCGCCGCAAGGCGGGCGAGGTCGAGTACGTGCCGTCGTCCGAGGTGGACTACATGGACGTTTCGCCGCGCCAGATGGTGTCGGTGGCCACCGCCATGATCCCCTTCCTCGAGCACGACGACGCCAACCGTGCCCTGATGGGCGCCAACATGCAGCGCCAGGCGGTCCCGCTGGTGCGCAGCGAGGCGCCGCTGGTGGGCACCGGCATGGAGTTGCGCGCCGCGATCGACGCCGGCGACGTCGTCGTCGCGGACAAGGCCGGGGTGATCGAGGAGGTCTCCGCCGACTACATCACCGTGATGGCCGACGACGGCACCCGGCACACCTACCGGATGCGCAAGTTCGAGCGGTCCAACCACGGCACGTGCGCCAACCAGTCGCCGATCGTGGACGCGGGGGACCGGGTCGAGGCCGGCCAGGTCATCGCCGACGGTCCGTGCACCGAGAACGGTGAGATGGCGCTGGGCAAGAACCTGCTGGTGGCGATCATGCCGTGGGAGGGCCACAACTACGAGGACGCGATCATCCTGTCCAACCGACTGGTTGAGGAGGACGTGCTCACCTCGATCCACATCGAGGAGCACGAGATCGACGCCCGCGACACCAAGCTGGGCGCCGAGGAGATCACCCGGGACATCCCGAACGTCTCCGACGAGGTGCTCGCCGACCTCGACGAGCGCGGCATCGTCCGCATCGGCGCCGAGGTGCGCGACGGCGACATCCTGGTCGGCAAGGTCACCCCGAAGGGTGAGACCGAGCTGACGCCGGAGGAGCGGCTGCTGCGGGCGATCTTCGGTGAGAAGGCCCGCGAGGTCCGCGACACCTCGCTGAAGGTGCCGCACGGCGAGTCCGGCAAGGTCATCGGCATCCGGGTGTTCTCCCGTGAGGACGACGACGAGCTGCCGGCCGGTGTCAACGAGCTGGTCCGCGTCTACGTGGCCCAGAAGCGCAAGATCTCCGACGGCGACAAGCTCGCCGGCCGGCACGGCAACAAGGGCGTGATCGGCAAGATCCTGCCGCAAGAGGACATGCCGTTCCTGCCGGACGGCACCCCGGTGGACATCATCCTGAACACGCACGGCGTGCCGCGACGGATGAACATCGGCCAGATCCTGGAGACCCACCTCGGCTGGTGTGCCCACAGCGGCTGGAAGGTCGACGGCAAGCCGGAGTGGGCCGCCAACCTGCCGAAGGAATTGCTCCAGGCCGAGCCGAACGCCATCGTCTCCACGCCGGTGTTCGACGGCGCGCGGGAGGCCGAGCTGCAGGGGCTGCTGTCGGCCACGCTGCCCAACCGGGACAACGAGGTGATGGTGGACGGCGACGGCAAGGCGGTGCTCTTCGACGGCCGGTCCGGTGAGCCGTTCCCGTACCCGGTGACGGTCGGCTACATGTACATCATGAAGCTGCACCACCTGGTGGACGACAAGATCCACGCCCGCTCCACCGGTCCGTACTCGATGATCACCCAGCAGCCGCTGGGTGGTAAGGCGCAGTTCGGTGGTCAGCGGTTCGGTGAGATGGAGTGCTGGGCCATGCAGGCCTACGGCGCCGCGTACACGCTGCAGGAGCTGTTGACCATCAAGTCCGACGACACCGTCGGCCGGGTCAAGGTGTACGAGGCGATCGTCAAGGGTGAGAACATCCCGGAGCCGGGCATCCCCGAGTCGTTCAAGGTGTTGCTCAAGGAGCTGCAGTCGCTGTGTCTGAACGTCGAGGTGCTCTCGTCGGACGGCGCGGCGATCGAATTGCGCGAAGGCGAGGACGAGGACCTCGAGCGGGCCGCGGCCAACTTGGGAATCAACCTGTCCCGCAACGAATCCGCGTCCGTTGAGGATTTGGCTTAATCAAGAAACCAATCCCGCAAGGGGAAAGGGAGTTACGTGCTCGACGTCAACTTCTTCGATGAACTCCGTATCGGTCTGGCCACCGCGGAGGACATCAGGCAATGGTCTTACGGCGAGGTCAAGAAGCCGGAGACGATCAACTACCGCACGCTGAAGCCGGAGAAGGACGGCCTCTTCTGCGAGAAGATCTTCGGACCGACTCGCGACTGGGAGTGCTACTGCGGCAAGTACAAGCGCGTCCGCTTCAAGGGCATCATCTGTGAGCGCTGCGGCGTCGAGGTGACCCGCGCCAAGGTGCGCCGCGAGCGGATGGGCCACATCGAGCTGGCCGCGCCCGTCACGCACATCTGGTACTTCAAGGGTGTGCCGAGCCGGCTCGGCTACCTGCTCGACCTCGCCCCGAAGGATCTCGAGAAGATCATCTACTTCGCGGCATACGTGATCACGTCGGTCGACGACGAGATGCGGCACAACGAGCTGTCCACGCTCGAGGCCGAAATGACGGTGGAGCGCAAGGCCGTTGAGGACCAGCGCGACGCCGACCTGGAGGCCCGCGCGCAGAAGCTGGAGGCCGACCTGGCCGAGCTGGAGGCCGAGGGCGCCAAGGCCGACGCCCGCCGTAAGGTGCGCGACGGCGGCGAGCGGGAGATGCGCCAGATCCGCGACCGGGCCCAGCGCGAGCTGGACCGGCTGGAGGACATCTGGAACACCTTCACCAAGCTGGCCCCCAAGCAGCTGATCGTCGACGAGAACCTCTACCGCGAGCTCGTCGACCGCTACGGCGAGTACTTCACCGGCGCCATGGGCGCGGAGTCGATCCAGAAGCTCATCGAGAACTTCGACATCGATGCCGAGGCCGACATGCTGCGGGACGTCATCCGAAACGGCAAGGGGCAGAAGAAGCTTCGCGCCCTCAAGCGGTTGAAGGTGGTCGCCGCCTTCCAGCAGTCGGGCAACTCGCCGATGGGCATGGTGCTCGACGCCGTCCCGGTGATCCCGCCGGAGCTGCGCCCGATGGTGCAGCTGGACGGTGGCCGGTTCGCCACCAGCGACCTCAACGACCTGTACCGCCGGGTCATCAACCGCAACAACCGCCTCAAGAGGCTGATCGACCTCGGCGCGCCCGAGATCATCGTCAACAACGAGAAGCGGATGCTGCAGGAGTCCGTGGACGCGCTGTTCGACAACGGCCGCCGCGGGCGTCCGGTCACCGGTCCGGGCAACCGTCCGCTGAAGTCGCTCTCCGACCTGCTCAAGGGCAAGCAGGGCCGGTTCCGCCAGAACCTGCTCGGTAAGCGCGTCGACTACTCGGGCCGCAGCGTCATCGTGGTCGGCCCGCAGCTCAAGCTGCACCAGTGCGGCCTGCCCAAGCTGATGGCGCTGGAGCTGTTCAAGCCGTTCGTGATGAAGCGGCTCGTCGACCTCAACCACGCGCAGAACATCAAGAGCGCCAAGCGAATGGTGGAGCGGCAGCGTCCCCAGGTGTGGGACGTCCTCGAAGAGGTCATTGCCGAGCACCCGGTGCTGCTGAACCGCGCGCCGACCCTGCACCGGCTGGGCATTCAGGCCTTCGAGCCGATGCTGGTGGAAGGCAAGGCAATTCAGTTGCACCCGCTGGTGTGTGAGGCCTTCAACGCCGACTTCGACGGCGACCAGATGGCCGTGCACCTGCCGCTGAGCGCCGAGGCGCAGGCCGAGGCGCGCATCCTGATGCTGTCTTCCAACAACATCCTGTCGCCCGCGTCCGGCCGCCCGCTGGCCATGCCGCGGCTGGACATGGTGACCGGGCTGTACTACCTGACCACCGAGGTCGACGGCGACAAGGGCGAATTCCAAGCGGCCGCCAAGGATCAGCCCGAGGTCGGTGTGTACTCCTCGCCGGCCGAGGCGATCATGGCCGCCGACCGCGGCGTGCTCTCGGTGCGGGCCAAGATCAAGGTGCGGCTGACCCAGCTGCGTCCGCCCGCCGAGCTCGAGGCGGAGCTGTTCGGTGCCAACGGCTGGCAGCCGGGCGACGCCTGGATGGCCGAGACGACGCTGGGCCGGGTGCTGTTCAACGAGCTGCTGCCGCATGGCTACCCGTTCGTGAACAAACAGATGCACAAGAAGGTGCAGGCCGCCATCATCAACGACCTGGCCGAGCGCTACCCGATGATCGTGGTCGCGCAGACCGTGGACAAGCTCAAGGACGCCGGTTTCTACTGGGCCACCCGTAGTGGTGTCACCGTGTCGATGGCCGACGTGCTGGTTCCGCCGCGCAAGAAGGAGATCCTCGACCAGTACGAGGAGCGGGCCGAAAAGGTCGAAAAGCAGTTCCAGCGCGGCGCTTTGAACCACGACGAGCGCAACGAGGCGCTGGTGGAGATCTGGAAGGAAGCGACCGACGAGGTCGGTCAGGCGCTGCGGGAGCACTACCCCAGCGACAACCCGATCATCACGATCGTCGACTCGGGTGCCACGGGTAACTTCACCCAGACCCGGACGCTGGCCGGCATGAAGGGTCTGGTGACCAACCCCAAGGGTGAGTTCATCCCGCGTCCGGTCAAGTCGTCGTTCCGCGAGGGCCTGACCGTGCTGGAGTACTTCATCAACACGCACGGCGCCCGAAAGGGCCTGGCGGACACCGCGTTGCGTACCGCCGACTCGGGTTATTTGACCCGTCGTCTGGTGGACGTGAGCCAGGACGTCATCGTCCGCGAGCACGACTGCGAGACCGAGCGCGGCATCATCGTCGAGCTCGCCGAGCGTCAGGCGGACGGCACCCTGATCCGCGACCCGTACATCGAAACCTCGGCGTACGCGCGGACTTTGGGCACCGACGCGGTCGACGAGGCCGGCAACGTGGTGGTTGCACGCGGCGAGGACCTGGGTGACCCGGAGATCGACGCCCTGCTGGCGGCCGGCATCACGCAGGTCAAGGTGCGCTCGGTGCTGACCTGCACCACCGGCACCGGCGTGTGCGCGACCTGCTACGGGCGGTCCATGGCGACCGGAAAGCTCGTCGACATCGGCGAGGCCGTCGGTATCGTCGCGGCCCAGTCGATCGGTGAGCCCGGCACGCAGCTGACCATGCGCACCTTCCACCAGGGTGGTGTGGGTGAGGACATCACCGGCGGTCTGCCCCGCGTGCAGGAGCTGTTCGAGGCCCGCGTCCCGCGCGGCAAGGCGCCGATCGCCGACGTCACCGGGCGGGTACAGCTCGAGGACGGTGAGCGGTTCTACAAGATCACCATCGTCCCCGACGACGGCAGCGAGGAAGTCGTCTACGACAAGCTCTCCAAGCGGCAGCGTCTGCGTGTCTTCAAGCACGAGGACGGTTCCGAGCGGGTGCTGTCCGACGGCGACCACGTCGAGGTGGGCCAGCAGCTGATGGAAGGCTCGGCCGACCCGCACGAGGTGCTGCGCGTGCAGGGCCCCCGCGAGGTGCAGATCCACCTGGTCCGCGAAGTCCAGGAGGTCTACCGTGCCCAGGGTGTGTCGATCCACGACAAGCACATCGAGGTGATCGTTCGCCAGATGCTGCGCCGCGTCACCATCATCGACTCGGGCTCGACGGAGTTTTTGCCCGGCTCGCTGATCGACCGCGCGGAGTTCGAGGCGGAGAACCGCCGGGTGGTGGCCGAGGGCGGCGAGCCCGCCGCCGGCCGGCCGGTGCTGATGGGTATCACGAAGGCGTCGCTGGCCACCGACTCGTGGCTGTCGGCGGCGTCGTTCCAGGAGACCACGCGAGTCCTGACCGATGCGGCGATCAACTGCCGCAGCGACAAGCTCAACGGTCTGAAGGAGAACGTGATCATCGGAAAGCTGATCCCGGCCGGTACCGGCATCAACCGGTACCGCAACATCCAGGTGCAGCCCACCGAGGAGGCCCGGGCCGCGGCGTACACGATCCCGTCCTACGAGGATCAGTACTACAGCCCGGACTTCGGCCAGGCGACCGGTGCCGCGGTTCCGCTGGACGACTACGGCTACAGCGACTACCGCTAGTCCGCAACGAAAAAGCCCCGGGCTCACCCCGGGGCTTTTTCGTTGTCCCGAACGTCTCATTCGCCACATCTGTACCCGTCGCGGACCAGTACCAGATCCTCGGAGTTGATATCGCGGGTGATATCGAATTTGAACGTGCCTATTGGTCTCGGCGCTCTCGCTGCATCCGGCTCCCCAACTACACTGTCCACCGTGCTGATCGGTTCACACGTCCGCAACGACGACCCGCTGGCCGCCGCGCAGGCGGACGGAGCAGACGTGGTGCAGTTCTTCCTCAGCAACCCGCAGAGCTGGAAGAAGCCGAAGCCGCGCGACGACGCCGAAGCGCTCAAGGCGTCGAACGTGCCGCTCTACGTCCATGCGCCCTACCTTATCAACGTGGCGTCGGCGAACAACCGCATCCGCATCCCGTCGCGCAAGATCCTGCAGGACACCTGCGATGCTGCGGCCGAAATCGACGCGACGGCCGTCATCGTGCACGGCGGACACGCCGACGATGACGACATGGAGGCCGGCTTCGAGCGGTGGGTCAAGGCACTGGACTACCTGGAAACGGACGTGCCGGTGTACCTGGAGAACACCGCCGGCGGCGACCACGCGATGGCCCGCCACTTCGACACCATCGGCAGGCTCTGGGATCACATCGGCGACAAGGGAATTGGCTTCTGCCTGGACACCTGTCACGCCTGGGCCGCCGGTGAGGCGCTGATCGATGCGGTCGACAGGATCAGGGCGCTGACGGGACGCATCGACCTGGTGCACTGCAACGACTCGAGGGATGCGGCGGGCTCGGGCGCCGACCGGCACGCCAACTTCGGCACCGGCCAGATCGATCCCGAGCTGCTCGTCGCGGTGGTCAAGGCGGCCGATGCGCCGGTCGTCTGCGAGACCGCCGACGAGGGACGCAAGGACGACATCGCGTTCCTGCGGGAAAAGACAAGCGGCTGAGATACAGCCCGTGCTCGGTCGGCTCGCAACGCTTCTCGGGATGGTCCTCCTGGTCGCGGGTTGTGCGCCGACGCCGCCCTCGGGTTTCGTCACCGGCACCAGCTTGCACCACATCAACGTGGGCGGCCTTGATCGCAGCTATCGGCTCTACTTGGCCGTGGACAGGCCCGCTTCTTCTCCGCTCGTAGTCGTCTTGCACGGCTATGCCGGCAGCGCTCAGCAGGCCGAAAGGGACTATGGCTGGGACGAATTGGCCAATTCGGACAAGTTCGTCGTCGCCTACCCGGACGGCGTGGACCGGGCCTGGAACGTCGACGGGGAAAGCTGCTGCGGCCGGCCGGGGCGGCAGGGTGTCGACGACGTCGCGTTCATCCGCGCGGTCGTCGCCGACGTCGCCAAGAACGTGGGCACCGACCCGGCAAGGGTCTACGTCAGCGGCATGAGTAACGGCGGCATCATGAGCTACACCCTGGCGTGCAGCACCGACATCTTCGCCGCCGTCGGTCCGGTCGCCGGCACGCAGCTGAACCGATGCCCGAGCCCGCATCCGGCGTCCGTCATGCACATTCACGGCACGGCGGACCGGCTGGTGCCCTATGGCGGCGGGCAGGGTTTCAGCGTCATCAACGGTCCGTCGGTGCCCGACGTGAACGCGTTCTGGCGCAACGTCGATCATTGTGCAAACCCGGCCACCACCACCGCCGGGCCGGTCACCACGGCGACGGCCGGATGCGCGGGCGACCGGGGCGTCACGCTCATCACGATCGAGGCGGGCGGCCACGAATGGCCCCCGTTCGCCACCCAGACGCTGTGGAAATTCTTCGCTTCGCACCCACGCTGACCTCTATTACACCTCTTGTGCGAGTGTCGAAAAAATGTAATATGAGGGGCATGTCGGATACGCATGTCGTCACCAACCAGGTTCCTCCGCTGGAGAACTACAACCCCGCGACGTCCGCGGTGCTCGTCGAGGCCCTGATCCGCGAGGGCGGGGAATGGGGGCTGGACGAGGTGAACCAGGTGGGCGCGATCGCGGGTGGCCGCGAAGCCCAGCGATGGGGTGAGCTCGCCGACCGCAACCGGCCCATCCTGCACACCCACGACAGGTACGGCCACCGGGTCGACGAGGTCGAGTACGACCCGGCCTACCACGAGCTGATGCGCACGGCCATCGCCAACGGCATCCATGCGGCGCCGTGGGCCGACGAGCGCCCGGGCGCGCACGTGGTGCGGGCCGCCAAGATGTCGGTCTGGAACGTCGAACCCGGCCACACCTGTCCGATCTCGATGACGTATGCCGTCGTCCCCGCGCTGCGCTACAACCCCGAGCTGGCGGCGGTGTACGAGCCCCTGCTGACCAGCCGCGAATACGATCCCGAGCTGAAACTGGCCACCACCAAGCGCGGCATCACCGCCGGCATGTCGATGACCGAGAAGCAGGGCGGGTCCGACGTGCGCGCCGGAACCACGCAGGCGACACCGAACGGCGATGGCAGCTACCGCCTGACCGGCCACAAGTGGTTCACCTCGGCGCCGATGTGCGACATCTTTTTGGTCCTCGCGCAGGCCCCGGGCGGACTGTCCTGCTTCCTGCTGCCGCGGGTGCTGCCCGACGGCACCCGCAATCGAATGTTCCTGCAACGGCTCAAGGACAAGCTCGGCAACCACGCCAACGCGTCCAGCGAGGTCGAATACGATGGCGCCATCGCGTGGCTGGTGGGCGAGGAGGGCCGCGGCGTCCCGACCATCATCGAGATGGTCAACCTCACCCGGCTGGACTGCACCCTGGGCAGCGCCACCAGCATGCGCACCGGCCTGACCCGCGCCATCCACCACGCCCAGCACCGAAAGGCGTTCGGCGCCTACCTGATCGACCAGCCGCTGATGCGCAACGTGCTGGCCGACCTGGCCGTGGAGGCGGAGGCCGCCACCATCGTCGCGATGCGGATGGCCGGCGCCACCGACGAGGCGTTGCGCGGCGACGAGCGGGAGGCGCTGCTGCGTCGCATCGGCCTGGCGGCCAGCAAGTACTGGGTGTGCAAGCGCGCCACGCCGCACGCGGCCGAGGCGCTGGAATGCCTGGGCGGCAACGGCTACGTCGAGGACTCGGGCATGCCACGGCTGTTCCGCGAGGCCCCGCTGATGGGCATCTGGGAGGGCTCGGGCAACGTCAGCGCGCTGGACACGTTGCGCGCCATGGCAACTCGCCCGGAATGCGTCGACGTGCTGTTCACCGAACTGGCCGAAGGCACCGGCGCGGACCGGCGACTGGGCGCACACGTCGAGCGGCTGCGCCGAGACCTCTCCGATTTGGACAGCATCGCGCACCGGGCCCGCAAGGTCGCCGAGGACATCTGCCTGGCGCTGCAGGGGTCGCTGCTGGTGCGCCACGGTCACCCGGCGGTCGCCGAGGCCTTCCTGACCACCCGGCTCGACGGCCAGTGGGGCGGGGCGTACGGCACCATGCCCACCGGCCTGGATCTGGCCCCCATCCTCGAGCGCGCCCTGGTCAAGGGCTAAGCCCCAACGTGACCCACGCGATCAGGCCGGTCGACTTCGACAACCTGAAGACGATGACCTACGAGGTCACCGATCGGGTTGCCCGGATCACCTTCAACCGGCCGGAAAAGGGCAATGCGATCGTCGCGGACACCCCGCTGGAGCTCTCGGCACTGGTCGAGCGCGCCGACCTCGACCCCAATGTGCACGTCATCCTGGTGTCCGGCCGCGGCGAGGGCTTCTGCGCGGGGTTCGACCTGAGCGCCTACGCCGACCGCACCGGCTCGGCCGGCGGGACCGGCGCCTACCAGGGCACGGTGCTCAGCGGAAAAACCCAGGCGCTCAACCACTTACCGGACCGCCCATGGGATCCGATGATCGACTACCAGATGATGAGCCGATTCGTGCGCGGCTTCTCCAGCCTGATGCACGCCGACAAGCCGACGGTGGTCAAGATCCACGGCTACTGCGTGGCCGGGGGCACCGACATCGCGCTGCACGCCGATCAGGTGATCGCCGCCGCCGACGCCAAGATCGGCTACCCACCCACGCGGGTGTGGGGCGTCCCGGCGGCGGGGCTGTGGGCGCACCGGCTCGGCGATCAGCGCGCCAAGCGGCTGCTGTTCACCGGCGATTGCATCACCGGCGCGCAAGCCGCCGAGTGGGGCTTGGCGGTCGAGGCGCCGGAGCCCGAAGACCTTGACGAGCGCACCGAGCGGCTCGTGCAACGGATCGCCGCCGTGCCCGTCAACCAGCTGATCATGGTCAAGCTCGCGTTGAATTCGGCTCTGCTGCAGCAGGGTGTGGCCACCAGCAGGATGGTCAGCACCGTGTTCGACGGTGTCGCCCGGCATACCCCGGAGGGCCACGCCTTTGTCGCCGACGCCACCGAGCACGGCTTCCGGGACGCGGTGCGGCATCGCGACGAGCCCTTCGGTGACTACGGCCGCCGCGCGTCGCAGGTGTAACCCATGGCCACCATGACGGCCCGGTCGGTGGTGCTCAGCGTGCTGCTCGGCGCCCACCCGGCGCACGCTCGTGCCAGCGAGTTGATCAGGCTCACTTCGGATTTCGGGATCAAGGAGTCAGCACTGCGAGTGGCGCTGACGCGCATGGTCGGTGCCGGCGACCTGATCCGCTCGGCCGACGGCTATCGGCTCTCCGATCGCCTGCTGGCCCGCCAGCGACGCCAGGACGATGTCATCGACCCACGGGTCCGCCCGTGGAGCGGGGAGTGGGTCACGCTCATCGTGACCAGCGTGGGCGGCGACGCGCGTACCCGCGCGGCGCTGCGGACCGCCATGCACGGCAAGCGCTTCGGCGAACTGCGCGAGGGTGTCTGGATGCGACCCGACAACCTTGAGCTAGACCTGGACCCCGAGATCGACGCCCGGGTGCGGGTCTTGCGCGCGCGCGACGACGACGCGGCCGGGCTGGCCGCCCGGCTGTGGGACCTGCCCGCCTGGGCTCGGGCCGGTAACCGATTGCTCGACGAAATGGCCGCCGCGCCGGACATTCCCGGCCGGTTCGTGGTCGCGGCGGCGACGGTGCGGCACCTGCTCACCGACCCGGTGCTGCCCGACGAACTGCTGCTGCCCGACTGGCCCGGTACGCGGCTGCGTGCGGCGTACCACGACTTCGCCGCTGAGCTGCTCCAGCGGCGCGAACCACTATTTGCGGAGGCGAAATGAGCGATCCGGTGCGTATCGAGCGCAACGGCCCGGTGACGACGGTGATCCTGAACCGGCCGGCCGCCCGCAACGCGGTCAACGGCCCCACGGCCGCCGCGCTGTACGCGGCATTCGACGACTTCGACCGCGACGATACGGCGTCGGTCGCCGTGTTGTGGGGTGACGGTGGAACCTTCTGCGCCGGAGCCGATTTGAAGGCCTTCGGCACACCCGACGCCAACGCCGTGCACCGGACGGGCCCGGGCCCGATGGGGCCGACGCGAATGGTGTTGTCCAAGCCCGTGATCGCGGCGGTGAGCGGCTACGCCGTCGCCGGGGGACTGGAGTTGGCCATCTGGTGCGACCTGCGTGTGGCCGAGCAGGACGCCGTGTTCGGGGTGTTCTGCCGGCGGTGGGGCGTGCCGCTGATCGACGGCGGCACCGTGCGACTGCCTCGGCTGATCGGACACAGCCGCGCGATGGACATGATCCTCACCGGCCGCGGTGTGAAGGCCGACGAAGCGCTCGCGATGGGGTTGGCCAACCGCGTCGTGCCCAATGGCCAGGCGCGGCGGGCGGCGGAGGAACTGGCGGCGCAACTGGCCGCGCTGCCGCAGCAGTGCCTGCGGTCGGATCGCCTCTCGGCGCTACACCAATGGGGGACAACGGAATCCGAGGCGCTCGACTTCGAGTTCGCCAGCATCTCCCGCGTCGCCGCCGAGGCGAACGAGGGGGCCGGGCGGTTCGCCGCCGGCGCCGGCCGTCACGGCGCGCCCGCGGGCTAGCTGTGATGTCCAGGGACGTTGTCCTGTTTGGTATCGGTGAGCCTGTGTGACAGGTGAAGGCCTCCCGTTGTGAAGTGGAGCTGTCTAGGAACCGCTTCACAAACCAGGAGGCCTTCGTGTCCCACGCTAATGCTGCTTTGACCCCGCGTGCTCGGTTGAGGCTCGCTGAGCTGATCGTCGAGGGTGGCTGGACCTACGCCGAGGCCGCCAAGATGTTCATGGTCGCACCGCGAACTGCCAAGAAGTGGGCCGACCGCTTCCGCGCCGAAGGTGCGCTCGGGATGATTGACCGCAGCTCCCGGCCGCGGATCAGCCCCACCCGCACTGCGCCTGAGCTCGTGCGACAGATAGTCGGCGTGCGGTGGCGTCACCGGCTCGGGCCCGTGCAGATCGCCGGACGCTTGGGCATGCCGGCATCGACTGTGCACGCAGTGCTGACCCGTTGTCGGATCAACCGCCTGTCGGCCATCGATCGCGCTACCGGTGAGCCACTGCGCCGCTACGAGCACGCTCATCCCGGCGCGCTGATTCACGTCGATGTCACCAAGTTCGGCAACATTCCCGACGGCGGCGGCCACAAGTTCGTGAGCCGACAACAAAGTAAGCACAACGCGATACAGACGGCCCACCGCACCGGTAATCGCGGCGACTCCGCCAAGAATTGGCGTCCCAGGATCGGAACGGCATTCGTACACACCGTCATTGACGACCACTCCCGCATGGCCTACGCCGAGATTTGCACCAATGAGAAAGCTGCCACCGCGATCGGCGTGCTGCAGCGCGCGGTGGCCTGGTTCGCCGAGCGCGGCGTGACCGTTGAACGAGTGCTGTCCGACAACGGGTCTGCCTACAGGTCCAGCGCATGGCGCGACGCTTGCGCCGAACTGCGCATCACCCCTAAGCGGACCCGTCCCTACCGACCTCAGACCAACGGCAAGATTGAGCGATTCCACCGCACCCTCGCCGACGGCTGGGCCTACGCCCAGCTCTACGAGTCAACCGAACAGCGCGACACCGCACTGCCCGGCTGGCTGCATTTCTACAATCATCACCGAGCCCACTCCGCCATCGGAGGCCAGCCACCCGTGACACGACTGACCAACCTCCCTGGACATCACAGCTAGCCGACGCTCTGCCTTACGGTGCGAGCTGCACCCTGCCGGGCGGCGTGGCCGGCGAATCGGCACCAGCGCCGCCGCCAGTGCCGGGGGGGCTCGCCGGCGCAGGACCGGCGGGCGGCTCCTGTTGCGGTCCCGGCAAAGGCTGCTGCGGCGTGGGCGGCGGTTGTTGCCGCGGAGACGGTGTCGCGACCGGCAGGGGCGGCGTCATGATCTGGGCCGTCGGCGGCGGTGGTGGTGGCGGAAGTTGCGGTGGTTCGGGCAGGCCGGTCTCGCCCAGGGGGATCATGTGCAAGGCCGATCGCGATTCCCAGAGCTCGCTTCTCGAGCTGGCGGCTTTGTACGTGTTCGCGCCGGGCACGGGATTTGCCATGGCTTCCAGGGAAGCTACCTTCGCTTGATTGTTCGGACAGTAGGCCTCGACCGCGGCGGAGATGAATCGGGCAATGGTGCGCGTGACGCGGTCGGCGGGATATTGGCCGCCGGCCGGGTTGGCTTTGAACGCCCGTTCCCTCATGTCGTCGACCACGGCGTCCGCCCCCATTCCGCCATCGAGCTGGCCGCAGACTCTATGGGCTATGGCGATGAGGCTTGGCGCGTTGTCGAGGGCAGGGATCCCTTTTTGGTCGAGCAGCGCCAGAAAATGGTCGTCGGCGTTGGGGTCGGCCGCCGCCGCGCCGCGGGGGAGCAGCACGACGCCGGTCAGTACCACGATGGCCGTGACCAGTGCGCCGGGCAGGTTGGTGGTACGGGTGAACATGGCTGGATTCCGTTCTGCCGCCATCATCATATGCCCCAGCTCCGCTCGGAGCACCTCGGCGGCGCGAAAGCCCGCCTGGGTATGAAAATGGCTGTGGCGCAACGGCGAACGACAGCCGGTCAGTCGCCCTTGGTGATGGTGTTGCCCGAGCCGAGGTTGTCGACCTTGGGCTCACCGTCTTTGTATGTGACGGTGTTGTTGAACCCCACCACGCTGATCCGGGTGTCGACCTTGTCCAGGGTGATCTTGTTGTCCGCGCCGCCGACCGTCACCGTCGCGCAGGTGCCGGTGACGGTGAGGGTGTTGTCCGAGCCGCCCACGTTCAGCGACTTGCCGCTGGCGCAGTCGAGCGTCGCGGTGGTGCCCATCGACCCGTAGTTGAGCGTGTTGCCGATCTCGACCGACGCGGTGGTGCTCGCCCCGCTCGACCCGGTCGTGGGCGAAGCCGCGGCGCTCGTGGTCGCCGTCGTGCTGCTCTTGGTCGTCGTGGTGGAACCCGCGGGCGGGTTGGCCGTCGAACTGCAGCCGGCCACCAAGGCGGCAGCGACGGCCGGCGCGACGGCGAGCGCGGTCAGCCCCGCGGGCCGGTCAAAAATGTGGGCGGACAATGTTCCTCGATTCCCCTCGATTCGGACGGCGATGCGGTGTCGGGGTCAGCCGGGTACCTGCTGGAGCCGGTTGGTCATGCCCAGTTCGCGGCCGCGGTCCCACAGGATCGGCGCGCCGTTGTGGAACAACACCGTCTGGTCGTAGCCGTAGACGGTGATGTCGTGCGAGACCGAATCGGCCACGACGGTGTTGGACGAGCCCATCACCGTCACCGCATAGCAGTTGCCCAGCGCGGTGACATTGTTGAAGGAGCCGTTGACCAGCAGCGTGGCGTCGTTGCAGTCCAGCGTCTGCTCGATCCCCTGCCCGATGACGTGGGTGTCGCCATTCTTGGCGTGCGCCGCGGGGGCCGGGGTCGCGGCGATGGTGATGACACAGGTGGCCAGCGACCCGGCGACGGTCGTCCAGTGCACTGCGCGCCCCCCTCTGCGACAGGTGGATCTGCTCGATTGAGGTTACGTCCATCCGGCCGCGGCTGAAATAGTTTCCGCCCTGCGTCAACTAGAGTCATTAGTTAAGCATTTCGATCATTCCAAGCGAAGGGCCCCGCCATGGCAGCTCAGCCGGAAACGCCGGCGGGGGCCGGTCGCCCGCGCGCGGGCAGAGCCGGGTCTCGCCCGGCCAAGCTGAGCCGCGAGGGCATCATCGACGGCGCGCTGACCTTCCTGGACCGCGAGGGCTGGGACGCCCTCACCATCAACGCGCTGGCGACGCAGCTGGGCACCAAGGGGCCGTCGCTCTACAACCATGTGGACAGCCTCGAGGACCTGCGCCGCGCGGTGCGGATCCGCGTCATCGACGACATCATCACGATGCTGAACAGGGTCGGCCAGGGCCGCGAACGTGACGACGCGGTGCTGGTCATGGCGGGCGCCTACCGCAGCTACGCCCATCACCACCCCGGCCGGTACTCGGCGTTCACCCGGATGCCGTTGGGCGGCGACGACCCGGAGTACACGGCGGCGACCCGGGCCGCGGCGGCGCCGGTGATCGCGGTGCTGGCCTCCTACGGCCTCGACGGCGACGCGGCGTTCCACGCGGCGCTGGAGTTCTGGTCCGCGCTGCACGGCTTCGTGCTGCTGGAGATGACCGGCGTCATGGACGACATCGACACCGACGCGCTGTTCTCCGACATGGTGTTGCGGCTGGCGGCGGGTCTGGAGCGGCGCGTCCCGCACCACCTTCGCGGGGGCTCGACCTGATGGTGGCGACCCGCGGCGCCCGGCTACGCCGCGCTTGCGATCGCCACCGGTCCGCCGCTTTGACCTGCGAGACCGGCGGCGGGTATTGTGGAGGCTCGTGCCTGGCGGCTTACGGCGCCTAACCGTAAGGAAGTGGATGCCGGGCAAATTCGCATGTCCACGATGCATCGGATCTTTCACCGGTGCGCGGCGCGTGCGACACACCCGGCCGCGGGGTAGTGCGACCGGGCATAACTGCAGTACGAAGACTTGAGAACCGCCGACGACGCCCAACACGAACACAGAAAGCCTCCTAGATGCCAACGATTCAGCAGCTGGTCCGCAAGGGTCGCCGCGACAAGATCGCCAAGGTCAAGACCGCGGCCCTGAAGGGCAGCCCGCAGCGCCGTGGCGTATGCACTCGCGTGTACACCACCACCCCGAAGAAGCCGAACTCGGCGCTTCGGAAGGTCGCGCGCGTGAAGCTGACGAGCCAGGTCGAGGTCACCGCCTACATCCCGGGCGAGGGCCACAACCTGCAGGAGCACTCGATGGTGCTGGTGCGCGGTGGCCGAGTCAAGGACCTGCCCGGCGTCCGGTACAAGATCATCCGCGGTTCGCTCGACACCCAGGGGGTCAAGAACCGCAAGCAGGCTCGCAGCCGTTACGGCGCCAAGAAGGAGAAGAGCTGATGCCGCGCAAGGGGCCCGCGCCGAAGCGTCCGTTGGTCAACGATCCCGTCTACGGGTCGCAGCTGGTCACCCAGCTGGTCAACAAGGTGCTGCTGGACGGGAAGAAATCGCTCGCCGAACGCATTGTTTATGGTGCGCTCGAACAAGCCCGTGACAAGACCGGCACCGACCCGGTGGTCACTCTCAAGCGCGCCATGGACAACGTCAAGCCCTCCCTCGAGGTGCGCAGCCGCCGCGTCGGTGGTGCGACGTATCAGGTCCCGGTCGAGGTCCGGCCGGACCGCTCGGTGACGCTGGCACTGCGATGGCTGGTCAGCTTCTCCAAGCAACGCCGGGAGAAGACCATGGTCGAGCGACTGGCGAACGAGATCCTCGACGCCAGCAACGGTCTGGGTGCCGCCGTCAAGCGACGCGAGGACACCCACAAGATGGCCGAGGCCAACCGCGCCTTCGCGCACTATCGCTGGTAGCGGCGGCACCGGCCGCCGACGGGCGGAGTCGCCGGGCGCAACGAGACAGCGAACTAATCAAGCAATCGAAAGAGTGGGAAGACTTCTGTGGCACAGAAGGACGTGCTGACCGACCTCACGAAGGTCCGCAACATCGGCATCATGGCGCACATCGACGCCGGCAAGACGACGACGACGGAACGCATCCTCTACTACACCGGTATCAGCTACAAGATCGGTGAGGTGCACGACGGCGCCGCCACCATGGACTGGATGGAGCAGGAGCAGGAGCGGGGGATCACCATCACCTCCGCGGCCACGACCTGCTTCTGGAACGACAACCAGATCAACATCATCGACACCCCCGGTCACGTCGATTTCACCGTCGAAGTCGAGCGCAGCCTGCGCGTGCTCGACGGTGCCGTCGCCGTCTTCGACGGCAAGGAGGGTGTCGAGCCGCAGTCCGAGCAGGTGTGGCGGCAGGCCGACAAGTACGACGTCCCGCGGATCTGCTTCGTCAACAAGATGGACAAGATCGGCGCCGACTTCTACTTCTCGGTCAAGACCATGGAAGAGCGGCTGGGTGCCAACGTCATCCCGATCCAGCTGCCCGTCGGCTCCGAGGGCGACTTCTCCGGCGTCGTCGACCTGGTCGAGATGAAGGCCAAGGTGTGGAGCGCCGAGGCGAAGCTCGGCGAGAAGTACGACGTCGTCGACATCCCGGCCGAGCTGCAGGAGAAGGCCGACGAGTACCGCACCAAGCTGCTCGAGGCCGTCGCCGAGACCGATGAGGCGCTGCTGGACAAGTACCTGGGCGGCGAGGAACTCACCGTCGAGGAGATCAAGGGCGCGATCCGCAAGCTGACCATCAGCTCGGAGGCTTACCCGGTGCTGTGCGGCAGCGCCTTCAAGAACAAGGGCGTGCAGCCGATGCTGGACGCGGTCATCGACTACCTGCCCTCGCCGCTGGACGTACCGCCGGCTGTCGGCCACGCGCCGGGCAAGGAGGACGTCGAGGTCATCCGCAAGCCGTCGACCGACGAGCCGTTCGCCGCGCTGGCCTTCAAGGTGGCCACGCACCCGTTCTTCGGGAAGCTGACCTACGTCCGGGTGTACTCGGGCAAGGTCGATTCCGGCAGCCAGGTCATCAACGCCACCAAGGGCAAGAAGGAACGGCTGGGCAAGCTGTTCCAGATGCACTCCAACAAGGAGAACCCGGTGGAGACCGCGTCGGCGGGTCACATCTACGCGGTGATCGGGCTGAAGGACACCACCACCGGCGACACCCTGTGCGACCCGAACGACCAGGTCGTGCTCGAGTCCATGACCTTCCCCGACCCGGTCATCGAGGTGGCCATCGAGCCCAAGACGAAGAGCGACCAGGAGAAGCTGTCGCTGTCGATCCAGAAGCTCGCCGAGGAGGACCCGACGTTCAAGGTGCACCTCGACCAGGAGACCGGCCAGACCGTCATCGGCGGCATGGGCGAGCTGCACCTGGACATCCTGGTGGACCGCATGCGCCGCGAGTTCAAGGTCGAGGCCAACGTCGGTAAGCCGCAGGTCGCCTACAAGGAGACCATCAAGCGGGTCGCGAACAACGTCGAGTTCACCCACAAGAAGCAGACGGGTGGCTCGGGCCAGTTCGCGAAGGTGATCATCAACCTCGAACCGTTCACCGGCGAGGACGGTGCGACCTACGAGTTCGAGAACAAGGTCACCGGTGGCCGCATCCCGCGGGAGTACATCCCGTCGGTGGACGCCGGGGCGCAGGACGCGATGCAGTACGGCGTGCTGGCCGGCTACCCGCTGGTGAACCTCAAGGTCACCCTGCTCGACGGCGCCTTCCACGAGGTCGACTCGTCGGAGATGGCGTTCAAGATCGCCGGTTCGCAGGTGCTGAAAAAGGCTGCGCAGCAAGCACAGCCGGTCATCCTGGAACCGATCATGGCCGTCGAGGTCACCACGCCCGAGGACTACATGGGCGACGTGATCGGCGACCTGAACTCCCGCCGTGGCCAGATTCAGGCCATGGAGGAGCGGGCCGGTGCGCGCGTCGTGAAGGCGCACGTGCCGCTGTCGGAGATGTTCGGCTACGTCGGCGACCTGAGGTCCAAGACCCAAGGCCGGGCGAACTACTCCATGGTTTTCGACTCGTACGCCGAAGTGCCGGCCAACGTGTCGAAGGAGATCATCGCGAAGGCGACGGGGCAGTAAAAATCCCCTCGGAGTAATCTTGCCGGGTCATTGCAAAGCCTTGGGCGCGGCACAACTGAAAACACCAACACTGCTTTAACAAGCACCAACAGTCCAGGAGGACAACGAAGTGGCGAAGGCGAAGTTCGAGCGGACGAAGCCGCACGTCAACATTGGGACCATCGGTCACGTTGACCACGGCAAGACGACGCTGACCGCGGCTATCACCAAGGTTCTGCACGACAAGTACCCGGACCTGAACGAGTCCCGCGCGTTCGACCAGATCGACAACGCTCCCGAGGAGCGTCAGCGCGGTATCACCATCAACATCTCCCACGTGGAGTACCAGACCGACAAGCGGCACTACGCCCACGTCGACGCCCCGGGTCACGCCGACTACATCAAGAACATGATCACCGGCGCCGCCCAGATGGACGGCGCGATCCTGGTGGTCGCCGCCACCGACGGCCCGATGCCGCAGACCCGTGAGCACGTGCTGCTGGCGCGTCAGGTCGGCGTGCCGTACATCCTGGTGGCGCTGAACAAGGCCGACATGGTCGATGACGAGGAGCTGCTGGAGCTCGTCGAGATGGAGGTCCGCGAGCTGCTGGCCGCCCAGGAGTTCGACGAGGACGCCCCGGTGGTGCGGGTCTCGGCGCTCAAGGCGCTCGAGGGCGACGCCAAGTGGGTGGAATCCGTCGAGCAGCTGATGGAGGCCGTCGACGAGTCCATCCCGGACCCGGTCCGCGAGACCGACAAGCCGTTCCTGATGCCGGTGGAGGACGTCTTCACCATCACCGGTCGTGGCACGGTGGTCACCGGTCGTGTCGAGCGCGGCGTGATCAACGTGAACGAGGAAGTCGAGATCGTCGGCATCCGCCCGGCCAGCACCAAGACCACGGTCACCGGTGTGGAGATGTTCCGCAAGCTGCTCGACCAGGGCCAGGCCGGTGACAACGTCGGTCTGCTGCTCCGCGGTATCAAGCGCGAGGACGTCGAGCGCGGCCAGGTCGTCACGAAGCCCGGCACCACCACGCCGCACACCGAGTTCGAGGGCCAGGTGTACATCCTGTCCAAGGACGAGGGCGGCCGGCACACGCCGTTCTTCAACAACTACCGTCCGCAGTTCTACTTCCGCACCACCGACGTGACCGGTGTGGTGACGCTGCCGGAGGGCACCGAGATGGTGATGCCCGGCGACAACACCAACATCTCGGTCAAGCTGATCCAGCCCGTCGCCATGGACGAGGGGCTGCGGTTCGCGATCCGCGAGGGTGGCCGCACCGTCGGCGCCGGCCGGGTCGTCAAGATCATCAAGTAGTACAGCCGGCCATAAAGCCCGGATTGCCGATTCGGCAATCCGGGCTTTATGCGCTTTACCGGGCCCGATGCGGACGGCTCCGCTAGGATTCCCTGATAAGGGAGTCCGGGGAAGATGGCCGGGAGGTTCGGATGTCCTTCGTATTCACGACGCCTGAGTACGTCGCCGCAGCTGCGTCGGACTTGGCCAGGATCGGTTGGACGATCACGTCGGCCAACACAATGGCGCTGGGCCCGACGTCGAACGTGCTGGCCCCGGGTGCCGACGAGGTGTCGGCCAGCGTCGCGGCGCTGTTCGACGCGCATTCGCAGGTGTATCAGGCGCTCAGCGCCCAAGCGGCGGCGTTTCACGCCCAGTTCGTGCAGCTGATGAACGGCGGCACGGCGCAGTATCTCGCCGCCGAGGCCGCCAACACCACGCCCCTGCAGAGCGCCGCGGCACCCGCGTCGATGGCGGCGCAGCTGCCGGCGGCGACGGCCACGGGCGGCTCGGCGCCGGGCGTGCCGGCGGCGCCCCTGATGTCGGCGGTCGCGCCGGCTTCGGCGATCGCGGGCGCGCCGGCACCGGCCAGCCCGACGGTGGCGGCGGTCACCACGGGGCCGGCCGCGGTGGGTCCGGCCACCACACCGGCGACGTCGGTGCGGATGGTGACCCCCGCCTACGCCGCGGCCGCCGCGCAGCCCGCGGCACCGGCACCGGCACCGGTCAATCCGCTCGCGGCGGCGCCGGCGCAGGTCGAGACACCGCAAGCCGCCGCCACGCCGGCGATGCCGGTGTCGACCGGCACACCGGCGAAGATGGTGTCGGCACATTCGCCCACCACGGCGTCGCCCGCGGGGTCGTCGGCGCGCCCCGCCCCGACGGTGATACCCAAGGTCGACTGACGCCCGGCCGGTTTGCGTGTATGGCGCGCGGCCGGGCACCGCGGCAGCTAACCTGACACGAAAATCCCCAGCAAGGGCAAGGAGACATTCGTGTTGGCGCGCTATCTGAAGGCACAGTTGGTGGTTTTGCTGTGCGGTGGCCTGGTCGGGCCGATTTTCCTGGTCGTCTACTTCGCCCTCGGGCTGGGCAGCCTCCTGCAGTGGATGTTCTACGTCGGTCTGCTGGTCACCGTGGCCGACGTGCTGATCGCGCTCGCGTTGGCCAACTACGGCGCGAAGTCGTCGGCCAAGACCGCGGCGCTCGAGCAGAACGGCGTGCTGGCGCTGGCTCAGATCACCGGCATCACCGAGACGGGGACCTGGATCAACAACCAGCAGGTGGTCAAGGTGCACCTGCACATCTCCGGGCCGGGTTTCGTGCCGTTCGACAGCGAGGACCGGGTGATCGCAAGCGTCACCCGGCTCGGCAACCTCAACGCCCGCAAGCTGGTGGTGCTGGTCAACCCCACCACCAACGAATACCAAATCGACTGGGAGCGAAGCGCTTTGGTCAACGGCCTGGTGCCCGCGCAGTTCACCGTGGCCGAAGACAACAAGACCTACGACCTGAGCGGGCAGGCCGGCCCGTTGATGGAGATCCTGCAGATCCTCAAGGCCAACAACGTTCCGCTCAACCGGATGGTCGACATCAGGTCGAACCCGGTGCTGCGCCAGCAGGTCCAGGCCGTGGTGCGCCGGGCGGCCGAACAACAGGCACCGGCCGCCCAGCCGGCCACCGCCGGGGGACCGGCACCCGCGGGCACGCCCCCACAGCCCTCGATCGCTCAGCGGCTCGAGGAGCTCGAGACGCTGCGCGCCACCGGTGCGTTGACCGACGAGGAGTACAACAGCCGGCGCGCCCAGATCATCTCCGAGATCTGATCGCCGGGCGCGTTAGAACAGGTTTCAGTTTCGCTGCTAGCCTTGCCTCGTGACTGGAGCACTGCAGGGGCGGGTGGCATTCATCACCGGAGCCGCCCGCGCCCAGGGCCGTTCGCACGCGGTCCGGCTGGCGGCCGAAGGTGCCGACATCATCGCGCTCGACATCTGCGGGCCGGCGTCGGAGAGCCTGACCTACCCGCCGGCCACGCCGGAGGACCTCAGCGAGACCGTTCGCCTGGTGGAAGCCGAAGGCCGAAAGGTCTTGGCCCGCGAGGCGGACGTCCGCGACGACGCCGCGCTGCGCCAACTCGTGGCCGACGGCGTCGAGCAATTCGGCAGGCTGGACATCGTCGTGGCCAACGCCGGGGTCCTGAGCTGGGGCCGGGTTTGGGAGCTCACCGACGAGCAGTGGGACACGGTGATCGGGGTCAACCTGACCGGCACCTGGCGCACGCTGCGCGCCACCGTGCCCGCGATGATCGAGGCCGGCAATGGGGGCTCGATCGTGGTGGTCAGCTCCTCGGCGGGGCTGAAAGCCACTCCGGGCAACGGACATTACTCGGCCAGCAAGCACGGGCTCACCGCGCTGACCAACACGCTGGCCATCGAACTCGGCGAATACAACATCCGCGTCAACTCCATCCACCCGTACTCCGTCGACACCCCGATGATCGAGCCGGAGGCGATGATGGAGATATTTGCCCGCCATCCCAGCTTCGTGCACAGCTTCCCGCCGATGCCCTTGCAGCCCAACGGCTTCATGACACCCGACGAGGTGGCCGATGTCGTGGCGTGGCTAGTTGGTGACGGGTCTGGCACAGTCACCGGCATGCAGATACCCGTGGACAAGGGCGCCTTGAAGTACTGATCGGCGATCGTGGTATGAACTCCACGTGACCGCGAGCAAAGGAATTTTGATCGTCGGCGGCGGTCTGGCCGCCGCCCGGACCGCCGAGCAGCTTCGCCGGTCGGAGTACGCCGGCCCCGTCACGATCGTCAGCGACGAGGTGCACCTGCCCTACGATCGCCCGCCGTTGTCAAAAGAGGTGCTGCGCAAAGAGGTCGACGACACCGCGCTCAAACCCCGGGAGTGGTACGACGAGAACGGCATCACCCTGCGGCTGGGTGCGGCGGCCACCGCCCTGGACACCGCGGCGCAGACGGTGACGCTGGCCGACGGGTCCGTGCTCGGCTACGACGAACTCGTCATCGCGACCGGCTTGGTGCCGCGGCGCATCCCGACGCTGCCGGACCTCGACGGCATCCGGGTGCTGCGCACGTTCGACGAGAGCATGGCGCTGCGCGAGCACGCCTCCTCCGCGCAGCGCGCCGTCGTCGTCGGCGCCGGCTTCATCGGCTGCGAGGTGGCGGCCAGCCTGCGCAGCCTCGGGGTGGATGTCGTGCTGGTCGAGCCGCAGCCGACACCGCTGGCGTCGGTGCTCGGCGAGCGGATCGGCGAGCTGGTGGCGCGCCTGCACCGCGCGGAGGGGGTCGACGTTCGCCTCGGTGTCGGGGTGGCCGAGGTGCGCGGCGACGGGCGGGTGGACACCGTGGTGCTGACCGACGGCACCGAGCTGGCGGCCGACCTGGTGGTCATCGGCATCGGCTCACACCCGGCGACCGGCTGGCTTCAGGGCAGCGGCATCAAGGTCGACAACGGCGTGCTGTGCGACGAGGCCGGGCGGACCAGCGCCCCGCACGTGTGGGCGCTCGGTGACGTCGCCTCCTGGCGAGACGCGACGGGACACCAAGCGCGCGTGGAACATTGGAGCAACGTCGCCGACCAGACCCGCGTCGTGGTGCCCGCGATGCTGGGGCAGGACGTGTCGTCGGCCGTGGTCGTCCCGTACTTCTGGAGCGATCAGTACGACGTGAAGATCCAGTGCCTCGGCGAGCCCGAAGCCACCGACACCGTCCACCTCGTCGAAGACGACGGCCGCAAGTTCCTGGCCTACTACGAGCGCGACGGGGTGCTCGCCGGGGTGGTCGGCGGCGGGATGCCCGGCAAGGTGATGAAGGTCCGCGCCAAGATCGCCGCCGGCGCGCCCATCTCGGACGTGCTGGGCTGAGGACCCTACCGCCAGTGCACCGGCGGGCCGTGCGGATGGCATTCGCCGAAAATCTCGAGTTCGCCGCCCGGCCAGCGACGCGCCCTTACCAAGAACCGGATCGGTGAGTCCGGCCGGTCGCGCGCGGGCTCCAGCGTGAGGTGGACGAACGGCGACCGCTCGTCCGCCTGCTCGCCCAGTGCGCGAACCCGGGCGCGGACCCTGTCCCGCTCCTCTTCGGACAGGTACTGCCAGGTGATCGAGTGCCACAGCACCGTCAGCGCGCCGGCGGCCGGCGTCAGTCCGGCGACCGCGTCGGCCGCCGTCTGACGGTGCAGCGGGGCCGGCGCCCGCCGGGCGACCTCGATGGCGCCGCGCAGCCGCTCGAGCCGGGCCGTCTGGTCGGGCCAGACGTAGCTCAACACGGTGAACTCCCCGTCGGCCGCGGTGACGTCGATGGGTGCGATGTCGTAGCCGTGCCGCTCGACGATGCGCACCCCGTTGCCGGGCGGCAGCGCGCCGCGCCACGCGTCGGAGATGGTCACCGGTGAATCGGCGGGACCCCACTGGCCGCCGGCGAACCGGTAACGATATTGGTCGGGGCGCAGGTTCAGGCCCGCGCTCGTGCCTATCTCGAAAAGCCTTACCGGCAAGCCGGATTCACGATTGACGCGCAACAACGCACCGATCAGCGCGGCGGACCGGCCGACCTCGTTGGTCTGCGGCGGTTGCCGCAGCGCCGCCCGCAAGGCTTCCGAGTGCTCGGCCGCGACGGCCTCGATTTCGGGCCACGCCGGCGCGGCGTCCCAGCTGCCCCCGGTGCTGGGATACCAGCGGCGCAATTGCGCCGCCCGGCCGTCGAGCACCAGCCGGTGCAGCCCACCGAGCAGCCGCAGCGGCACCGCGAGGCGCGAGGGGTCGTCCTCGTGCCCGGCCAAGATGGCCGCGAAGACGCCGCCGGCCGCGACGTCGACGGCCACCCGTTCGAAAAGCTCGCCGTACATGGGTGAGCCCGAGCGGGCGCAGAACCGTCCCTGCGCGCGCAGGGTGTGCAGCAGGTGGTCGGCGGTCACCGCTGAAGCCTGTTCAGCCCGGCGCCGACAACGTCGAACGCGTTGCCGAGTGCGGTCGGCAGCGGGACGGACTCGTCGCCGAGCCAGTGCTCGTAGGCCGCCAGCGCCACCCCGAGCATCGTCCAGGCGACGGTCTGGGGCAGCAGGTCGGTCGTCTTGCGGTCCGACCGGCGGGCAACGAATCCGGCGATCACCTCGCGCCAGCCCGCGTACATCGTCATCGAATAGGCCTGCAGCTCCGCGGTTTCCAGGATGACCCGCATGCGCTGACGGTGCCGCGCGGTCTCGGACTCGTCAAAGGTGTTGAACGCCAACAGCGCATCGCGCAGAGCCTGGCCCAGCGAGACTCTCGGATCGACGTTGTCGAGCAGGTCGCGCAGGTGCGCGAGGTGGGTGTCGAAGTCACCCCACGGGATGGCGTTCTTGGACGCGTAGTAGCGGAACAGCGTTCGCCTGGAGATGCCGGCGGCTCGCGCGACGTCGTCGACGCTGACGTCGGCGAAACCGCGGGCGCTGAACAGCTCGATGGCGACGTCGGTGATGTGGTGCGGCGTTGTCGAGCGGCGACGGCCCACCCGCGGCTGCGGCACCATGAGACCCGCCCTTCCATTTCGGCACTCGATGCCATATTCTGACGAAGCTTGTGACTCGATCCCCATCGTTGTCAAGAACCGACGAAAGGCAATGACCCGTGGACCACGAAACCGAGACCGAGACCCAGCTCGTCACCGAGACTCTGGTCGAAGAGGTGTCCATCGACGGCATGTGCGGGGTGTACTGACCCGCGTGTTCGACCCCGACCGCGGCTGGCGGTTGCACCCGCAGGTGGCGGTTCGACCCGAACCGTTCGGTGCGCTGCTCTACCACTTCGGCACCCGCAAGCTGTCCTTTCTGAAGAACCGCACCATTCTCACGGTGGTGCGGTCGCTGGCCGACCATCCCGATGTTCATTCCGCCTGCCGCGCGGCGGGCGTGGACGACGCGGGAGAGGCGTTGTACTTGCACGCGCTCGGCGTGTTGGCCGACTCGAAGATGTTGGTACCTCAGGAGGTCTGATGACAGCCACCGTGCCCCGGCTCATCGAGCAGTTCGAGAGCGGGCTGGATGCCCCCATCTGCCTGACGTGGGAGCTGACGTATGCCTGCAACCTGGCTTGCGTGCACTGCCTTTCGTCCTCGGGCAAACGGGATCCGCGGGAACTGTCCACCCGTCAGTGCATGGACATCATCGACGAGCTGGAACGCATGCAGGTGTTCTACGTCAACATCGGCGGCGGGGAGCCCACCGTGCGGCCGGACTTCTGGGAGCTGGTCGACTACGCAACCGCGCACCACGTCGGGGTGAAGTTCTCCACCAACGGCGTCCGCATCACCGAAGAGGTCGCCGCCCGGCTGGCCGCCAGTGACTACGTCGACGTCCAGATCTCGCTGGACGGCGCCACCGCGGAGGTCAACGACACCGTGCGCGGTCCGGGGTCCTTCGCCATGGCCGTGCGGGCGCTGGAGAACCTTGCGAGCGCGGGCTTCAAGGACGCCAAGATCTCCGTCGTGGTCACCCGGCACAACGTCGACCAGCTCGACGAATTCGCCGCGCTGGCAAGGCGTTACGGGGCCACCCTGCGGATCACCCGGCTGCGTCCCTCGGGGCGGGGCGCCGACGTGTGGGAGGACCTGCACCCCACCGCCGACCAGCAGGTCCAGCTCTACGAGTGGCTGGTGGCCAAGGGTGAGCGGGTGCTCACCGGCGACTCCTTCTTCCACCTTTCGCCGCTGGGCTCCTCCGGCGCGCTGGCCGGCCTGAACATGTGCGGCGCCGGGCGGGTGGTGTGCCTGATCGACCCGGTGGGTGACGTATACGCCTGCCCGTTCGCCATCCACGACCGCTTCCTGGCCGGGAACGTGTTGTCCGACGGCGGATTCGACAACGTCTGGAAGAACGCACCGCTGTTCCGTGAGCTGCGCGAACCGCAGTCGGCGGGCGCCTGTGGCAGCTGCGGACACTACGATGCCTGCCGGGGCGGCTGCATGGCGGCCAAGTTCTTCACCGGCCTGCCGATGGACGGGCCGGATCCCGAGTGCGTCCAGGGGCACAGCGTCTCGGCGCTGGCCAGCCGGCGTGAGACGCCGCGCCCCCGGGCCGACCACTCCCGCAAGACCAGCGGACCGATACCCCTGAAACTGTCGCGACCGCCCGCCCGCCTGTGCAACGAAAGCCCCGTCTAGATCATGGCCGGACAATGGTTCGAAACCGTCGCCATCGCGCAGGAACGCGCGAAACGACGGCTGCCGAAATCCGTTTATTCAGCGCTGGTGGCGGGGAGTGAAAAGGGAATCACCGTCTCCAACAACGTTGAGGCGTTCAGCGAACTCGGATTCGCGCCCCACGTCGTCGGCGCGCAGGAAAAGCGCGACCAATCGACCACCGTTATGGGACAGGACATTTCACTGCCGGTGATCATTTCGCCCACCGGGGTGCAGGCGGTCGATCCCGACGGCGAAGTGGCCGTCGCGCGGGCGGCGGCGGCGCGGGGAACGGCGATGGGCCTGTCCTCGTTCGCGAGCAAACCGATCGAGGAGGTCATCGCCGCCAACCCCAAGGTCTTCTTTCAGGTGTACTGGCTGGGCGGGCGAGACGCGATCGCCGAACGGGTGGAGCGTGCCCGCCAAGCGGGTGCGGTCGGCCTGATCGTCACCACCGACTGGTCGTTCTCCCACGGTCGCGACTGGGGCAGTCCCAAGATACCCGAGGAGATGAACCTGCGGACCGTCCTGCGGCAGTCGCCGGAGGCCGTCTTCAAGCCCCGCTGGCTGTGGAAGTACGGCAAGACCCTGCGCCCGCCGGACTTGCGGGTCCCCAACCAGGGGCGCCGCGGTGAGCCGGGGCCGCCCTTCTTCGCCGCCTACGGGGAATGGATGGGTACGCCGCCCCCGACGTGGGAAGACATCGCCTGGCTACGTGAACTGTGGGGCGGGCCGTTCATGCTCAAGGGCGTGATGCGCGTCGATGACGCGAAAAGGGCTGTCGATGCCGGGGTTTCGGCGATCTCGGTGTCCAACCACGGCGGCAACAACCTCGACGGCACGCCGGCCTCGATCCGCGCATTGCCCGCGGTGGCCGCCGCGGTCGGCGATCAGGTCGAGGTGCTGCTCGACGGTGGCATCCGCCGCGGGAGCGACGTCGTCAAGGCCGTGGCGCTGGGCGCGCGCGCGGTGATGATCGGCCGCGCGTACCTGTGGGGCCTGGCCGCGGCCGGGCAGGCGGGCGTGGAGAACGTGCTCGACATCCTGCGCGGGGGCATCGACTCGGCCCTCATGGGGCTGGGCCGTGCCGGCGTCCACGACCTCGGGCCGGACGACATCCTGGTGCCGCCCGGCTTCACCCGGGCGCTGGGTGTGCCGCCCGCCGGGACGCCCTGAGCAGCTAAATACCGATATCCGGGGCAGATTTAATCGGAATGATCGGCGCCCGCAAACCGTGGTACGCGCGTGGTATTCGTGACGAACGAGCACAGATTTTGAACGCTCGACGAACCAGCCCGAAAAAAGTTGTTTTCACCGGACAACAATCGGTGCACGCCAGGTGAATTCGTCCTACCATCACCGAGTGCCCGTACTCGGCGAATTAGCGGTGGCGACCTCAAGCCAGCTATCGGGCACCTCGCCGTCGATAATGATCCCGCTGGGCTCGACCGAACAGCACGGTCCGCACCTGCCGTTGGACACCGACACCCGGATCGCAACCGCTGTCGCCCGCGGGGCGCGGGCCGGTCTCGACCACGACTGGTTGGTGGCGCCGGCCATCGCCTACGGCGCCAGCGGCGAGCACCAGAGCTTCGCCGGAACGATATCCATCGGTACCGAGGCCCTGACGATGCTGCTGGTCGAGTACGGCCGGTCGGCCACCGGCTGGGCCCAGCGCCTCGTCTTCGTCAACGGCCACGGCGGCAACACCGCCGCTCTGACCGCCGCGGTGACGCGGCTGCGCGCCGAGGGCCGCGATGCCGGCTGGTGCCCATGCCTGGCCGGCGGGGGCGACGCCCACGCCGGGCACACCGAAACCTCGCTGTTGCTGCACATCTCGCCCGGCGACGTGCTGACCGACCGGTGGCTCGCGGGCAACCGGGCGCCGCTGCCCGAACTGCTCCCGTCGATGCGCCGCGGGGGAGTCGCGGCGGTCAGCCCCGTGGGCGTGCTGGGTGACCCGACGACCGCGACCGCTGCGGAGGGCAAGCGCATCCTCGCCGAGATGGTCGACGGCTGTGTCCGTCGGGTGGCCCGGTGGTCGCCCGGGCGGGACGGGATCCTGACATGAGCCCCAAGTTCCGTTCCCGGGACGCCTCGCAGGCGTGAAAATGGGCTAGGGTTGCCCGTCGACGCCGACGTTTCCTTGGGACCAGTGAGCCCGCACGTGAGCCTGGGCGCCGGGGCCCGACCTGGAAGGGTCACGCACTGTTGCTTCGAGCACGCCGGTCAGAATTTCGGTTCCCTTTGACCGAGGCCCCCGGGCAGCCCGCTGCCAGAGTGCGTCAACTCGATTGGAGGGCAAGCGAATTGAAACGGAAACAGGCGCCGGTGCCGGAGGAGATTCCCGACGCCGAGCACGAGTTGGTCATCGAGCGGGTGTGCGCCGTCGACGTGGCCAAGGCGTTCGGCAAGGTGTGCGTGCGCACTCCGCGGGAGCGTCGGCGGGTCAGCAAGGTCTGGGACGTGGAGGCCACCACGGGTGCAGTCAGCGAGCTGGCCGCCCAGCTCACCGAGCTGGGTATCGAGAAGGTCACGATCGAGTCGACGTCGGACTATTGGCGGATCTGGTATTACCTGCTGGAGGCGGCCGGGCTCGACGTGCAGCTGGTTAACGCCCGTGATGTGAAGAACGTGCCGGGACGGCCCAAAACGGACAAGCTCGATGCAGTTTGGCTGGCCAAGCTGACCGAGAAAGGGCTGCTGCGACCGTCGTTCGTGCCGCCGGCCCCGATCCGGCAGCTACGTGACTACACCCGGCTGCGGGTGGATCTGACCCGGGAACGGTCCCGATACTGGCAGCGGCTGGAGAAACTGCTCGAAGACGCCCTAATCAAGCTGTCGTCGGTGGCCTCCACGCTCAACACGCTCTCGGCGCGAGACATCATCGAAGCATTGATCGCCGGCGAACGTGACCCCCGCCGGCTCGCCGACTTGGCCCGGGCTCGGATGAAGACCAAACGCCCAGCGCTGATCAAGGCACTCGACGGGCGCTTTGATGACCACCACGGCGAACTGGCGCGGATGCTGCTCGACCAGATCGACACCCTCACCGCGCAGATCGACACGCTGACCACCCGCATCGACGACCTGTTGGTGGCCGCCCAACCCAGTGAGAACGACAGCGGCGGGAACCCGACCGGCCACACCACGGCTGGTAGCGGGCTGTCCACCGTCGAACGCCTCGAGGAAATCCCCGGCATCGGCTCGACCGGAGCGCAGATCATCCTGGCTGAAATCGGCCTGGATATGACCCAATTCCCCACTGCCGCACACTTGGTGTCGTGGGCGAAACTGTGCCCGCGCACCATCCAGTCCGGACCTGTGACACGCGGCGGCAAAACCGGCAAGGGCAACCCCTACCTCAAGGGTGCACTCGGTGAGGCCGCCGCAGCGGCGGCCAAGACCGATACCTTCCTGGGCGAACGCTACCGGCGCATCGTCAAACGCCGCGGCAAGCTCAAAGCACTGGTCGCGGTCGCCCGCTCCATCCTCGTCATCGTCTGGCAGTTGCTCTCCGACCCATCGGCCCGATTCCGCGACCTCGGATCCGACTACCACACCAGCCGGATCAACGTCGAACGCCGGATGCGTAATCACATCGCCCAACTCACCGCACTGGGCTACCGCGTCACCGTCGAACCCGCCGCCTGAGCCGCCTCACACCGCCACAACGTAACCGCGCTCCGCACGCTCTGCGCGGGGCTGGCTGACGCCCGTCACTCACCCCCGGTATTTTCCGGTCAGCCAACCTAGGCTGCCGGACGGGTTCGCCGTCCAGGTCGACCGCCGCGTGCGGGTGCTCGGCGACGGCTCGGCGCTGCTCGGTGGTTCACCCACCCGGCTGCTGAAGCTGGCGCCGGCCGCCCAGGACATGTTGTGCGACGGCCGGCTGAAGGTTCGCGACGACGTCAGCGCGCAGTTGGCCCGCACCCTGCTGGACGCCACCGTGGCGCATCCGCGGCCGGCGGGTGGCCCGTCGCACCGCGACGTGACCGTGGTAATCCCGGTGCGGGACAACCTTTCCGGCGTGCGACGCCTGGTGAGCTCGCTGCGCGGCCTGCGGGTGGTGGTGGTGGACGATGGCTCGTTCCCGCCGATCGAGCCCGACGACTTCGTCGGCGCGCACTGCGACGTCGAGGTGTTGCGGCACTCTCGCAGCAGGGGCCCCGCGGCCGCCCGCAACACCGGGCTGGCCGCCTGCACCACCGACTACGTCGCCTTCCTGGACTCCGATGTCGCGCCCCGGCGCGGGTGGCTGGAGGCGCTGCTCGGCCATTTCTGCGACCCGACCGTCGCGCTGGCCGCACCGCGCATCGTCGGCCTGTCGCACAGTGAGAAAGTGGTGGCCCGCTACGAGGCGGTGCACTCGTCGCTCGACCTCGGCGAGCGCGAAGCGCCGGTGCTGCCCCACAGCACGGTGTCCTATGTGCCCAGCGCGGCGATCATCTGTCGCTGCTCGGCCCTGCGCGGTGTCGGCGGGTTCGACGAGACGCTGCAATCGGGGGAGGACGTCGACCTGTGTTGGCGGCTCATCGAGGCCGGCGCCCGGCTGCGCTACGAGCCCGTCGCGCTGGTCGCCCACGACCACCGCACCGAACTGCGCGATTGGCTGGCACGCAAGGCGTTTTACGGTGGCTCGGCTGCCCCGCTCTCCATCCGCCACCCGGACAAGACGGCGCCCGTGGTGATCTCCGGGTGGGCGCTGATGACCTGGATCCTGATGGCGTTCGGGACCAGCCTGTCGCAGCTGGCGTCCGTCGTCGTCGCCGTCCTGACCGGCCGACGGATCGCCAGGGCGATGCGCGACGCCGAGACGTCGATCGCCGACGTGGTGGTGATCGCGGCCCGCGGCCTGGGTTCGGCGGCGCTGCAGCTGGCGTCGGCCCTGTGCCGCCACTACTGGCCGCTGGCGCTGCTTGCGGCCACGCTGTCGCGGCATTTCCGGCACGTCGTGCTGGTCGCGGCCATCATGGACGGCGTGGTCGACTGGCTGCGCCGCCGGGACGCGATCGGCGACGACGCCGAACCGATCGGCCCGCTGACTTATCTGTTGCTCAAGCGGGTCGACGACCTGGCGTACGGCCTGGGGTTGTGGTGGGGTGTGCTGCGGGAGCGCAACCTGCGCGCGCTGAAACCGCAGATCCGGAGCTAGCCGCCACCTTGAGCACGGCCACCCCGCACAGCGATGTGCTGATCGTCGGTGCCGGCAGCGCTGGATCGGTTGTCGCCGAACGCCTTTCCGCCGATCCCGGCCGCTCGGTGACCATCCTCGAGGCGGGGCCGGCCCTCGATGACCCTGGACTGCTCGCGCAAACCGCCAACGGGTTGCAGCTGCCGATCGGGGTCGGCAGCCCACTGGTGCGGCGCTATCAGACCAGCCTCACCGATCGGCCCGTGCGCCGGCATCCGCTGGTGCGCGGGGCCACGGTCGGCGGTTCGGGTGCGGTCAACGGCGGCTACTTCTGCCGCGCACTGCCGCGCGACTTCGATCGGCTGTCGCTGCCCGGCTGGGGCTGGTCCGATGTACTCGACAGCTTCCGCGCCATCGAGACCGACCTGGATTTCGGCGGCCCGGCCCATGGCGGCAGCGGCCCCATCCGGGTGCGTCGCACCCACGAAATGACAGGCACCACCGAAAGTTTCATCACCGCCGCACAGCGCGCCGGGTTCGACTGGATCGATGATCTCAACGACGTTGGTCCCGAACCCGTTTCGGGGATGGGGGCCGTCCCGCTCAACATCGTCGACGGCGTGCGTACCGGATCGGGCGCGGGATTTCTGTTGCCGGCGCTGGGCCGGCCGAATCTGAGGCTGCACGCGCGGACGCGCGCGGCACGGTTGCGTCTCGCCGGCACCGCGGCCGTGGGTGTCGACGCGGCCGGCCCGCAGGGCCGCGTGACCATGACCGCCGACCGGATCGTTTTGTGCGCCGGTGCCATTCAGACGGCGCAGCTGCTCATGCTCTCCGGTATCGGGCCAGAGGAAGTGCTGCGGGCTGTCGGCGTACCGGTGGTGGCGCCGCTGCCGGTGGGCACCTCGTTCAGTGATCACCCCGAATGGGTGTTGCCCACCGACTGGACCGTGGCCCCCGGCCGGCCGGTGCTCGAGGTCGTGCTGAGCACGGCCGATGACCTCGAGATCAGGCCCTACACCGGCGGATTCGTTGCGATGACCGGGGATGGCACGGCCGGGCACGCCGACTGGCCGCACATCGGGGTGGCACTCATGCAGCCCCTGGCGCGCGGGCGCATCACGCTGGCGTCGGCGGACCCCGACGCGGGGCCCCGGATCGAGCATCGTTACGACAGCGAGCCAGACGACGTCGTGTCGCTACGCCGTGGGGCCGAAATGGCCCGCGAATTGGTCGGCGCGGCAAGGCATGTCGGTGATCCCGTATGGTCCACGTCGCAACACCTCTGCGGCACGGCGCCGATGGGCGCCGACTCGGACCCGCGGGCCGTCGTCGATCATCGCTGCCGGGTACGCGGCATCGACAACCTGTGGGTGGTCGACGGCTCGATCCTGCCCACCATCACCAGCCGCGGGCCGCATGCCACCATCGTGATGATCGGGCACCGGGCGGCGGAATTCGTGCGGTGATGGCACAAGCAGATTGGGAAGCGGGCCCCATGGCGAGGCATGGGGCCCGCCCCGCGAGCGGTTGATGTTCATGCGGTCCACGTAGATGGCCACGACAAGTGGCAGTGCGCGCGCTACCGCCGGCGTTTTCAAGCGCCCACGACATCTGTATACGCGTTGAAGCCGCTGTCGGACAACGGCATTAATGGGTCAGCGACGGTGGGGGGACAGCATCGCGCGCACCGGCCGCAGCTGCCGGTTGTCGCGCCCGGGCGCCCAGATGCCGATCAGCACCGCGGCGACGGCGACGATGACGGCCATCGTGACCGTCGAGGCGTGCAGGGCCGCCAGGAACGCGGCCTTGCTGACGTCGCCCAGCTCACGACCCTGGGGTCCCAGCCGGCCGGCCACCTCGACGGCTTTGGCCAGCGAATCGGTGGCCGCGTCGCGGACCGGCCCGGGAAATGCCGTCAGCTTCGGGCCGAGCTCGTGCGAATAGCGGCCGGCCAGAATGGAACCGGCGACCGCGATCCCCAGCGCGCCGCCCATCTCCCGGGACGTGTCGTTCACCGCGGAGGCGACGCCCTGCTTCTCGTCGGGCACGGCTCCCATGATCGCCGACGTCGTCGGTGCCGTGCAGATCCCGATTCCGGTGGCCAGGATCAGTGTGGGCCAGGCGAATTCGTAGTATGAGGAGTGCAGGTTCAGCCGATACATGCACGCGAACCCGACCGCCATCAGCAGCGTGCCGATGAACAGCACGAGCCGCAGGCCCAGTTTGGGCACGTACCAGAACGACAGCGCCGAGAAAATGCCCAGCGGCACCATGAACGGGCCGAAGGAGATCGCCGTCGCCAGGGCCGAGTAGCCCATGATCTGTTGCACGTATTGCATGCCGATGTAGAAGAAGCCGAACGTCGCGCCGAACAGGATGACGATCGCGCCGACTCCGGTGGCGAAATTCGGGTCGGCGAACAGCCGGACGTCCAGGAGGGTCTGCCTGCCGCGCCAGGCGAGCCGCAGCTCGACAGCACCGAACGCCGCGGCGAGCGCCGCACCCGCGATGAGCCCGCCCCAGACCAGCGGGTCGCTCCATCCCCGGGTCGGCGCCTCCAGGATCGCGGCGACGGCGATCGCCACCGCGGCGCCGATGAGCACCGCGCCCAGCGAATCGATCCGCGGGGCGCCGCTGTCGCGCGACGAGGCCACGGTGCACGCCAGCGCGAAGATGACCAGCCCGGCGGCGCCCAGCGACCAGAAGATCGCGTGCCAGTCCCAAAGCCGAAGCAGCAGGCCCGAACCGAGCATGCCCAGCACACCGCCGGATCCGGCCGTGCCGGCCCAGATTCCGACGGCCTTGGTGCGATCGTCTTTCGGGTAGGCCACGGTCAGCAGTGACAGCGTCGCCGGCATCACGAAGGCGGCGCCGATCCCGGCCACCGCGCGGCCGGCGATGATCTGCGCGGGGCTGTGCAGCATCGCCGGCGCCATCGAGCCGATCGAGAAGACCACCAGCCCGATCAGCAGGGCGCCGCGCCTGCCGTAACGGTCGCCGATCGCGCCGGCGGGCAACAGCAGGCACGCCAGGGCGACGGTGTACCCGTCGACGATCCAGTTCAGCTGCGACTGAGTGGCCGAGGTGGCCACCGCCAGGTCTCCCAGCGCGGTGTTCAACGCCGTCATCGACGCGACGACCAGCGCGACACCCATGCAGGCAACGGCCAGCGTCCAGTTTCGCGCGCGGGGGCTACCGCCGATGCTGGTGGCGTCAGTACTCTGGTCAGGCCGGGCCAGGGTTTCGACCACGATGCGCCTCCTCACGGTGGCGTTGGGAAGTTTCGAGACCAATGGTCTTGTAGATAGACCGATAGTCTCGTTTCGAAACAGGGAGGTGGGTCACAATCACCACCGATCCCCGCCCTGCGCGCTCGCGGGCGCGTTTGCTCGAAGCCGCCGCCGCGTTGCTGCGAACCGGGGGCCCGAGCGCGGTGACCGTCGATGCGGTCACCCGTACCGCCAACGTAGCGAGGGCCACGCTGTATCGCCATTTCCCGAGCGGAAACGACTTGCTGGCATCGGCTTTCTACAGTCTGATCCCGCCGTCCCCGACGCCGCCGGACGAGGGTTCGCTGCGAGATCGCCTGGTGGCCGTGGTGCTGGCTCAGGCCGAGTCGGTGGCCCAGGCGCCCGCGCTCATGACGGCCATGTCGTGGCTGGCCCTGGGCCGGGACCTCGAGGGTTTGCCGGAACCGCGCGACAGCCAGACCGCGGACAGCGCGGCGATCACCACGCTGCGGGAGCGCATCGCGCAGCAGTACGCGGCCCCGTTCGACGCCATCTTCGACAGCCCGGAGGCCGCCGAGCTGGGCGAGGTCGACCGATCCCGGGCCATCGCGCTGCTCATCGGCCCCCTGGTGCTGGGCCGCCTGTCCACGCTTCCCGACTTCGATTACCGCGAGTGCGCGCTAGCGGCGGTCGACGGTTTCCTCTATGTTCAGCGCGCACACAACCGGGCCGGCGCGGCGAGCGTCGAACCGGCGGGTGCCTGAGGTCCAAAAAAGCAGGTCGGCGGCCCTCGCCCGGGATTTGGCCAAAGCCATGATCTAGGGCATACTGTTCAGGTTGCCTTGGGCCAGGTTCGCGCCTGGTCGGGCATACGACCAGCGCCCAAAACGGGCGCGTCCGGTCCCATCCTTGGAGCGCGACAATTTCGCCGCGGTCCAGGCTGCGTGAGGGTGACACACCCGACCGCGGGGGCCGGTGGACCACGACAGGTAAACAGCGGCGCAGTATCCGGCGCGACGCTCGATCGGCCCCGATGGGCCGGTTCTGGTCGGCGCGCCGGGAGCACCAGGTCCGGACACGGACGTCAAGTGGAGTGAGGGTAGGAGAAGCGTGGCGGGACAGAAGATCCGCATCAGGCTCAAGGCCTACGACCATGAGGCCATCGACGCATCGGCGCGCAAAATCGTCGAGACCGTCGTCCGCACGGGCGCCAGTGTCGTAGGTCCGGTGCCGCTGCCGACTGAGAAGAACGTGTATTGCGTCATCCGGTCTCCGCATAAGTACAAGGACTCGCGGGAGCACTTCGAGATGCGCACCCACAAGCGGCTGATCGACATCCTCGACCCGACGCCGAAGACCGTCGACGCGCTGATGCGCATCGACCTCCCGGCCAGTGTCGACGTCAACATCCAGTAGGAGATCCAGAGCTCATGGCAAGAAAAGGCATTCTGGGTACCAAGCTGGGCATGACGCAGGTGTTCGACGAGAACAACCGGGTCGTCCCGGTGACGGTGGTCAAAGCGGGGCCCAACGTGGTCACCCGCATCCGCACACCCGAGCGCGACGGCTATAGCGCCGTCCAGCTGGCCTACGGCGAGATCAGCCCGCGCAAGGTGAACAAGCCGGTGACCGGTCAGTACAGCGCCGCGGGCGTGAACCCGCGCCGGCACCTCGCCGAGTTGCGGCTGGATGACGAGGCCGCGGCAAGCGAATACGAGGTCGGGCAGGAGCTGACGGCGGAGATCTTCGCCGACGGCGCCTACGTCGACGTGACGGGAACTTCCAAGGGCAAGGGCTTCGCCGGCACGATGAAGCGCCACGGTTTCCGCGGTCAGGGCGCCAGCCACGGCGCCCAGGCCGTGCACCGCCGGCCGGGTTCCATCGGTGGCTGCGCCACTCCCGCCCGTGTCTTCAAGGGCACGCGAATGGCGGGCCGGATGGGCAACGACCGGGTGACTGTGCAGAACCTGGTGGTGCACAAGGTTGACGCCGAGAACGGCGTGCTGCTGATCAAGGGTGCGGTCCCCGGCCGCACCGGTGGGCTCGTGGTGGTCCGCAGCGCGATCAAACGAGGTGAGAAGTAATGGCGGCAAAAGGCCAGACACTCAAGATTGACGTCAAGACGCCGGACGGCAAGGTCGAGGGCTCCGTCGAGCTACCGGCCGAATTGTTCGACGCCCCGGCCAATATCGCGCTGATGCACCAGGTGGTCACCGCGCAGCGCGCGGCGGCGCGTCAGGGCACGCACTCGTCCAAGACCCGCGGCGAGGTCAGCGGCGGTGGGCGGAAGCCGTACCGGCAGAAGGGAACCGGTCGTGCCCGTCAGGGTTCGACGCGGGCCCCGCAGTTCACCGGCGGTGGCGTCGTGCACGGCCCCAAGCCACGCGACTACTCCCAGCGCACCCCCAAGAAGATGATCGTCGCGGCGTTGCGCGGCGCGTTGTCCGACCGGGCGCGCAACGGCCGCATCCACGCGGTCACCGAAATCGTGGCCGGCCAAACCCCTTCGACAAAGAGCGCCAAGGCGTTCCTGGGCACGCTCACCGACCGCAAGAAGGTGCTGATCGTGATCGGCCGCAGCGACGAGGCCGGCGCGAAGAGCCTGCGCAACCTGCCCGGTGTGCACATCCTGACGCCCGACCAGCTCAACACCTACGACGTGCTGCTCTCCGACGACGTGGTGTTCAGCGTCGAGGCGCTCAACGCCTACATCGCAGGCAACACGGCCAGCACCGAGGAGGTTTCGGCCTGATGGCGACCGTCACCGATCCCCGCGACATCATCCTGGCCCCGGTCATCTCGGAGAAGTCCTACGGGCTCCTGGATGAGAACGTGTACACCTTTGTGGTGCACCCCGATTCGAACAAGACGCAGATCAAGATCGCCATCGAGAAGATCTTCTCCGTCAAGGTCGCGTCGGTGAACACCGCGAACCGGCAGGGCAAGCGCAAGCGCACCAGGACCGGATACGGCAAGCGCAAGGGCACCAAGCGGGCCATCGTCACGCTGGCGCCTGGCAGCAAGCCGATCGACCTGTTCGGGGCCCCGGCCTAGCCCGATGACGATGCAGAGCGAAGCGATGAGGAGGAGTTGGGCGATCCAACCCAGCCGCGCGCGAGAGAAAGACCTGATTAGACATGGCAATTCGTAAGTACAAGCCGACGAGCCCCGGCCGCCGCGGCTCCAGCGTCTCCGACTTCGCCGAGGTCACCCGGTCGGAGCCGGAGAAGTCGCTGGTGCGCCCGCTGCACGGCCACGGTGGCCGTAACGCCCACGGCCGCATCACAACCCGCCACAAGGGTGGCGGCCACAAGCGCGCCTACCGGGTGATCGACTTCCGTCGCAACGACAAGGACGGCGTCAACGCCAAGGTCGCGCACATCGAGTACGACCCGAACCGGACCGCCAACATCGCACTGCTGCACTACCTGGATGGCGAAAAGCGTTACATCATCGCGCCGCAGGGTCTTTCGCAGGGCGACGTGGTGGAGTCGGGCGCGAACGCCGACATCAAGCCGGGTAACAACCTGCCGCTGCGCAACATCCCGGCCGGTACCGTGATCCATGCCGTGGAGCTGCGGCCGGGCGGTGGCGCCAAGCTGGCGCGGTCCGCCGGCTCGAGCATCCAGTTGCTCGGCAAGGAGGGCACCTACGCGTCGCTGCGTATGCCCAGCGGTGAGATCCGCCGCGTCGATGTGCGCTGCCGCGCCACGGTCGGCGAGGTGGGCAACGCCGAGCAGGCGAACATCAACTGGGGCAAGGCCGGCCGGATGCGGTGGAAGGGCAAGCGCCCTTCAGTCCGTGGTGTGGTCATGAACCCGGTGGACCACCCGCACGGTGGTGGTGAGGGTAAGACCTCCGGTGGTCGGCACCCGGTGAGCCCGTGGGGCCAGCCGGAGGGCCGCACCCGCCACCCGAACAAGGCAAGTAACAAACTCATCGTCCGGCGCCGGCGCACCGGCAAGAAGCACTCGCGGTAGGAAGTTCAGGAGTAGCACATGCCACGCAGCCTGAAGAAGGGCCCGTTCGTCGACGACCACCTGCTCAAGAAGGTGGACGCGCAGAACGAGAAGAACACCAAGCAGGTCATCAAGACCTGGTCCCGGCGTTCGACGATCATTCCGGACTTCATCGGCCACACCTTCGCCGTCCACGACGGGCGCAAGCACGTCCCGGTGTTCGTCACCGAGGCGATGGTCGGTCACAAGCTTGGTGAGTTCGCGCCGACGCGCACCTTCAAGGGACACATCAAGGACGACCGGAAGGCCAAACGGCGATGACCACAACTGAATTCCCGTCGGCGGTCGCCAAGGCGCGGTTCGTGCGGGTGTCACCGACAAAGGCGCGCCGGGTGATCGACCTGGTGCGCGGACGGTCGGTGGCCGACGCGCTCGACATCCTGCGCTGGGCGCCGCAGGCGGCCAGCGAGCCGGTGGCCAAGGTGATCGCCAGCGCCGCGGCGAACGCGCAGAACAACAACGGGCTGGACCCGGCCACCCTGGTGGTCGCCACGGTCTACGCCGACGAGGGCCCGACCGCCAAGCGCATCCGCCCGCGCGCCCAGGGTCGCGCGTTCCGGATCCGCAAGCGCACCAGCCACATCACCGTCGTGGTGGAGAGCCGGCCGGCCAAGGACCAGCGCTCGGCGAAGTCGACGAGGGCCCGCCGCGCCGAGGCCAGCAAGGCCGCCGCGAAGGCACCCGCCAAGAAGGCTGCGGCCAAGAAGGCGCCCGCGAAGAAAGCCGCGGCGAAAACCGCTCCGGCGAAGAAAACTACGTCTGAGGCTGCTAAGGCGAAGGGAGGCTCAGACTAGTGGGCCAGAAGATCAATCCGCACGGCTTCCGGCTGGGCATCACCACGGACTGGAAGTCCCGCTGGTACGCCGACAAGCAGTACTCGGACTATGTCAAGGAAGACGTCGCGATCCGCCGCCTGCTGTCGACCGGTCTGGAGCGCGCCGGCATCGCCGACGTGGAGATCGAGCGCACCCGCGACCGGGTGCGGGTCGACATCCACACCGCGCGCCCCGGCATCGTCATCGGCCGCCGCGGCACCGAGGCCGACCGCATCCGTGCGGACCTGGAGAAGCTGACCGGCAAGCAGGTTCAGCTCAACATCCTCGAAGTCAGAAACCCCGAGTCGCAGGCGCAACTGGTGGCCCAGGGCGTCGCCGAGCAGCTGAGCAACCGGGTGGCGTTCCGCCGCGCCATGCGCAAGGCCATCCAGTCGGCGATGCGCCAGCCCAACGTCAAGGGCATCCGGGTGCAGTGCTCGGGTCGTCTCGGCGGTGCGGAGATGAGCCGCTCGGAGTTCTACCGCGAGGGCCGGGTGCCGCTGCACACGCTGCGCGCCGATATCGACTACGGCCTGTACGAGGCCAAGACCACCTTCGGCCGGATCGGTGTGAAGGTGTGGATCTACAAGGGCGACATCGTCGGTGGAAAGCGGGAATTGGCCGTGGCCGCTCCGGCGGGTGCCGACCGTCCGCGCCGCGAGCGCCCGTCGGGCACGCGTCCCCGGCGCAGCGGTGCGTCGGGTACCACGGCGACCAGCACCGAGGCCGGCCGCGCCGCGGCGGGCGCCGAGGAGCAGGCCGCCGCTGCCGAGACCCCGCCCGCTGCAGAACCGCAGAGCACGGAGAGCTGAATCATGTTGATTCCCCGCAAGGTTAAACACCGCAAGCAGCACCACCCCCGCCAGCGCGGCATCGCCAGCGGCGGCACGGCGGTGAACTTCGGTGACTACGGCATCCAGGCCCTCGAGCACGCCTACGTCACCAACCGGCAGATCGAGTCCGCCCGTATCGCCATCAACCGCCACATCAAGCGTGGCGGCAAGGTGTGGATCAACATCTTCCCGGACCGCCCGCTGACCAAGAAGCCCGCCGAAACCCGGATGGGTTCGGGTAAGGGCTCCCCGGAATGGTGGGTGGTCAACGTCAAGCCGGGCCGCGTGCTGTTCGAGCTGAGCTACCCCAACGAGCAGGTGGCCCGGGCGGCACTCACCCGTGCAATCCACAAGTTGCCGATCAAGGCACGCATCGTTACTCGAGAGGATCAGTTCTGATGGCAGTGGGAATTTCGCCTGGTGAACTGCGTGAGCTCACCGACTCCGAGCTGACCGAGCGGCTGCGCGAATCCAAGGAAGAGCTGTTCAACCTGCGTTTCCAGATGGCGACGGGGCAGCTGTCCAACAACCGCCGGCTGCGCACGGTGCGTCAGGAGATCGCGCGCGTCTACACCGTGCTGCGCGAACGAGAACTGGGCCTGGCCAGCGGACCCGACGGTAAGGAATCGTGATGGCAGAAGCGAAGAAGGCGGCCCCGAAGAAGGCGGCCACAAAGGACGCAGGCTCGAAAGGGAAGGGCGCCAAGCACACTCCGGCCAAGCCGAAGGTGCGTGGCCGGCGCAAGATGCGCATCGGTTACGTGGTGAGTGACAAGATGCAGAAGACCATCGTGGTCGAGCTGGAAGACCGTGTGCGTCACCCGCTGTACGGCAAGATCATCCGCACCACCACGAAGGTGAAGGCGCACGACGAGAACGGCACCGCGGGCATCGGCGACCGCGTCTCGCTGATGGAGACGCGTCCGATGTCGGCCACCAAGCGGTGGCGGCTCGTCGAAATCCTGGAGAGGGCCAAGTAGCCGCTCAGGCAACGCAACGCGCCCGGGACCCCACGGTCTCGGGCGCTTGCTTTCGGCGAGCGTAACCGCACTGCGAAAGAGGGCCGGAATTTTCGCAGTGGCGTTACGCTCGGCGCATGTCTTCTGACCCACGAGACTTTCAAGGCAAAATCGAGCTCGATATCCGCGACTCCGAGCCGGACTGGGGCCCGTACGCCGCGCCGACCGCGCCCGAGAATTCGCCGAACATCCTGTATCTGGTCTGGGACGACACCGGCATCGCGACGTGGGACTGTTTCGGCGGCCTGGTCGAGATGCCCGCGATGACCCGCATCGCCGAGCGGGGTATCCGGCTGTCGCAGTTCCACACCACCGCGCTCTGCTCGCCGACCCGGGCGTCGTTGCTCACCGGCCGCAACGCCACCACGGTCGGCATGGCCACCATCGAAGAGTTCACCGACGCGTTCCCCAACGCCAACGGTCGCATCCCGTTCGACACCGCGCTGCTCTCCGAGGTGCTCGCCGAGCGCGGCTACAACACGTACTGCGTCGGCAAGTGGCACCTGACGCCGCTCGAAGAGTCCAATCTGGCGTCCACGAAACGACATTGGCCGACCTCGCGCGGCTTCGAGCGGTTCTACGGTTTCCTGGGCGGCGAGACCGATCAGTGGTATCCCGACCTGGTGTACGACAACCATCCGGTCAGCCCGCCCGCCACACCGGAAGACGGCTATCACCTCTCGAAGGACATCGCCGACAAGACCATCGAATTCATTCGTGACGCCAAGGTGATCGCGCCGGACAAGCCGTGGTTCAGCTACGTCTGCCCGGGCGCCGGGCACGCGCCGCACCACGTGTTCAAGGAATGGGCGGACCGCTACGCCGGCCGCTTCGACATGGGCTACGAGCGGTACCGCGAGATCGTGCTGGAAAACCAGAAATCGATGGGCCTCGTGCCGTCGGACACCGAGCTGTCGCCGGTCAACCCGTACTCGGACGTCAAGGGGCCGCAAGGTGAGCCCTGGCCGCTGCAGGACACTGTGCGGCCGTGGGACTCGCTGAACGACGACGAGAAGAAGCTGTTCTCCCGCATGGCCGAGGTGTTTGCCGGCTTCCTGAGCTACACCGACGCCCAAATCGGCCGGATCCTGGACTATTTGGAGGAATCCGGTCAGATCGACAACACGATCATCGTGGTGATCTCCGACAACGGGGCCAGCGGGGAGGGCGGCCCGAACGGATCGGTGAACGAGGGCAAGTTCTTCAACGGCTACATCGACACCGTCGAAGAGAGCATGAAGCTGTTCGACCATCTCGGCGGCCCGGAAACCTACAACCATTACCCCATCGGCTGGGCGATGGCCTTTAACGCCCCGTACAAGCTGTACAAGCGGTACGCGTCGCACGAGGGCGGCATCGCCGACACGGCGATCATCTCCTGGCCCAATGGTGTTGCCGCGCACGGGGAAATCCGCGACAACTACGTCAACGTCTGCGACATCACGCCGACGATCTACGACCTGCTGGGAATGACGCCGCCCGATACCGTCAGGGGCATCGCGCAGAAGCCACTGGACGGCGTGAGTTTCAAAGCGGCCCTTGCCGATCCGGCCGCCGACACCGGGAAGCGGACCCAGTTCTACTCCATGCTAGGCACCCGGGGGATCTGGCATGAGGGCTGGTTCGCCAACACCGTGCACGCGGCCACCCCGGCTGGCTGGTCGCACTTCGACGCCGACCGCTGGGAGCTGTTCCACATCGAGGCGGACCGCAGCCAGTGCCATGACCTGGCCGCCGAGCACCCGGACAAACTGGAAGAGCTCAAGGCGCTGTGGTTCTCCGAAGCCGCCAAATACAACGGGCTGCCGCTCTCGGACCTCAACATCCTGGAGACGATGACGCGGTCCCGTCCGTACCTCGTCGGTGACCGGTCCAGCTACATCTACTATCCCGACTGCGCGGACGTGAGCATCGGCGCTGCCGCCGAGATCCGCGGTAGGTCGTTCTCGGTGCTGGCCGACGTGACGGTGGATACCACCGGCGTGGAAGGCGTGCTGTTCAAGCAGGGCGGCGCGCACGGCGGGCACGTGCTGTTCATTCAGGACGGACGGCTGCATTACGTCTACAACTTCCTGGGTGAGCGGCAGCAGGCGGTCTCCTCGTCGGGCGCGGTGCCGCTGGGCAGGCACCTGCTCGGCGTGAGTTATTCGCGGACCGGAACCGTGCCGAACAGCCACACCCCGCTCGGCGACATCACGTTGTTCATCGACGACGAAGTGGTCGGCACCCTCGCCGATGTGCAAACCCATCCGGGAACCTTCGGGATCGCGGGCGCCGGCATCACCGTCGGCCGCAACGGCGGCTCGGGAGTATGCAGCCGCTACAAGTCGCCGTTCGCGTTCACCGGCGGCACCATCGCGCAGGTCACCGTCGACCTGTCCGGCCGGCCCTATGTAGACGTGGAAGCCGAAATTGCGCTTGCCTTTTCGCGCGACTGAAGTCCTGGCGCTGTGCTTGTTGGTGGCGCCGGCGGTGGCGTGCGAGAAGACCACGGCTGGCACGGTCATCGGGGGGACCGCATCGTCGACGACCTCGACGACGCGGCTGTCCGACCCGGCCGAGCCGGTGCCCGGCGTCGAAACCACGCTGCCCGAGCACATTCCACCCAATGCCCTGGTGTGCTTCCCGCCACCGCCCGCCAGCGGATCCATGGCCAGGGCCTCGGTGGCGGATCCGGCGGCACCCGTGCTCACGGTCACGCTGCCGGACGGCTGGACCTCGGTCCCGGGCACCGGTGACGTCGCGTTGACGTCGACGGGTCCCGACGGCATGTCGGTGCTGGTGAGCATCACCCCTACGGACCTCGACCCGGGCGGGGCGTTCTTGCGCTACGCCAGCGACTTACGAACGAAGCCGGGAGTCAAAGTCACCGTCACGGCGGCCCAGTTCTGCGGCTACAGCAGCCAGCTGCTCAGCGGTACCGGCGGTGGGCCCGGAGCAAACGACTTCGCGGACCGCATCACCCACGTCTGGACGAACACGCGGGCCTACCTCGTGGCAGTCCATCTGGAGGGTCCAGGCAAAGCGCCGGGGTTCGACGCGGCCAAATCGACGGTGATGCAGCAAATCGCCGTCATTATCCCCTGACATTGTCGTTGGCCCTGTTAGCATCTGGCGCGTGATGCCACAATGACCGCCGGGACACCGGCGCCACCCGTGCCGCCAGTGCCCGCCGTCCACCGGAGCCGGCAAATCGCGATGACTTTCGGGATCGTCGTCGCCCTCGTCGTCATCTACGTCCTGTCGTTGATTGCCGTGCACTTGCTGGCAAAGTCGGCGCCGGCGCTGCCCTCGGTTGACCTGAGCAAGGTGGAGTCCGAAGACAGCGTGGTTCAGGTGCGCCTGGAGAAGCTGGACACGGTCGCCAACCGCCTGACGGTGAACGTGACCGTCTATCCCAAGGATTCGTTGTACGACAAGAACTTTGGGGTGCTCACCACCGATGCGGCGGTGCGGCTGTATCCCGACAACGACCTCGGCGATCTGCAGTACCCGGTAGGGAAGGCGCCGGCGCAGGTCAGCACCACCATCCAGGCGCAGGGCGACCCCGCCAGCTGGCCGTTCGACACCTACAAGACCGAGGTGATCGCCGCGGACGTGTTCACCGGTACCGGCGAAAACCGCGAAAAGGTGCCCGCCCGTGTCGAGGCGACCGGAAAGCTGGACGGCTGGGACGCCACCGTCACCCGCGTCCACGACCCCGAAGAGCCCAACCCGGATGTCCAGGACAACGTGATCATCACGTTGCAGAGGTCCAAGGGTCCCCTGATCTTCGATATCGGCATCTGCCTGGTCCTGATCGCGTTGCCCATCCTGGCGCTGTGGGTGGCCATTCCGATGGCGCTGGGCCGAACGTCATTCGTGCCGCCGTTCATCACGTGGTACGGGGCGATGCTGTTCGCCATTGTCCCGCTGCGCAACATCCTGCCGGGCAGCCCACCGTACGGTTCGTGGGTCGACCAGGCGATCGTGCTGTGGGTGTTGATCGGCGTGGTCACCGCGATGACCCTGTTCATCGTTGCGTGGTGGCGGCATCGGGACAAGAAGACGCCCAAGAAGGTCTGACTCCTACTCCGGGTTGTGCGCCTCCTTCGAGCTGATCTGATGGCGGCGGCGTAAAGCCCTTGCTGCAGCGCGAAAGAGGCCCGGCAACCGCCTTGGGCCGTCGTCATACTCTTAAGTGTGCTTACCGAGTTGGTCGACCTACCGGGCGGATCGTTCCGCATGGGATCGACCAGCTTCTACCCCGAAGAGGCCCCGATCCACACGGTGACCGTTGCCGCCGTCGCGGTGGAGCGGCACCCGGTGACCAACGCCCAGTTCGCCGAATTCGTCTCGGCCACAGGCTATGTGACGGTCGCCGAGCAACCGATCGACCCGGCGCTGTACCCGGGTGCGGATCCGGCGGACCTGTGTCCGGGCGCCATGGTCTTCCGCCCCACGCCGGGCCCGGTCGACCTGCGTGACTGGCGGCAATGGTGGACCTGGGTACCCGGCGCGAACTGGCGGCGCCCGTTCGGGCCGGACAGTGACCTCGCCGGCCGGGCCGATCACCCGGTGGTGCAGGTGGCCTATCCCGACGCCGCCGCGTACGCGCGCTGGGCAGGCCGGCGATTGCCGACCGAGGCCGAGTGGGAGTATGCGGCCCGCGGCGGAATCGCCGGGACGTACGCGTGGGGGGACGAGGAGCATCCCGACGGTCGGTTGATGGCCAATACCTGGCAGGGCCGGTTCCCCTATCGCAACGACGGCGCTCTCGGCTGGGTGGGCACGTCGCCGGTGGGCACGTTCCCGCCCAACGGGTTCGGTCTGCTCGACATGATCGGCAACGTCTGGGAGTGGACCGCCACGGAGTTCTCGGCGCACCACCGCCTCGACGAGCCGCCGAAAGCCTGTTGCGCCCCGGCGGGCCCGGCGAATCCGGTCGTCAGCCAGACGCTGAAGGGCGGTTCGCACCTGTGCGCGCCCGAGTACTGCCACCGGTACCGTCCGGCCGCCCGGTCACCGCAGTCACAGGACACCGCGACCACCCACATCGGTTTCCGCTGTGTCGCCCAGTAGACGGACCCTTTTTCCGGCGCGCTAAAAGTGATCATCACCCGGAAGAGGACTGAGCCCTTGGCGCCGCGGAGGAGCTATCCACAGGCTGAAAAGCTGGCCAACCTTTATCGGCGATGCCCCTTATACTCGAACACATGTTCGGTTCCAGGGGGTCGTCGGCGGAGGTGATCGCCGAGTTCGATGAGCTGTTCGAGCGGCGGTATCCGTCGACGACGGTCGAGTCGGCGGGCTTGCTGGCGGAGGCGGGCGCGTTTTGGCGGGCGGAGAATCGGGCGGCGGCCGGGCAGTTGGTGGCGATCGGGCGGTTGTTCGGTCATCGGCTCTCGCGGTGCGCCGAGACCGAGGAGTGGGCGGTGGATACCGAGGCGGCGGTGGCCGCCGAGGTGGCCGCGGAGTTGGGGATCAGTCAGGGGTTGGCGGCCAGCCGGGTGCGTTACGCGCGGGCGCTGCGCGAGCGGCTGCCCGAGGTGGGGGAGGTGTTCGCCGCCGGGGACATCGATTTTCAGACGTTTGCCACGCTGGTGTTTCGCACCGATCTGATCACCGATGCCGAGGTGCTGGCGGCGGTGGACGCGACGCTGGCCGCACAGGTGGGGCGCTGGCCGTCGCTGAGCCGGGGCCGGCTGGGCGCCCAAGTGGACAAGATCGTGGCCAAGGCCGATGCCGATGCGGTGCGCCGGCGGCGCGAGCGCGCGGCGGGCCGCGAGGTGTGGATCGGCGATGTGGGTGATGGGCTGGCCCACATCGAGGGTGTCTTGTTCAGCCCGGAGGCCCACGCCCTGGATCAGCGCCTGGACGCGCTGGCGGCCACGGTGTGCGCCGATGATCCGCGTAGCCGCGCGCAGCGCCGCGCCGACGCGTTGGGGGCGCTGGCCGGCGGGGCCGATCGGCTGGGCTGCCGGTGCGGGCGCCCGGATTGCGCGGCCGGCGCCCGGCCGGCGGCCGGCCCGGTGGTGATTCATGTGATCGCCGAGCAGGCCACCCTCGACGGCGACGGCGCCGCCCCGGCCTCGCAGGTCTGCGGCGACGGCCTGATCCCGCCCGAGCTGGTCGCCGAGTTGGCCGCCTCGGCCAAGCTGGTGGCGTTGGTCCACCCCGCCGACGCGCCCCCCGAGCACGGGTATGTGCCTTCCCAGGCGCTGGCCGATTTCGTGCGGTGCCGGGATTTGACCTGCCGCTGGCCGGGCTGTGACTGCCCGGCGGTGGCCTGCGACATCGACCACACCATCCCCTACGGCGCCGGCGGGCCCACCCACGCCTCCAACCTCAAGTGCTACTGCCGCACCCATCATTTGGTGAAAACGTTTTGGGGCTGGCGCGAACAGCAGCTGCCCGACGGCACGCTGATTTTGACCTCCCCGGCCGGGCGCACCTATGTCACCACCCCGGGCAGCGCCCTGCTGTTCCCCAGCCTGTGCCGCGCCACCGGGGCCATCGCCGCCGCCGAAGCCGACCCCGACCCCGACCCCGACTACTGCGCCCAGCGCACCGCGATGATGCCCCGGCGACGCCGCACCCGCAACCAGAATCGCGCCACCCGCATCGCCACCGAACGCCGCCACAACCGCGACGCCCGCACGGCCCGCCGTGAAGGAGACGAAGCCCGTTGTGCCATACCCGCCGACGCCCCCGGCGACGGCGAACCACCACCCTTCTAGTTCCGTCGGTCTGAACGCGATAAGAGCTCGTACCGTCGTGCGCCGGCGATTCCGTGGAGGCGCGCTAATGAAAGCGCTCAATTTGATGAGCTCTTCAGAGGCTGTGGCGGTACCATATGTGCCTAATCTTGGGGAGCATGATCGTGAGATGTGTCGCTAAAGGTGTTGTGTTACTCGCCGTTTGCGCTCCGGCCGTCGGCGCACCGGAGGTCGCGTTGGCCGACAATGTCGGCCCAAACCACCTGGCGTCGGTGCAAAGCTGGCCGGACAACACATGCGGGGGCTTTTTCTCGTGGCACGTGATCAACGACTTGAAGGATGCTCCGATCCGGGCGACCGTTGCGGTTCAACGCAATAGGGGCGCTGAGCAATTCAACGATCGTTATGTCTACAGTCTGGCGCCTGGCGCGTCGAGTTTTGTCTCGTGCAAAAGAATAACGGCTACTGACGGCCCTACTTTCTACGACGTAACCGCCTGGTTGGTGGGCGCGGAAAAAGCCTAGGAAACAATCCGGTCCTTCTCCCCAACGCTTTGGGGCCGGAGCGAACAGCAGCTGCCTGACGCGACGTCACCGGCGACGAAGCCCCACCACTCTTCCAGGTGGAGAATTGCTCCATGCCCGCGTCGCTGCCCCCGCTGGCCGACGAAGACCACGTCTGCGCCGCCTGCGGCTTGAGTTATTCGGACATCCGGCTCGACGACGCGGTCGGCGTCATCGCCGGCCTGCCGGACGCCGTCCGGGAGGCAGTCTCGGCGATCCCGCCCGAGGCGCGGCGGGTGCGGCCCGGCCCCGACGTGTGGTCGGTCGCGGAGTACCTCTGTCACGTGCGCGACGTCTACGTCAGCTTCACCATCCGGCTGCACCGCGTCCGCACCGAGGACCGGCCCTCCTTGAAACCGATGTTCAACGATCTGCGGGCCCGCCGCTTCCGGTACAACGACTGCGACATCGAGGCCACGATCGGCGAGCTGGCGGCCGCCGTGGCGGGCTTTCGCGACGAAGTCGCCCGCGTCGGCGAGCACGGCTGGGACCGCACCGCGACCCGGTTGCCGGGTGAGCAGCGCACCGCCCGCTGGCTCCTGCGGCAGGCGATGCACGAGGGCGTGCACCACCTCGGCGATATCCGGAGAATCGGGGAAAGCGCTCCCCTGAATCAGCCTTGACCCCGCCTCGGCCGCGAATTTGGCTCTGAGCTGGTCATCCCCTAGACTCTAGGGGTTGCCTTGGGCAGACCTCGGCCGGTGCGAATCGGCCCCGCGTGCCCTTCGGTGACAAAGACCGCGCATGTCAGGTTTTTTGGTGGGCTGTGGCTTGCCTCCTGCCGTGCACACGAAACCAGGTCAGGAGATCGAGTGATTCAGCAGGAATCGCGGCTGAAGGTCGCCGACAACACCGGCGCCAAGGAGATCTTGTGCATCCGGGTGCTCGGCGGTTCGTCGCGACGCTACGCCGGCATCGGTGATGTCATCGTCGCCACCGTCAAGGACGCCATCCCCGGCGGCAACGTCAAGCGCGGAGACGTCGTCAAGGCCGTCGTGGTGCGCACGGTCAAGGAGCGCCGCCGCCCGGACGGCAGCTACATCAAGTTCGACGAGAACGCCGCGGTGATCATCAAGCCCGACAACGACCCGCGCGGCACGCGCATTTTCGGGCCGGTCGGCCGCGAGCTGCGTGAGAAGCGGTTCATGAAGATCATTTCGCTGGCCCCGGAGGTGCTGTAGATGAAGATCAAGAAGGACGACACCGTCCTGGTCATCGCCGGCAAGGACAAGGGAGCCAAAGGCAAGGTCCTCAAGGTTTACCCGGAGCGCAACCGGGTCCTGGTCCAGGGCGTGAACTCAATCAAGAAGCACACCGCGGTTTCGAGCAATCAGCGCGGAGCCCAATCGGGTGGAATCGTCACCCAGGAGGCCCCGATCGATGCCTCCAACGTGATGGTGGTCGACTCGGACGGTAAGCCCACCCGCGTCGGTTACCGGGTCGACGAGGAGACCGGCAAGCGGGTTCGTATCTCCAAGCGCAACGGCAAGGACATCTAAGGTGACCACAACAGAGGCCAATGTGAAGGCGCAGCCGCGCCTGAAAGAGCGCTACCGCAACGAGATTCGTGGTTCGCTGCAGCAGCAGTTCGGCTACGGGAATGTCATGCAGATCCCGACGGTGACCAAGGTCGTCGTCAACATGGGTGTGGGCGACGCGGCGCGGGACGCGAAGCTGATCAACGGCGCGGTCAACGACCTGGCGCTGATCACCGGGCAACGGCCGGAGATCCGCCGGGCCCGCAAGTCCATCGCGCAGTTCAAGCTGCGTGAGGGTATGCCGATCGGCGCCCGGGTCACCCTGCGCGGGGACCGGATGTGGGAGTTCCTCGACCGGCTCACCTCGATCGCGCTGCCGCGTATCCGCGACTTCCGCGGCCTGTCGCCCAAGCAGTTCGACGGTGCCGGCAACTACACGTTCGGCCTGGCCGAGCAGTCGGTGTTCCACGAGATCGACGTGGACAAGATCGACCGGGTCCGCGGTATGGACATCAACGTCGTCACCTCGGCGACGAACGACGACGAAGGACGAGCGCTGTTGCGGGCCCTCGGCTTTCCCTTCAAGGAGAACTGAGCAGATGGCGAAGAAGGCACTGGTCAACAAGGCCGCACGCAAGCCGAAGTTCGCGGTGCGCGGCTATACGCGCTGCAACAGATGCGGTCGCCCGCGCGCGGTCTTCCGCAAATTCGGCCTGTGCAGGATCTGCCTGCGCGAGATGGCGCACGCGGGCGAGCTGCCCGGCGTGCAAAAGAGCAGCTGGTAACAGCCCGGACCCCAGGACCAACCCAGAACAGGCACGCGACAGGCCCGGACCGGGAACCACCGCGAGGAAGGTACCAACGCTGTCATGACGATGACGGACCCGATCGCAGACTTCTTGACACGTCTGCGCAACGCCAATTCGGCGTATCACGACGAGGTGACGTTGCCGCACTCCAAGATCAAGGCCAACATCGCCCAGATCCTCAAGAACGAGGGCTACATCAGCGACTACCGGACCGAAGACGCTCGGGTGGGCAAGTCGCTGATCGTCCAGCTCAAGTACGGGCCGAGCCGGGAGCGCAGCATCGCCGGATTGCGGCGCGTGTCCAAGCCCGGTCTGCGGGTGTACGCGAAATCCACCAACCTGCCGCGGGTGCTCGGCGGCCTGGGCGTGGCGATCATCTCGACCTCCTCGGGCCTGCTGACCGATCGTCAGGCAGCCAGACAGGGCGTGGGCGGCGAAGTCCTCGCGTACGTGTGGTGAGGGAGTAGGCATGTCGCGCATTGGTAAGCAGCCGGTTCCGGTTCCCGCCGGAGTCGACGTAACGATCGAGGGCCAGAACGTCTCGGTGAAGGGCCCCAAGGGCAGCCTGAATCTGACGGTCGCCGAGCCGATCACGGTGGAGCGCAACGAGGACGGCGCGATCGTGGTCGCCCGTCCCAACGACGAGCGGCGCAACCGCTCGCTGCACGGGCTGTCGCGCACGCTGGTGTCCAACCTGGTCACCGGCGTGACCGAGGGTTACACCACCAAGATGGAGATCTTCGGGGTCGGTTACCGCGTGCAGCTCAAAGGCGCCAACCTCGAGTTCGCGCTGGGCTACAGCCATCCGGTGGTGATCGAGGCGCCCGAGGGCATCACGTTCGCGGTCCAGTCGCCGACGAAGTTCTCGATCTCCGGCATCGACAAGCAAAAGGTCGGCCAGATCTCGGCGAACATCCGCCGCCTGCGCCGTCCCGACCCGTACAAGGGCAAGGGCGTGCGCTACGAGGGCGAGCAGATCCGCCGCAAGGTCGGAAAGACAGGTAAGTAGGCATGGCGCAAAAACAAGCTGACACCGCCGCGCGAAAGCCGGTGGGGCAGAGCGTATCCGCAACCCGCCGGGTCTCCCGGCTGCGTAGGCACGCCCGGCTGCGCAAGAAGATCACGGGCACCCCGGAGCGTCCGCGGCTCGTCGTCAACCGGTCCGCGCGCCACATTCACGTGCAACTGGTCAACGACGAGAACGGCACCACGGTGGCCGCCGCGTCGTCGATCGAGGACGACGTGCGGGGCCTGCAGGGCGACAAGAAGGCCCGCAGCGTGCGGGTCGGGCAATTGATCGCCGAGCGCGCCAAGGCCGCCGGCATCGACACCGTGGTCTTCGACCGCGGCGGGTACACCTACGGCGGACGCATCGCGGCGCTGGCCGATGCCGCACGCGAGAACGGATTGAGTTTCTAGATGATCGAGACCTGGAACAAGACTGGAAGGACCGCATAATGGCGGAACAGTCGGCCGGCGGGCAAGGCGCCCCGGACAGCCGTGATTCGCGCGGTGACCGCGACAGCCGCGGTCGGCGCGACGGCGGCGGCCGCGGTGGCCGCGACCGCGACGGCGACAAGAGCAACTACCTGGAGCGGGTCGTCGCCATCAACCGCGTCTCCAAGGTGGTCAAGGGCGGTAGGCGCTTCAGCTTCACCGCATTGGTCATCGTGGGCGACGGCAATGGCATGGTCGGCGTCGGCTACGGCAAGGCCAAAGAAGTTCCGGCGGCCATCGCCAAGGGCGTGGAAGAGGCGCGCAAGGGCTTCTTCCGTGTGCCGCTGATCGGCGGCACCATCACGCATCCGGTACAGGGTGAAGCCGCCGCGGGCGTGGTGCTGCTGCGCCCGGCCAGCCCGGGTACCGGTGTGATCGCCGGCGGCGCGGCGCGTGCGGTGCTGGAATGCGCTGGGGTGCGCGACATCCTGGCCAAGTCACTGGGCAGCGACAACGCGATCAACGTGGTGCACGCCACCGTCACCGCGCTCAAGCTGCTGCAGCGCCCCGAGGAGGTGGCCGCCCGACGCGGACTGCCCATCGAGGATGTCGCCCCCGCCGGAATGCTGAAGGCGCGCCGGGAAAGTGACGCGCTGGCCAGTGCGGCGGCCCGCGAGGCCCAGATTGCGGGGACCCAACCGTGAGCGCTCAACTGAAGATCACCCAGGTGCGCAGCACGATCGGGGCCCGCTGGAAGCAGCGGGAGAGCCTGCGCACCCTGGGCCTGCGGCGGATCCGCCAGTCGGTGATCCGTGAGGACAACCCACAGACCCGCGGCCTGATCGCGGTGGTGAACCACCTCGTTGAGGTGGAGGAGGCCAAGTGACCATCAAGCTGCACGACCTGAAGCCGGCGCCCGGGTCGAAGACCGCCCGCACCCGCGTCGGTCGCGGTGAGGGCTCCAAGGGCAAGACCGCCGGCCGCGGCACCAAGGGCACCAAGGCCCGCAAGAACGTGCCGGCCACCTTCGAGGGTGGGCAGATGCCGATTCACATGCGGCTGCCCAAGCTCAAGGGATTTAAGAATCGGTTCCGCACCGAATACGAGGTCGTCAACGTCGGCGACATCAACCGGCTGTTCCCGCAGGGCGGTTCGATCGGCGTGGACGAGCTGGTGGCCAAGGGCGCGGTTCGCAAGAACGCGTTGGTCAAGGTCCTCGGCGACGGCAAGCTGACCGTCAAGGTCGACCTGACCGCGCACAAGTTCAGCGGCAGCGCCCGCGAGAAGATCACCGCCGCGGGCGGCTCGGCCACCGAGCTCTGATCAGCCCAACCGCGGAATGACCTCCGCCGCAAGGCGTTCCATCTGCTCGCGGTTTTCCGCGACGTCGACGCCGACGGGATTGAGCAACAGGTATTCGGCGCCGGCGTCGATCACCTCACGCAGCCCGCGCACGACGTCGTCGGGTGTGCCCGACACCGGAACGCCTTCCACGCCGGGCATCTTGCCGTAGATCCGCCGCAGCCCCGCGAGCACACGCTCGCGGGCCCGCGCCGCATCGTCGTCGACCACGAGGTAGACGCGTTTGCCGATGGTGAAATGCGCGGGGTCCTTTTGCTGTTCGTCGAGTTCGCGGCGCACAACGCCGACGGCCCCGGCGAATGCCTCGGTGGTCGACGAACCGGCGCCCAGGAACGAGTCGCCGTGGCGCACGGCCCGGGCCAGCGCCTTGGGGGCCAGGCCGCCGAACCAGATCGGCGGGTGGGGGCGCTGCACCGGCTTGGGCGCAATCGGCAGGCCGTCGACGTCGCGGAACCGGCCGTGGAAGGTGACCCGGGGTTCGTCGGACCAGGCCGCCTTCATCAACTTCAGCCCCTCGGTGAAGTACGAGATGTACGTGGACTTTTCGATGCCGAACGCGGCGAATCTGCGGAAGCCCCCGCCGGTTCCGACGCCGAGGTCCAGCCGGCCGTGGCTGAGCCGGTCGACGGCGGTGACGGAAGAAGCCAACTGCAGCGGATCGTGTAGCGACGTCACCAGGACGGCGACCCCCAGGCGTAGCCGCTCGGTGCAGGCCGCGCAGTAGGCCAGCAGCTCCAGCGGCGCCAGCAGCGGCGCGTCCCCGATGATCTGCTCGAGTACCCAACCCCCCTCGAACCCGAGCTCCTCGGCGCGAGCCAGGTATTCGCGCAGCCCTTCGGCGTCGAACCGGCCGTAGTCCAATTGGGGGATCGCAATGGAGAACCTCACCCCACCACCGTACGGCGGCGGTGTCGGTACGCTGCAGACATGTTCGCCTTCCTGCCCTCGATCCCCGGGGTCGACGACGTCCGCGCGCTGGCCGGGCGGGTCGACACCGCCCGCCACCACGGCGTACCCAACGGCTGTGTGCTCGAACTCGACCTGCGTTCGGCGCCGCCGGAGGCGATCGGGTTCGACCCGCTGGCGATTTTCACCGGGGGCAGGCCGATGGCGTTGCGCGACGCCGTCGCCGCCATCCACCGCGCGGCCGAGGACCCGCGGGTCGCCGGGCTGATCGCCCGGGTTCAGCTTGCCGCGTCGCCGCCGGCCGCGGTGCAGGAGCTGCGCGAGGCCATCGCCGCGTTCACCGCCGCCAAGCCGTCGCTGGCCTGGGCCGAGACCTACCCGGGCACGCTGTCCTATTACCTGGCGTCGGCGTTCCGCGAGGTGTGGATGCAGCCGTCGGGAAGCGTCGGGCTGATCGGCTTCGCGAGCAACGCCACCTTCCTGCGCGACGCGTTCGACAAGGCGGGCATCGAACCCCAATTCGTCGCGCGCGGCCAATACAAGTCGGCGGCAAACCGTTTCACCGAACACGGCTTCACAGCGGCGCACCGCGAGGCCGTCACCCGGATGCTGGAAAGCCTGCAGGAGCAGGCGTGGCGGGCGATCGCCGAATCGCGCAAGCTCGACCCCGAAGCGCTCGACGCGCTGGCCGACCGCGCCCCGCTGTTGCGCGACGACGCGGTGGCCGCCGGCCTGCTCGACCGGATCGGATTCCGCGACGAAGCCTACGCCCGCATCGCTGAACTCGTTGGGGTGGAGGACGTTTCGGATGACACCGCCCCGCCTCGCCTGTACTTGGCGCGCTACGCGGGCGCGGCCCGCTCCCGGTTGGCCCCACCCAGGCCACAGGTTCCGGGCCGCCGGCCCAAGCCGACCCTGGCCGTCGTCACCGTCGACGGCATGATCGTGGACGGACGCGGCGGGCCCCAGTTCCTCCCGTTGGGCGTCGCTGTCGCCGGCGGCGACACGATCGGGGCGGCGCTACGGGAGGCGGCCGCCGACGACTCGGTGTCCGCGATCGTGCTGCGGGTGAACAGTCCCGGCGGGGCGATCACCGCCTCGGAGAGCATCTGGCGCGAGGTGACCAGGGCCCGCAAACGCGGCAAGCCGGTGGTGGCTTCCATGGGCGCGGTGGCCGCTTCCGGCGGCTACTACGTGTCGATGGGCGCCGACGCCATCGTCGCCAACCCGGCGACGGTCACCGGTTCGATCGGTGTGATCACCGGCAAGCTGGTGGTGCGCGACCTGTTGGAGCGGTGGGGGGTCACGTCGGATACCGTGCGCACGAACGCCAATGCCGACGCCTGGTCGATCGACGCGCCGTTCACGCCGGAGCAGCAGGCCCATCGGGAAGCCGAAGCGGACCTGTTCTACGCGGACTTCGTGCAGCGGGTCGCCGAGGCGCGCAACCTGACTGCCGAAGCCGTCGATCGCGTTGCGCAGGGACGCATCTGGACCGGTGCCGACGCGCTCGAGCGCGGCTTGGTTGACGAACTCGGCGGGTTCCACACCGCGGTGCGCCGGGCCAAGGTGCTGGCCGGCCTGGACGTGGACAGCGAGGTCCGCATCGTCAGCTATCCGAGCTCCTCGCTGCTGAACATGGTGCGGCCCCGGGCCTCGTCACAGCCTGCCGCCGCCTCGCTGCCCGACGCGTTGGCCGCGCTGCTCGGCCGCACGGTCACCGGCGTCCTGGCCAACGTCGAACAGACGCTGAGCGGCGCCCGCGTGCTGTGGCCCGGGCCGTCGCGGTTCTAGAAGCTAGCCGGTGAGCCGGCCGCTGATGAAGATGATCTCGCCGAGCGGGTCGTCGTTTTCGCGGGGCGGCACCTCGATGCCCTGGCGCCGGAACAGTTCCGTTCGAGTGGTGCCCTCGACGTCCCAGCGCTTGGACCGCAGGTAGTCCACGACGTGGTTGCGCTCGCCGGCGTAGACCAGCGAAGCCATGTCGATGTCCACGCCGTGGTCGCGGAAGGAGCCGGACATCTCCCGCACCTTGTCGGCATCGAAATCGACGATGCCGGGCACGAATTCGGTGGCGATCGTGCTCCCGGGCACGCTGAGCGCGGTGATGTTGTCGAACAACCGGTCCTGGGCTTCCGGCGGCAGGTAGATCAGCAGACCCTCGGCCAGCCAGGCGGTCGGCGCCGCGGCGTCGAACCCGGCCGCCTTCAGGGCGGTCGGCCAGTCGGCGCGCAGGTCGATCGGCACGGCGCGCCGCGCCGCGGCCGGTTCCGCGCCGATGCCGGCCAGCGTGTCCGTCTTGAACTCGATGACGCGGGGCTGGTCGATCTCGTAGACCACCGTGCCGTCCGGCCACGGCAGGCGGTAGGCGCGCGAGTCCAGGCCGGACGCGAGGATCACCACCTGCCGGATCCCGCCGCCGGTGGCGTCGACGAAGTAGTCGTCGAAATACTTGGTGCGCACCGCCATTCCGTCCACCATCGCCTGCATGCGTACCTGCGAGGCGTTCTCGATCGCGTCGAGGTCGAGCTCGCCGTCCATCATCTTGATGAAGAAGTCCACCCCCACCGCGCGCACCAGCGGTTCGGCGAAGGGGTCGTGGATCAGGCCGCGGGGATCCTTCGTCGCCATGGCGCGCCCGGCGGCCACCATGGTCGCGGTCGCGCCCACACTGGACGCCAGATCCCACTCGTCGTCGTGAGCGCGTGACATAGGCGAAACCCTAGCCAACCCGCTACGCCAGCGTCGCGGCGACGTAGCTCAGTTCGCCGAAGGCGGCCGACATCTCGTCCTCGGGGAAGTCAAACCCGTTCCGCGCGTACAACTCCCGAGCTGGGTGGGCCCTCACCTGCCAGCCGTGGGTGCTCAAGTAGTCGACGACGATGTTGCGCTCGCCCCGGTAGAACAGGTCGGCGGCGTTGAGGTTGAAACCGAGCCGCTGCCAGCGCTGGCTGATGCGCTGCAACCGCTCGTCGGAGAACGCGTTGCCGTCGGGCATGTGTTCGGTGGCCAGGCGGCTGCCGGGCGCGCTGAGCGCGGTGATGTTGTCGAACAACCGGTCCTGGGCCTCGGGCGGCAGGTAGGGCAGCAGCCCTTCCGCGCTCCACGCGGCCGGCTGCGTGACGTCAAAGCCGCCGTCGCGCAATGCCGCCGGCCAGTCGTCGCGCAGGTCGATGGCGATCGCGCGGCGCTCGGCGGTCGGGGCGGCACCGAGGCCGGCCAGCGTGTCGGTCTTGAACGCGATGACCTGCGGCTGGTCGATCTCGTAGACCACCGTGCCCACGGGCCACCGCAAGCGGTAGGCGCGGGTGTCCAGCCCGGAAGCCAGGATCACGGCCTGCCGCACGCCGTCTTTGGTGGCGGCGGTGAAGAAGTCGTCGAAGAACCGGGTGCGCACCGTGATCTGCTCGGCGCGGGCCTTGCGGTTGAACAGCGGGTCGTCCTCGAAATCGACCTGCCCGTCGACGATGCGGATGAAGGGCTCCAGGCCGACGGCGCGGACCAGTGGGTCGGCCAGCGGATCGTCGAGCAGCGCGTCGGGCCCCTGCGACGCCACCGCGCGGGATGCCGCGACCATGGTGGCCGTGGCACCCACGCTGGACGCCAGGTCCCAGGTGTCTCCCTCATACCTGGTGGAGGTCATGTTTACCCCTGTTCAGAAGTAGTTCGGCTAATATTTAGCCGATTTAACAAGCCTCTTCCACTGTACGCTTTCCCCGATTCGCGGCAACCTTGACTGATGGGTGATCGGGTGCTCATCACGGGCGCTTCGTCCGGTCTGGGCGCGGCCCTGGCCCGGCGGCTGGCCGGCCGCGGGGCGGTGGTGGGGCTGGTCGCGCGCCGCCGGGACCGGCTGGGCGAGGTGCTGGCCGATTGCCGGCGCACCTCGCCGGCATCGGCGATGTGGGTGGCCGACCTGGCCGACACCGCGGCGCTGGGCGACCTGGCCGCCGGGGTGTGGGACGCACTCGGCTGCATCGACGTGCTGATCAACAACGCGGCCGTCCCGAAGCGCCGGCCCGTCACCGCGCTGACCCCGGACGAGGTGGAAAACGTCATGCGGGTCAACTTCTTCGCCCCGATGCGGCTCACCCTGGCCCTGCTGCCGCGCATGCTGGCCCGCGGATCCGGCCTGATCGTCAACGTGTCGAGCGTCGGCGGCCGGCTCGGCATCATCCACGAGTCCGCTTATTGCGCAAGCAAATTCGCGCTCTGCGGGTGGAGCGAGGCGATGGCCGTCGACCTGTACGGCTCCGGCGTCTCGGTGAAGCTGATCGAGCCGGGTCCGGTCGACACCGAGATCTGGGACCACCCCGACAGCGAGCGGCCGCTCTACCAGGGGCCCAAGGTGGCCGCGGACGTGGTGGCCGACGGCATCATCGCGGCGCTGGACGGCGATGGCTTCGAGCACTACGTGCCCGACCTGAAAGCGGTCGTGGACGCCAAGAACGCCGACCTCGATGCGTTCATCGCCGGCGCGGCGGCTCTCGACACCAGCGAGTCGCCGCAATGAGGGCGCTGGTGTACGGCGTGCCGCCGGAGCCCTTCGAGGTCCCCGACGGGGCCAACACGCTCACGGCGAACCTGGGCCGCACCCCGACCGCCCTGCGGGACGTGCCGGAACCGCGACTGCCGCACGACGATTGGGTGCTCACCCGACCGCGGTTGACCGGCATCTGCGGCTCGGATTCCAAGCAGATCCTGATGGATTTCGGCGAGGGCGACGCCGACAACGCCATGTCGTCCTTCTGTTCCTTCCCGCAAGTCATGGGCCACGAGGTGGTCGCCGACGTGGTCGCGCTGGGCCGCAAGGCGCGCGGGCTAGAAGTGGGGCAGCGGGTGGTGCTCAACCCGTGGCTGTCCTGCGCGCCCCGCGGCATCGAGCCGCCCTGCCCCGCCTGCCGGGATGGCGACTACAGCCTGTGCTGGAGCTTCACCGACGGGGACATCAAGCCGGGCATCCACACCGGGGTGTCCGCCGACGTGACGGGCGGCTACGCCGAATTGATGCCCGCGCACGACAGCATGCTGTTCGGCGTGCCGGATGCCATTTCCGACGAGATGGCCGTGTTCGCCGACCCGTTCTCGGTGTCCCTGCACGCGATCACCCGCCACCCGCCGCCGCGCTCCGGGCGCGCCCTGGTGTACGGGGCCGGCTCGCTGGGATTGTGTGCGGTCGCGATCCTGCGGGCGCTCTACCCGGACGTGGCCGTCGCGGTGGTGGCGCGCTTTGCGGCCCAGGCCGAGCTGGCCCGAAGGTTCGGGGCCGCGCTGGTGGTGGATCACGAACCGCGCCTGGCCGTCGTCGAGGAGTTGGTCGCGTGGGGCGGCGGCCGGTTGCGGCAGCCGCTGCTGGGGCTGCCGATGGCCCACCCCGGGGCCATCGACGTCGTCTACGACACCGTCGGCAAGCCGGAGACGTTCGAGGTCGGCGTGCGGGTGTTGCGCTCGCGCGGGACGCTGGTGAAGGCCGGCGTGCACGCGCCCGGCCGCTGGGAGTGGAGCCCCTTGTATTTCAAGGAGATCGACCTCGTGGGTTCCAACGCCTTCGGCGTCGAGGAGGTCGACGGGCAGCGCAAGCATGCCATCGCCCACTACCTGGACCTGGCGGCAGGCAGCCGGGTGGACCTGCGTCCCATGCTCACGCACACCTTCCCGCTCGAACACTGGCGCGAGGCGTTCCTCGCGATCGCCAACCAGGCCGACAGCGGTGCCGTGAAGGTCGCGTTCGACCAGCGCTAGGCGGGGCGGGTCGCGCGGTAGTAGGTCAACCGCCCGAGAACGTGGTGCCGCGTCGACGCGACCTCGGCGCAGTCGAACCCCGCCGCGGTCAGCAGCCGCGGAATCGCGTCGCCGAGATTTCCCGCCACGTGCGGGCTGCGCCGGATGAGACGTGCCAGCAGGCTCCGGTCGGTGGTCGTGTCGCCGCCGATATCGACCAGGTGCAGCCTGCCTCCGGGGCGCAGCACCCGGAAGATCTCCTGCGCCGCAGCGGCTTTCGCGCCGTCGTCGACATGGTGCAGCATCATCGATGACAGCACCCGGTCGAATTCGCCGTCGGCGTAGGGCAACCGCTCGGCGTAGCCGTGCTCGAAACGGACGTCGTTGGCCTTGCGGCGCGCCCGGTCGAGCGCGCGCGGATCGGGGTCGCAACCGACCGCCTCCAGCTGCGGATGGCCGCGTTTGGCCCGAATGATGAGATTGCCCGTGCCGCAGCCGATTTCCAGGACACGACGGCAGTCGCCGAGCCCGGCCTGTGCGATGAGGGCCTGGTGAACCTTGTTGATGCCCAGCAGGCGTGATATCAGGTCGTAGCAGGGCAGCAGTGCGTCGTGGCCGGCGGCGGGCAAGTAGTCATGTGGATGATGTTTCGTCACGAAATCCATGGTGAATCGATGAACGGCGGAATAATTGGGTGATCCTCGGTGAAAATAGGACTATTTTTGGCGACATGACGCGGCCTGCCCGGATGGTTCGACGGCGCGCGGGGGTGCCGATTTACGAATACCGCACGGATCCCGACACGCCCCCGGTTTCGGTGGCGCGGTCGGGTCCCGAGGATTTCATCGAGCGCGGTCGCCACATTCACGACTTCCCGGCAATCTGGTACCTGCCCTCCGCGGGGCTGGTGTACGTGGCCGCCGCGGGCCGGGTGCTCGACCCCTGCCGGCTGGAGTTCCGCGACGCCGGTGTGGCGGTGTTCTTCGACCCGGGCGCGCTCGGCGAGGACGCGCGATCGCCATGGCCGGCGTGGCGGGCGCACCCGCTGCTGTTCCCGTTCCTGCACGGACAGGCGGGCGGGATACTGCGCCTCGACCTGCCCGTGGCCCGGCGGTCGGCGTGGGACGCCGCGATCCGTTCGATCGAAACGGAACTGGACGCGCGGCAGGACGGTTACCGGCAGGCGGCGCTGGCGCACCTGACCCTGCTGTTGATCGACCTCGCGCGGCTGGCCGGGCCGGTGGTGGCCGAGCTGCGGCGCAGCGGCGAACCGCTGGTGGCCGAGGTGTTCGAGGTGATCGACCGGCGGCACGCCGAGCAGCTGTCGCTGCGCGACGTCGCCGGCGAACTCGGCATCACACCGGGACATTTGACGACCGTGGTCCGGCGCCGCACCGGACGCACGGTGGGGGAGTGGATCACCGAACGCCGCATGGCGGAGGCTCGCACATTGCTTGGCGAAACGGACCTTCCGATAGCCGACGTGGCCGGGCGGGTCGGGATTGCCGACCCGGGCTATTTCAGCAGGCTCTTCAGCCGGACCCACGGCGTTTCGCCCCGCAAATGGCGCGGTGGGGCCGCCTGACTCAAACCTTCAGCGCCCCTTGGGATCCGGTGATCGGCAGGTCGATGGGGGTGATGACGCCGGGCCGCGCGTCGCAGACGAACGGGATGGCGTTGACCGCGGCGACGGCGGTGCTGTCCATCAACACGGTCATCGCATCCTGCCCGGGCTCGCCGAACCGGATCGTCGCGTCGACGCGTGGCGTGCCCTCGATCACCACGCTGAAACCCTCGGGGTCGCTCCATTGCGGGTCGAGCGCGTCGTTGCTCATGGTCCAGCAGATGGCGAGCTCGACCACCGGCCGGCCGCCGAGAAGGCCGCGATAGGTGCGGCGCTGGCCCCCAATGGTGCCGGCGGTGAAGCCCACCCACCCCAGGTCCAGATCGCGGGTCAGCACCGCGGGCTCGACGAACGCCTCCTTGGAGTCGAGTTCGACGCCGAGCATGGTGGCGATCATGTCCAGCGTCTCGAAGTAACCCAGGCCGTACCGTTGCGTCGCCGGGTCGATCCGCGTCACCGGTTCCCGGGGTGATTTGCCGAATCCGAGCACCTTCCACACTTCCCACACGGGATAGGTTGTGCAGTCCAACGTTTCGACCAGCGTGACGTTGCGAACCTGCCGGCAGGCGCCGGTGAGGAAGCCGGCGACGACGTTGATGAAGCCCGGCTCGAAGCCCGTGCCCAGGAAGGTCGCGCCGCCCCGGTGCGCCGCCTCCTCGAGCGCCGGGAGTTCGGCCGGGTGATGGGTGCCGGTCAGGAAATCGCCCGTGGTGACGACGTTGATGCCGGCGCGCAGCATCCGCAGCACCAGGTCGTAGTCGATGGCGCGGGGCATGTAACACACGCAGTCCGGTCGGAGCTCGATCAACGCGTCGGCATCGCCGGTTGCGGCAACTCCGACCGGGGCCTGGTCCGCCAGCTCGCCCGCGTCGCGGCCCACCTTGTCCGAGCCGAAGGCGTGGACGCCGACCACGTCGAAGTCGTCGCGGTCCAGCAGGACGCCGAGCGCTCGCCTGCCGATGTTGCCGGTCGACCACTGGACCACTCGGTACACCATGGTCACACCGTATCGATGTCGAGCCAGTGATCGACGTCGAATTGGTCGTCGACGGCGCGGATGGTGGCGCCGCCGCGACCGGGGTAGTGCGCGGGTATCACGGCCGCTTTCGCTTGCACGGCCTCGGTGAAGATCCGGTGGCGGGTGACCGCGGCGGCCGGTGCGTCCATGTCGAACGCGCAGGCGTCGGCGGGCCGGCGGAGTTGCAGCGGGCTGTGGGTGAGGTCGCCGACGAAGACCGCCGGCCGGCCCGCGTCCAGCCACAGCACCGAGGAGCCCGGCGTGTGTCCGGCGGCCGGCCTCAGTCGCAGCGACGGGCTGATCTGGTAGTCGCCCGACCATTGGACGAGCTGACCCGCCTCGGCGATCGGTGCGACGCTGTCCGCGAACACCAACCGGTCGCCGCGCTGCTGAGCCGCTTCTTCGTCGTTGCGCGGCGATCGCGTCGCCGCGGGCCCGTCGGGCGCGAAGTGGCGGTAGTCGGCGGCCGGGACGACATACCGGGCGTTGGGGAAGGTGGGGACCCACGCACCGTTGGTGAGCATCGTGTTCCACCCGACGTGGTCGGAGTGGATGTGGGTGTTGACCACCACGTCCACGGCGGCGCGATCGACGCCGGCGGACCGCAGGGCGCCCAGGAATCCGGTGTTCAGGTGGTCCAGGGGCGGCATGTGCGGGCGGTCGCGATCGTTGCCGACCCCGGTGTCCACCACGACGGTCAGCCCGTCGACCTCGATCACCCAGCTTTGGATCGCGATGTGCCACTGATCGGTCGAGGGGTCGAAAAAGTCCGGCACCAGCAGGTCGGCGTTGTCCCGCCAGCCGGACGGCGGCGTCTGCGTGAAAAGGCTTGCAGCAAGGTCGAATTGGAGTTCAGCGACCCGCGCCACGCTCGCGCGGCCGAACCGGACCGGGCGCATCAGGCGTTCGCGCGCAGGTAGCCGTACACGCCGGCGAAGTTGCGGTTCACGTCCTCGGGGATGGGCACGGGGCCGCCGAGAGCCCTTGCGCCCCAGACGATCTGGGCGGTGCGCTCCACCAGCGCGGTGATGTGCAGCGCCTTGTCCGGCCGCGGTCCCACGGCCACCAGGCCGTGGTTGGCGATCAACGCCGCGCCCCGGCCGTCGAGCGCCCTGACGGCGTTGGTGCCGACCTCGGGCGTGCCGGACGCGGCGTACTCGGTGCAGCGGACGTCCCCGCCGCAGTACACCGCGAACTCGTCGATGCAGGCCGGGATCGATTGGTGCGCAATGGCGAACATGGTGGCCCACACCGGATGGCTGTGAATGACGCTGCCGATGTCGTCGAACGCGCGGTAGCAGGCCAGGTGCAGCTGCATCTCCGACGACGGCGAGCGGCCGTCCGCGGCGTGCAGCACGGCGCCGTCCGGGCCGACCAGGACGAGGTCGTCGAGCTGCATGTCCCGGTAGTCGACCGACGACGGCGTGATGACGATGTTGCCGTCGGAGCGCCGCGCGGAGATGTTGCCCGCGGTTCCCTCGACCAAGCCCCGGCGCAGCATGTCCTTGGCGGCGTCCAGCACCGCCGTTTCGGGGTTGTCGACGGACTTCATGGCCGTAGCACCTCCGGGTTGACGATGTGGGCGGGCGTCCTGCCGGCCAGCAGGGCTTCCAGGTCGTCGGCCACCATCTGCGCCTGCCGGGCCTCAGTGTTCCACGTGGCGCCGCCGATGTGGGGCGTCAGCACGACGTTGGGCATGCCGACCAGCGGGTGGTCGGTGGGCAGCCATTCGCCGACGAAGTGGTCCAGCCCGGCGGCGGCCACCTTGCCGCCGCGCAGCGCGTCGACCAGCGCGTCGGTGTCGTGCAGCTGGGCGCGGGCGGTGTTGAGGAAGACCACGCCGTCGCGCATGGCGGCGAACTGCGGCGCCCCGATCATGCCGGCCGTGTCGTCGGTGACGGGCGCGTGCAGCGAGACGACGTCGGCCTCGGCCAGCAGCTCGTCCAGGCCGTGCCGGGCGTCGTCGTTGTACGGGTCGTGGGCGATGACCCGCAGGCCCAGCCCGGACAGTCGCCACTGTGTGGCGCGGCCGACGGCGCCGAGGCCCACCAGCCCGGCGGTGCGCCCGGCGACCTCCCAGCCGCGGAACCGCTGATAGGGGATGCTGCCGTCGCGAAAGATGTTGCCGCTGCGGACGTCCGCGTCCGCGGGCAGCAGCTGGCGGGTGGCGGCCAGCAGCAGCGCCACGGTCAACTCGGCGACCGCGTCGGCGTTGCGGCCCGGGGTGTTCAACACCGGAACACCGGCCGCGGTGGCGCCGGCGATGTCGACGTTGTTGGGATCGCCGCGGGTGGACGCCACGGCAATCAGGGTGCGCGCCCCCAACTCGAACACCGGCCCGCTTACCGAGTCGCTTTCCACCACAACGACATCCGCGGCCTCGGAGGTGATGCGCTCGGCCAGTTGTTCGGCGCTGTAGATCCGCAGCGGGGTCTGCTCGATCCAGGGGTCGTAGACCACGTCGGCCAGTTCCCGGAGCTTGGCGAACCCCGGCCCCCGCAGCGGGGCGGTCACCAAGGCGCGCGGTCTTGACGTCACGAACCCCAATGCTGGCGTACGGTGACGCCCGTGTCACGTGATGACGTCACAATCGGCATCGACGTCGGCAGCACGGCGGTCAAGGCGGTCGCCGCCGACGCCGACGGCCGGGTGACGGCGCGGGCGCGAATCCCGCACCGGTTGCGGGTGCCCACGCCCGACCGCCTCGAGCACGACGCCGACGAGGCGTGGCGGCGCGGGCCGGTGGCGGCCCTGAACCAGCTGGCCCCCGGGCCGAACGTCCGCGCGGTGGCCGTGTCGGCGATGGTGCCGTCGCTGACGGCCGTCGACGCCGCCGGCGTTCCGATGACGCCGGGGCTGCTCTACGGCGACGAACGGGGCCGGGTGCCGCAACAAGCGGCGCAGCCGCTGCCGGCGCTGGGCGAGGCCGCCGAGTTCCTGCGCTGGACCGCCGCCCAGGCGCCGGGCGCGGCCGGCTATTGGCCGGCGCCGGCGGTGGCCAACCACGCGCTCGCGGGCGAGGCGGTCATCGACTTCGCCACCGCCGCAACGGCGTACCCGCTGTTCGAGGGGACCGGCTGGAACCCCGACGCGTGCGCCGAACGCGGCGCGCGGCCCGACCAGATGCCGCGCGTGCAGAGCATGGGGGCCGCCGTGGGGCAGGTGCACGGCAGCGGCGCCGCGCTGGGGATCGGCGCGATCGACGCGTTGTGCGAACAGATCGTGGCCGGCGCCGACCGCGACGGCGACGTGCTGGTGCTGTGCGGCACCACCCTGATCGTGTGGACCACCATCGGGGAGCCCCGGCAGGTGCCGGGGCTGTGGACCATCCCCCACACGGCCGCCGGCAAGAGCCAGATCGGCGGGGCCAGCAATGCCGGCGGGCTGTTCCTGGGCTGGGTGGACCGCGTGGTCGCCGCCGGCGACCCGGCCGCCGCGCAGCCCGGGCGGGTGCCGGTGTGGTCGCCCTACATCCGCGGCGAGCGCACCCCGTTCCACGACCCGGACCGCCGCGCCGTGCTGGACGCCCTGGACCTCACCCACGACGCCGCCGCGCTGCGCCGGGCCGCCTACGAGGCGTCGGGCTTCGTGGTCCGCCAGCTCATCGAGCTGAGCGGGGCGCCGGTGGCGCGCATCGTCGCCACGGGCGGCGGCACCCGGGTCGCACCGTGGATGCAGGCCGTCGCCGACGCCACCGGCCGCCCGGTGGAGGTGTCCGGGGTGGCCGAGGGGGCGGCGCTGGGCGCCGCCTTCCTCGCGCGGATGGCCGCCGGGCTGGAGACCTCGATCGCCGACGCCGCGCGCTGGGCCCGCACCGAGCGCGTCGTCGAGCCCGACCCCGGCTGGGCGGCCGCGGTCGAGGATCGCTACCAGCGGTTCCTGGTGCTGGGAAACCGCCGATGTAGCGCACTACCCCGGGCGGCGTTCTAGGCTGGTGCAATGACCGACCACGACCGCAAAGCCGCCCGTCGCGAGATCGCCGATGCCCTGCTGAAAGCCCTTGAACGGCGGCATGAAATCGCCGATGTCGTGGTGGAGTCCGAGAACAAGGCGGCCGCGGTCGAGGCGATCGTCCGCCTGCTGGACACCTCCCACGTGGCCGCCGAAGCGGTGATGGGGATGTCGTTCGATCAGCTCACCATCGACTCGCGCCGCAAGATCCTCGCCGAACTCGAGGACCTGAACAAGCAGCTCAGCTTCACCCTGGGCGAGCGGCCGGCCAGCTCGGGGGAGACCCTGGAACTGCGGCCCTTCTCCGCCGAGAAGGACCGCGACATCTTCGCCGCCCGCACCGAGGACATGGGCGCCGCCGGCGACGGTTCCGGCGGCCCGGCCGGCAACCTCGATGACGAGATCAGCGCGGCGCTGGCGCGCCTCGACGACGAGGAGGCCGCCTGGTTCGTGGCCGTCGCCTCCGGCGAGAAGGTCGGCATGGTCTTCGGCGAGTTGCTCGGCGGCGAGGTCAACGTGCGGATCTGGATCCACCCCGAGCACCGCAAGAAGGGTTACGGCACCGCCGCACTGCGCAAGTCGCGCACCGAGATGGCCTGGTGCTTCCCCGCCGTGCCGATGGTGGTGCGCGCGCCGTCCGCCAGGCCCGCCTGAGCTAGCCGAGCGCCGCTGTGACGGCGACGATGTTGCGCAGCTGGGACGTCTCGTCGTCCGGGAACACGAGGCCGTAGTCGGCGAAGTACTCGCGGCGCTCCCGGGTGGTTACGTTCCATCCGCGACCGGTCAGGTAGTCCACGACATTGCTGCGCTCGCCGTCGAAGAACAAACCCGACAGGTCGATGTCACACCCCAGGTTGGCCCACCGCTCGTTGAACTGCTTGGCGCGTTCGCTCATCGTCCGGCCCGAATCGCCGTGGAATTCGGTGGCCAGCCTGCTGCCGGGGGCGCTGAGGTCGGTGATGTTGTCGAAGAGCCGGTCCTGGGCTTCGGGCGGCAGGTACATCAGCAGGCCCTCGGCGCTCCACGAGGTGGGCTGCCCCTGGTCGAACCCGCTGCGCCGCAACGCTTCCGGCCAATCGTCGCGCAGGTCGACGCTGACGGTCCGCCGGTCCGCGCTGGGGGTGGCGCCCAGCTTTGCCATGGCGGCGGTCTTGAACTCGACGACCTTGGGCTGGTCGACCTCGTAGACGACGCTTCCGGGCGGCCAGCTCAACCGGTACGCGCGGGCGTCGAGGCCGGCGGCGAGGATCACCGACTGGCGGATCCCGTCCCGGGCGGCGCCCCTAAAGAAGTCGTCGAAGAAGCGGGTCCGCACCGCGATCGAGTCCGTCTCGAGCTGCAGGTCCCGTTCGCCGTCCTCGGCGTCCGGCGGCGCCAGCTCACCGTCGACCAGGCGGCAAAAGAATTCCAGGCCCACGGCTCGCACCAGGGGCGCCGCGAACGGGTCGTCGATGATCGGGTCGGTGGCCTCGCTGGCCAGCGCGCGGGCCGCGGCGACCATCGTGGCCGTGGCGCCGACGCTGGAGGCCAGGTCCCAGCTGTCTTGGTCAGTGCGTGTCATGGCGCTCCCACTTACTTAGCAAATGCAACGAGCCACGCGCGACTCTACCTTCCACGGCTTGCGGCTTCCTGTGCTTTCATGGGCGGTCGCCGACGGCCGTGGACGGAGTTACCCACATCAGCTGTTAGTCTCGTACACGGTTTGACGCGCCGTAAAATGGTCGGCCGTACGTCCTGGCCTGCGGGTGTTGGGCGCGTAATGCAGGAAACCCCCCGGCTGCGCAGGAGGAAGAGTGCTTTCGGCTTTCATCTCATCGCTGCGAACAGTCGACCTGAGACGGAAGATCCTCTTCACGCTGGGCATCGTCGTTCTCTATCGGCTGGGCGCCGCTCTGCCGTCCCCTGGCGTCAATTTCCCGAACGTCCAGCAGTGCATCAAAGAAGCCAGCGGCGGCGCGGCCGGGCAGATCTACTCGCTGATCAACCTGTTCTCCGGCGGTGCGCTGCTGAAACTGACGGTGTTCGCGGTCGGCGTGATGCCCTACATCACCGCCAGCATCATCGTGCAGCTGCTCACGGTGGTCATCCCGCGCTTCGAGGAACTGCGCAAGGAAGGCCAGTCCGGCCAGGCCAAGATGACCCAGTACACCCGCTACCTGGCCATCGCACTGGCGATCCTGCAGGCGACCAGCATCGTCGCGCTGGCCGCCAACGGCGGCCTGCTGCAGGGCTGCTCGCTGGACATCATCGCCGACCAGAGCATCTTCACGCTGGTCGTCATCGTGATGGTGATGACCGCCGGCGCGGCCCTGGTGATGTGGATGGGTGAGCTGATCACCGAGCGCGGCATCGGCAACGGCATGTCGTTGCTGATCTTCGTCGGCATCGCGGCCCGCATCCCGTCCGAGGGCAAGGCCATCCTGGACAGCCGCGGCGGGGCCATCTTCGCCGCCGTCTGCGTCGCCACCCTGGCCATCATCGTCGGCGTGGTGTTCGTCGAGCAGGGCCAGCGCCGCATCCCGGTGCAGTACGCCAAGCGCATGGTGGGCCGGCGCATGTACGGCGGAACGTCGACGTACCTGCCGCTCAAGGTCAACCAGGCCGGCGTCATCCCGGTCATCTTCGCGTCGTCGCTCATCTACATCCCGCACCTGATCACCCAGCTGATCCGCAGCGGCAGCGGCGGCGTGGGCAACAGCTGGTGGGACAAGTTCGTCGGCAGTTACCTGTCCGACCCCAGCGACCCCGTCTACATCGGCATCTACTTCGGGCTGATCATCTTCTTCACCTACTTCTACGTGTCGATCACGTTCAACCCCGACGAACGTGCCGACGAAATGAAGAAGTTCGGCGGGTTCATCCCCGGCATCCGGCCGGGCAAGCCCACCGCGGACTACCTGCGTTATGTGCTGAGCCGCATTACCCTGCCGGGCTCGATCTACCTCGGCGCCATCTCGGTGCTGCCCAACCTGTTCCTGCAGATCGGCAACGGCGGGGCCGTTCAGAATTTGCCCTTCGGCGGTACCGCGGTTTTGATCATGATTGGCGTCGGCTTGGATACCGTCAAGCAGATCGAGAGCCAGCTGATGCAGCGCAACTATGAAGGGTTCCTGAAGTGAGAGTCGTTTTGCTGGGGCCGCCGGGGGCGGGCAAGGGAACGCAGGCCCAGAAGCTCTCCGAAAAGCTCGGGATCCCGCAAATTTCCACCGGCGAACTCTTCCGCAGCAACATCGAGAACGGGACCAAACTCGGCATCGAGGCCAAGCGCTATCTGGACGCCGGGGACCTGGTGCCCTCGGAGCTGACCAACCAGCTCGTCGACGACCGGCTGAGCGAGCCCGACGCGGCCAACGGCTTCATCCTGGACGGGTATCCGCGGTCGACCGAACAGGCCGAGGCGCTGCACAAGATGCTCGAACGCCGGGGCACCGACATCGACGCCGTGCTGGAGTTCCGCGTCTCGCAGGAGGAGTTGCTGCAACGGCTCAAGTCGCGTGGCCGCGCCGACGACACCGACGACGTCATCCTCAACCGGATGAAGGTCTACCGCGACGAGACCGCGCCGCTGCTGGAGTACTACCGCGACGAGCTCAAGACGGTCGACGCCGTCGGCACCATGGACGAGGTGTTCGCCCGCGCCCTGCAAGCGTTGGGCAGGTAAGCATGAACCCGCTGGCGCGGTTGCGGAGTCGCAAAGTCGTGCCGCAGCGCACCGCCGGCGAACTCGACGCGATGGCTGCGGCGGGGGCGGTGGTCGCGGCCGCGCTGCAGGCGGTTCGGGCGGCCGCGGCCTCGGGGGTCTCGACCCTGGCCCTCGACCAGATCGCCGAGTCGGTGATCCGCGAGGCGGGCGCGATTCCGTCGTTCCTCGGCTACCACGGTTACCCCGCGTCGGTCTGCGCGTCGGTCAACGAGCGGGTGGTGCACGGGATCCCCTCGGCCGCGGAGATCCTGGCGCCCGGCGACCTGGTGTCCATCGACTGCGGCGCGGTGCTCGACGGCTGGCACGGCGACGCCGCCATCACCTTCGGTGTCGGCACCCTCGACGCGGCCGACCAGGCGCTCAGCGACGCTACCCGGGAATCGCTGGAGGCCGGGATCGCGGCGATGGTTCCCGGCAGCCGGCTGACCGACGTCTCGCACGCCATCGAGACGGGCACGCGCGCGGCCTCCGACCGGCACGGGCTCGCGTTCGGGATCGTTGAGGGCTACGGCGGCCACGGCATCGGCCGGCACATGCACATGGACCCGTTCCTGCCCAACGAGGGCTCGCCCGGGCGCGGCCCGCTGCTGGCCCCCGGGTCGGTGCTGGCCATCGAACCGATGCTGACGCTCGGGACGGGCAAGACCGTGGTGCTCGACGACGAGTGGACCGTCACCACCTCCGACGGCTCGCGCGCGGCACACTGGGAGCACACCGTCGCGGTGACCGACGCCGGCCCGCGCATCCTGACTCTGGCTTAGCCGGCTGAACCGGCTGAACTAAACGGCCATTCGACTCGTTTCAGTAGTCGGAGGTGATGGAGTGGCTCGTGTGGCAGGCACTCGGGGGGCTTCGGGGGCTGCCGAAGCCGCGCTGATGAGGGCGCTCTACGACGAGCACGCGGCGGTCTTGTGGCGTTACGCCCTCCGGCTGACGGGGGACGCGAGCCAGTCCGAGGACGTGGTCCAGGAGACGTTGCTGCGGGCCTGGCAGCATCCGGAGGTCGTCGCGGACACGGAACGCTCCGCCCGCGCCTGGCTGTTCACCGTCGCCCGCAACATGATCATCGACGACCGGCGCAGCGCGCGGTTCCGCAACGTCGTCGCTTCGACGGACGAGGCGGGCGCGCCCGAACGGTCGACGCCGGACGAGGTGAACGCCGCGCTGGACAAGCTGCTGATAGCCGACGCCATGGCGCAGCTGTCCGCGGAGCACCGGGCCGTGATCGAACGGTCCTACTACCGCGGATGGACCACCGCGCAGATCGCTGCAGACCTCGGCATCGCCGAGGGAACGGTGAAGTCGCGATTACACTACGCCGTGCGGGCGTTGCGGCTCACTCTGCAGGAACTTGGGGTAACCCGCTGAGGGGCTCCTGATGCTTGAGGGGTGATGAGGAAATGGATGACATGATGACGCCGCAACGGGGCATCGGGCCTCCCGACGATCCGTACGCGATGTGGGATGCCGCATACGTGTTGGGCTCGTTGTCGGCCGCCGAGCGCCGCGAATTCGAGGCCCACCTCGCGCATTGTCCGGCCTGCCGGGGCGCCGTCGCCGACCTGAGCGGTGTGCCGGCCCTGCTGTCGCAGCTCGACCGCAACGAAGTGGCCGCGATCAACGAGTCCGGTGCGGCCGCCGGATTGCCGGCGACGCCGGAGATGTCGCCCGAGCTGTTGACGTCGTTGCTGGCCAAGGTGAGCTGGCGCCGGCGTCGCGCGCGGATCGTCACCTGGGTGGCCTCGTCCGCCGCGGCCGTGGTGCTGGCGATCGGCGTGTTCGTTGGCGTGCAGGGGTATTCGTCGTCCCCGTCGCAGCAGGTGACCGCGTCCTCGGCGCCGATGGCGCAGGTGGGCACCACCCTGCTGGCCTCGACCGTGCAGCTGTCCAGCCAGCACTGGGGCACGTCCATCAACCTGCGGTGCGTGTGCCTGGCCCCGCTCAACGCGCACCACGACACGCTGGCGATGGTCGTGGTGGGCCGTGACGGCAGCCAGACCCGGCTGGCGACCTGGGTGGCCGAACCCGGCCACACCGCGACGCCAGCGGGCAGCATCTCGACGCCGGTCGACCAGATCGCCGCCGTGCAGGTGGTCGCCGCCGATACCGGCCAAGTTCTGCTGCAGCGTTCGATGTAGGCCGCACGTGGCTGGCGGACGCTCCCTTCGGGCCCTGGTGGTGGGCGCCGGGGTGGGCGGCATCTCCGTCGCCCGGGGGTTGTTGCGCGACGGGCACGACGTCACGGTCTTCGAGCGGCGACCCGAGGTGCGGGCGGCCGGCGGTGCGGTGACGATCTGGTCCAACGGCGAGACGGTGCTCCGGCAGCTGGGCGTCGACATGGACGGGGCCGGTCAGCTGCTGTCCACCGTGCGGGCCGTGACCTCCACGGGCCGTCCGCTCGCCACGCTGGACGTGGCCGCGATGGCGAATCGGCTCGGCGCACCGGTCCGGATGGTTCCGCGCCGGGTGCTCCTGGAGCGGTTGCTGGACGGCTTTCCGGGCGACCGGATCCGATGCGACTGCCGCGCAATCGGATTGGCCGCAACGCGCGACGGCGTGCGGATCGAGTTCGACGACGGCAGCTCGGCCGAGGGCGACCTGGTGATCGGCGCCGACGGCCTGCATTCGATGGTCCGCGACAGTGTCGGCGCTCGGGAGGCCAAGCCCACCGGCTGGTGCAGTTGGCAGGGGCTGATCAGCCTTGGGGAGATCCGGGACAGGGACACCGCGCTCATGGTCATCGGCGAGCGGGGAAACCTCGGCCTGTGGCCGGCCGGGGGCTCCGATGTGCAGTGGTGGTTCGACCTGCCGTGGTCGTACGGCTTCGTGCGCCCGCAGCGTCCGATCGAGACGATCCGGTGCCATTTCACCGGGTGGTCCGACGCCGTCGACCGGGTGCTGGCGGTCCTGACCGACGACGACCTGGCGCACTCGCCGTATCCCCATTTCCGGCATCCGATACCGCCCGCGGGCCGCGGCCCGGTCACGTTGGTCGGCGATGCCGCCCACACGATGCCGCCGACCCTGGCGCAGGGGACCAACCAGGCCCTGCTCGACACCATGGTGCTGTGCAAGTCGCTGTCGGATCTGGCGAGCGACGCCTCCAACGGCGCTGTGTCGGGCGCGCTGCGCAGGTATGAGAAGACCCGCCGGCGCAAGGTGATGGCCGTGTCCCGGGTGGCGTCGCTGCCGGTTTCGCACGGTGAGGTCGTGCTGCGACCGGCCGCACTGATCCCCGACCGGCTGCAGGCCCGCGCCCTCACCACGTTTCTGCTGTGGACGAGCCACCGCCGGATGTCCGCGGAGATCGACCGGGAATTGGGGGCAGCGACGGCAAGCCGAACCAGCCCGTGAACCGTCCGGACGAATCCATCAGGGTGCGAGGCGATTTCGACGCCCCGTCACGCTGGCTCTGGCTGTTGAAGTGGTGCGTGCTCGCCGTCCCGCACTACCCGATCCTGATCGGGCTGTACCTGGTCTACCCGCTGTCGACCGTGGTCGCGGGCGTCGCCATCTTGTCCACCGGGCGGTATCCGCGGCCGATATTCGACTTCAACGTCGGTGTGCTGCGCTGGTCGTGGCGGGTCATGAATTTCAGGTTCCCGATGAACAGCACGGACAGGTATCCGCCTTTCACGTTCGCGTCGCGGCCCGACTACCCGGGTGATCTGCAGGTCGACTATCCGGAGCGGCTGAAGAGGTGGGCCGTGCCGGTGAAGTGGCTGTTGGCCATCCCGCACATCCTGCTCTGCTGGTCGATGGAGCCGCTGCTGCAGCTGCTGTGCGTGATCGCCGCGGTGACGTTGTTGTGCACCGGGGCCATCCCGGCGGGCATGTTCGACCTGCTGCTGGGCATCGTGCGTTGGCGCTACCGGGTGGCCGTGTACGTGTCCCTGATGCGCGACGAATATCCACCGTTCCGAATGGATCTGGGTGCTCGGTGACGCGCCGTAATCCCTTGTTCCCGTACGTGTACCGGTTCGGTCAGCCGGTCTTTGACCGGCTGTTCTATCACCGGTATCGCCGCGCGGCGCTCAGCAACGCAACCGGCCGGCTGCTGATGCTCGGCCTGGGTCCGGGCACCGACCTGAGGTTCCTGCCCGCCGCGGTGACGTCGGTCGCCGCCGTGGAGCCGGAGGCGCCGTTCCGGCGGATGGCGTCCCGGCTCGCCGGTCGCCACGGCATCGCCGTCGACATCGTGGAGGGCAGTGGCGAGTCGATTCCATTCTGCGACAACAGCTTTGACTCGGTACACATCGGCCTGGTGTTGTGTTCGGTCAACGACGTGGCCGCCACCCTCGGTGAGATCCGCCGGGTGCTGGCACCGGGCGGCAGGCTGGTGGTGCTCGAGCACGTGCGCGGGGACGGCGCGATGGGCCGGTTCCAGGACCTGGTCGCCAAACCGTGGTCGTGGCTTGCCGCCGGTTGCGAGCCGAACCGGCGAACCCTGGATTCCATCGCCGCGGCCGGGTTCGACACCACGACGCTGCGCACCATCCCGCGCACCCCGGTCCCGTTCCCGTGCAAGCCTCATTTGCAAGGGTTCGCCACCCTCACTGGACGCTGACGGCCTCGATGATGTTCAGCCGCGCCGCCCGCCGCGCGGGTGGCAGCGAGCCGAGCAGGCAGATCGCCAGCGCCCCCGCGGTGAAGGCCAGGGCCATCGGGCTCAGGCGGAAGCCGACCGGAAAATTCATGATGTCCCCGCTGATCAGACTGAACAGCCACTGGTCGATCAGGCCGAAGAGCAGCCCGAAAACACCACCCACACAACCGATTCCGGCTGCCTCGGCCAGGACCATGCGCAGGGCGAACCGGCGGCTGGAGCCCATGGCCCGCAGCACGCCGATCTCACGGCGGCGTTCGAGCACCGAGAGCGTCAGCGTGTTGAGCAGCGCGACGGCGGCCACGGCGACGACGATCACCCACACGGCGTTGGCGATGAACATGCTCTGATGCAGCGGGGCCTCGAGCCCCGCCAGGGCCGCGCGCCCGTCGTAGACGTGGTTGGGCGCCGGCACCACCCGGCGGACCTCGGTCAGCAGCCGCTTCGGATCCGTCCCCGGGGCCGCGGCGATTTGCAGGGTGGTCGCGGCCGGGCGGTCGAACCACGCCCGCAGGTGATCGAGATCGATGCCCACCGTGCCGATGACGGTCGAGAAGAACGGCACCAGGGCCAGCACGGCCGTCTGCCGCGGGCCGTGCGGCGTCTGCAGCCGCAGCGGATCGCCAACGCGGACGTGCAGCGTCGCACCGAGATTCTGGGTGAGCACGACGCCCCGGCCGGCGAGCACGTCGGCGCGCAGGCGTTCGTCGAGCGCGCGGAACAGCGGGTCCCGGGTTCCGTCCGAGAAACCGTCGAGCAGGACGCGGGTGCCGCCGACGACGGCGAACCCGGACGCGCCCTCGGTCACCCGCCCCACCCCGGGCAGCGCGGCCAGTCTTTCGGAAAGGCCCTGCGGCAGAGGGTCGGTGGGGTAGCTGCCCGGGGGATTCGCGCTGACCCACACGTCGACGCCGGCGGCCGGGACGAACACGCCGCGGGCCGAGCGGAGCATGTCGGCGTTGGTGCCGGTGATCACGACGGTGGTGACCACCCCAATGAGCACGGTCATCACCGTGGCCCACACCCGTCGCGGCGCGCGTTCGATGGTGGCCGCGGCGAGCGCGCCGAACGATCCGGACAGGCGTGCCGCCGTGGCCGTGCCCTTGACGATGGGTGCGCTGAGCGCGAAGCCGAGCGCGATCTCGGCGCTCAACAGGGCGGCCATCGCGGCGAACGCGAGCGTGCCGCGTTGGCCGATGACAACCCAGATCGAGACCGCGAATACCGCGACGGCGCCCACCCCGGCGGCGACGCGCAGCCGGCGCGGTACGACGTCGGCCGTCGACGCCCCGATGGGCGCCAGCGCCTCGATCGGCGCGACCTTGTACACCTGCCGCGCGGCCATCGCCGACGCGGCCACGCTGGTGGCCGCCGTGGCCGCGAGGGCCAGCGGGATGGCGTAACCGGGCAACCAGTATTCGACGCGGGCCTCGAGTCCCTGCGTGATCGCCGGGGGCAGTCGGCCAATCGCGGTGTGGCCGGCCAGGATTCCCAGTCCGGACCCGATGGCCCCGCCGAACAGGCCGAGCACCGCCGCCTCCCCGACCATGTCGCCGACGATGGTGACGCGCCGGCCGCCGATCGCACGCAACATGGAGATGACCGGCCGGCGCTGGGTGATCGCCATGGTCATCGTCGTGTAGATGAGGAACGCGCCGACCACCAACGCGATCGCCGCCCCCAGCAGGGCCATGTAGTTCATCAGCTTGACGCCGTCGCCGGCGCGGGCCGCCCGAACGCTCGGGGCGGCGACCAGGGCTCGGCCGTTCACCGCGGCGGTGACCGCGGCGCGGACGTTGGCCGCATCGGCGCCCGGTTTGGTGGTGATCAGTATCGAGTCGAGCTGCCCGGGGCGGCCGGTGACGCTCTGCGCCAGCGCGAGCGGCGCAAGCACGTAGTGCCCGCCGTTGAGGTCCGCGACCTGCTTGCCCGCCAGCACTTCGGTGACCGTGACCGAGCCCGAACCCAGTTGCAGCGTCTGGCCTTTCGCGTAGCCGACCCGCGGCCCGACCTGCACGCCGTCTGGCGTCGAGGACAGCGCCCGCACGGGTCGCGCGACCGCGTCCTTCAGGGCGCCGCCCAGCGCGGCGGTGCTCGCGTCCGCGCCGAGCAGCAGCACCGGACCCGTCGGCGTGGCCGCGGAGGTTCGGATCATCGGCGCCGCGGTGGCGACGCCGGGGACCGCGGCCACGTCGGCCAGTACCGTGTCGGGGAATCCGGTGTCGGTGCTGCCCGACACCTCGAGCGCGGCCACACCGGCGATCCCGTCGGCCAGCCGGTTGACCGACCCGGTGATCGATCCGAAGATCCCGAAGATCGCGACCAGATAGGTTGCGGATACGGCCATTACGGCGATCGACGCGAACGTGCGGCGGCGGTGCACGGCGAGCTCACGCAGGCTGAACACGCGCAGTCGGCTCGCCGCCGCCGTGATCCTCACGCGGGGACCGCCGGTACGTCGGAACCGACCCGCCCGTCCTGCAGCGTGATCACCCGATCGGTCGCCGCGGCGGCCTCCGCGTTGTGGGTCACCATCACCACCAGCCGGCCGCGGCCGTCCTCGTGCGCCACCCCGGCGAGCAGCCGCAGGATCGCGGCGCCCGTCGTCGAGTCGAGGTTGCCGGTGGGCTCGTCGGCGAGGATGAGCGGCGGGTCCATCATCAGCGCGCGCGCCACCGCCACCCGCTGCATCTGGCCGCCGGACAGCTCCGCAGGCCGATGCTCGGTCCGGTTGCCCAGGCCGACGCGGTCCAGCAACCGGATCGCATCCGGTCTGGCCCTGCCCAGCCGGACACCGTCGAGCAACTTGGGCACCGCGACGTTCTCCCAGGCCGACAGCGTCGGCAGCAGGTTGAAGAACTGAAAGATGAAGCCCACCCGGTGATGGCGGAACCGCGACTGCTCTTCGTCGCCCAGGCGGCCGATCTCCTCGCCGTCGAACGTGATCGAGCCGGCATCCGGGGAGTCCAGCGCGCCGAGCAGATGCAGCAACGTGCTCTTACCCGCACCGGAGGGGCCGACCACCGACACGAATTGACCGTACTCGAGGCGCAGGCTGATCCCGTCGAGCGCGCGGACCGGTTGACCACCCACCCGGTACTCGCGCACCACGTCGCGCAGTTCGATGGTCATCTAGACACCACGAAGGCTGCCGGTAACCGGTTCACCGCCGGGGTGAACCGATCAAGCGCCCGGCTCGTGTCTGAAGGCATGTCCGGCAGGTACCGGGTGGTCGACCACATCGTCGGGCACCTCGCGACGCTCGGGGTCGACCACGTCTTCGGCGTCGACGGCGCCAACATCGAGGATCTTTACGACGCCGCGCACTTTGAGCCCGAGATCACCGCGGTGCTGGCCAAGCACGAGTTCTCGGCGGCCACCATGGCCGACGGGTACAGCCGCAGCGGCGCCGGGCTCGGGGTGGTGGCGGCCACGTCCGGCGGCGCAGCGCTGAACCTCGTCGCCGGCCTGGGCGAGTCGTTCGCGAGCCGGGTTCCGGTGCTGGCCCTGGTCGGCCAGGCCGCGACCACGATGGACGGCCGGGGCAGTTTCCAGGACACCAGCGGGCGCAACGGATCGCTGGACGCCCGGGCGCTGTTTTCGGCGGTGTCGGTGTGGTGCGAGCGGGTGCTGGCCCCAGCCGACATCGTCTCGGCGTTGCCCCGGGCCGTCGCGGCTGCGCGCACCGGCGGCCCGGCGGTGTTGTTGCTGCCCAAGGACATTCAGCAGGCGCGCATCGCCGTGGCTGACCGCGCGGGGCATGCGAACGGTTACAGCGCGCCGATCGGCAACCCGTATCCCATCGCCGCCGAACTGCGCCGCGCAACCGGTCAGGTCACCATCATCGCCGGCGAGCAGGTGGGGCGCGACGACGCCCGGGTGGAGCTCGAGCACCTGCGCGCCCTGCTGCGCGCCCGGGTGGCCACCGTCCCCGACGCCAAAGACGTCGCCGGGACACCGGGTTTCGGATCGTCTTCGGCGCTCGGGGTGACCGGCGTCATGGGCCACCCGAGCGTGGCCGAAGCGGTGGCCGCCAGCTCCGTGTGCCTCATCGTCGGCACCCGGCTGGCGCTGACCGCGCGCGCGGGCCTGGACGACGCCCTGGCGGGCGTGCGAACCGTGTCGATCGGGTCGACGCGGCCCCATCTGCCCTGCACCCATGTGCACACCGACGACCTGCGTGGCTCGCTGCGCCTGCTGACCCAGGCGCTGCGCGGTCACGGACGGCCGAACGGCCTGCGGGTGCCCGACGTGGTGCGGCGCACCGAGCTGATGCCGCCGCCCTGCCCCGGGCCGGGGGTGCGGTATCGCGACGCCATGGCGGTGCTGGACCGTGCGCTGCCCGACGGGGCCGACATCGTGGTCGACGCCGGCAACACTGGCGCGGCCGCGATCCACTACCTGCCGGCGCGGCGCGGCGGCAGGTTCGTGGCCGCGCTCGGCATGGGCGGCATGGGTTATAGCTTCGGGGCCGGGATCGGGATGGCGTTCGGGCGCGCGAACGGCCCCCGGCCGGGCGGCCGCACCGTGGTGATCGCCGGGGACGGCGCCTTCTTCATGCACGGCCTGGAGGTGCACACGGCCGTGCAATACCGGCTTCCCGTGACGTTCATCTTGTTCAACAACAACGCCCACGCCATGTGCGTGACCCGCGAGCGGCTGTTTTACGGCGACCGGTACAGCTACAACCGATTCCGGCCCAGCGCGCTGGGAACCGGTCTGGCGGCGATGTTTCCCGGGCTGATGTCGGTCGACGTCCGCGACCCGGCCGAGCTTGCGGCCGCACTTGGGGCGGCGCTGGACATCGAAGGCCCGGCGGTGGTCAGCGTCGAGTGCGCCGCCGACGAAATCCCGCCCTTCGCACCATTTCTCGCCGCGATGTCAGGCAACGCTGCTGTCACAGAACAAATTTCGGCCGCAAAGGAGAACAGGGCAAATGTCGCTGCCAGCGCTTGAGGATATCTCCATCCCCCTCGACGGGGTGGTCCGCATCGAAACCAGCCCACGGGAGCACGCCACCCCGATCATCATGGAGATGATGCGGTCGGTGTACCCGCACGACCAGGTCTTCGGACAGTACTGCACGGTCAACGATTACGTCGCCTGCCCGCCCGACGAGCTCTACGAGTACATGGCCGACACCCGCAGCCTCGAGGAGTGGACCTACAGCCTGCGCGGGTTCACGACCACCGACGAGCCGGGACTGTGGCGGGCCTACGACCGGCTGGGTTCGGAGACCGAGATCTACACGCGGACCATCGCCAACCCTGCGGCGCGGACGGTCGACTACCACTGCGCGTGGGATCAGGGCAAGCACCTGTGGATGGTCTATCTGATGCGCGTCGTCGACGCACAGGTCGTCCTCGACAAGCCGGGATCGGTTGTGCTGTGGACCAATTGCCATCACCCGTTCTACGACCACAACCCGTATCCGGAGACCGCCCCGTCGCAGCGCCCGGTGTGGGTGGGCGACTTCTGGGACATGTTCGGCGCCGGGCACGCGCTGGAGCTGCAGAACCTCAAGGCGATAGCCGAATACCGGCACCGCAACGGCCTGCCGGTGACGCCGAAATGGATGAGGTAGCAACATGAGCCAGCCGCGCGTCAGCCTGATCGACGTGTCCACCTATCTGCCCGGCGAGCCGATCGGCGCCGACTACTACGCGCAATTCGCCGAATCCGACGACCTGCGCGAGAACGTCATGTTTCGCGCGCCGAAGTTTCGCCATCACGTCGGGCCAAACGAGAGCTCCATCGACATGATCGAACGCGCGGCCCAGGGGCTGATCGAGCGGCACGGCCACGATGTCATCGAGGGCGCCGACGTGCTGATCACCCACACCCAGGTGCCCGACATGGCTTTCTACGGCCAGGGCGGCGGCATCGCGCACCGGCTGGGCATGCGGCCGTCCTGGGTGCTCGACCTCAACAACGGCGGCTGCGCGGCATTCGTGTTGGCGCTCAACGTGGCTCGCAAACTGCTGGCCTCCGGTTCCGGGCACACCGCGCTGATCGCCATCGCGCAGAACGCGGCCGGCCAATTCTTCGATCAGCCGACCATCCGCCGCAAGGCGCAGTCCGCGGTGCCCGGCGACGGCGCGGCGGTGGGCCTGGTCACGCTGGGCGACCGATCACCCATCCTCGACGTCGAGTGCCGAACCTACGGCGAGTACGCCGGAGAGATGACGCTGTCCTACGACCCGCCCCGCAAGTGGTGGCAGGCCGGGCCGGGGGAGGGCAGCATCGGCTTCACCGAAAGCAAGATCACCAAGGTGCTGGCCCGTGGCAACCGGCAGGTCCCCGAGGTGGCGCTGGCGGTCTGCGACCGGATCGGGCTGCCCGCCAAGGACATCGACCTGTTGGTCACCAACCAGCCGAACCGCGTGTTCCTGCGCAACTGGCGTGAGGCGCTCGAGTTGCCCCCCGAACGGCATCGAGACACCTTCGACGAGTGCGGCAATCTGTTCGGCGCCGGGATCCCGGTCAACCTGGACCGTGCGATCTCCGACGGTCGCCTCGGGGCCGGTGACGTCATCATGATGGCGGCGTTCGCCCATGCCGGCGACTTCGCCGGCGCGGCGGCGGTGCGCTGGGGCGGGCGGGACTGATGCACCCCCCGGTGGCCGGCGACATCTCCGACGGGTTGCCCACCGCGGTGGACCCGCTCGCGCTGGCGCTCAACGAAAATCCGTACCCGCCACTGCCGGCGGTGCGGTCGGCGTTGATGCGGTCGGTGCACGCCATCAACCGCTACCCGGAGTTCCTGCCCGAGAGGCTGCGCGGCACGATCGCCGACCACATCGGGGTGCCCGCCGAACAGGTGGTGCCGGGCGCGGGCGCGACGGGAGTCGTGCTGCAGGCCCTGCAGGCGCTGACCGCTCCGGGGGACACGATCGCGATGGCGACGCCCACCTTCGACGGCTACCCGATCCTCGCGCGGATGGCGCGGCTGACGACGCGGGCGGTTCCCCTGGACGAGCACGGTCACCACGACCTCGACGGGCTGGCCCGCGCCGCCGCCGGCGCCCGGGTGGTGGCGCTGTGCCGGCCGCACAACCCCACCGGAACGATCGAGTCCGCGGCCGCCGTTTCGGCCTTCCTGCGCCGTGTGCCGCGCGACACCGTCGTCCTGCTCGACGAGGCGTACATCGAGTTCACCGCGCCAGAGCACCGCATCGCGGTGTCGGCGTTGGTAGCCCGCTTTCCCAATGTGGTGGTGGTGCGGACCTTCTCCAAGGCGTACGGCCTGGCGGGGCTGCGGATCGGCTACGGGGTGGCATCGCGGGAGCTGGCCCGCACCCTGTGGTCCCAGCAGCTGCCGTTCGGCACCCCGATCACCAGTTTGGTCGCGGTCGCCGCCTCGTACGGCGCGGAAGACCAACTGCTGCAACGGGTCCGGCTGATCAACTCGGAACGCTGCTACCTCCGGATGCGCCTGAGCGCGATGGGGATCTACACCACCGACGCGCACGCGAATTTCATGTATCTGCCCCCGAGGGGTGGGCTGTGGCATGAGGCGTTCGCCGACGGTGGCCTGCGGGTGCGGTGCTACCCGGACGGCGGTGCGCGGATCACCGTGGGCAACCGCGCCTCGACGCTGGCGGTGCTGTCCGCGTTGGGGAAAGGCCGCGCTCGCGCGCCAAGTGCGGTATGAAGGGGCGTGGCTGCCTCACGACCGCGCAAGCGTGACCCGATCGCCGCGGCGCGCGACAACTGGGAGCGGTCCGGTTGGGCCGACGTGGCGCCGGGAATGGTCGCGGTGACGTCGGTGATGCGCGCGCATCAGATCCTGCTGGCGCGCGTCGAGACGGCGTTGCGCCCCTACGACCTGAGCTTCTCCCGCTACGAGTTGCTGCGGCTGCTGGCGTTCAGCCGCACCGGCGCGCTGCCGATCACCAAGGCGTCCGACCGGCTGCAGGTCCATGTCACCAGCGTGACCCACGCGATCCGCCGGCTGGAGGCGGACGGACTGGTGCAGCGGGTGCCGCACCCCACCGACGGGCGCACCACGCTGGTGCAGATCACCGACCTGGGCCGCTCCACCGTCGAGGACGCCACCGTCACGCTCAACGAGCAGGTGTTCGCCGACATCGGGATGTCCGCCGCCGAATCGGAAGCCTTGGTGTCATCCATCGAAACGCTGCGGCGCAACGCCGGCGACTTCTAAAAGATTGAACGCGAGAAAGGCCATCGTTCGCCGAACGTGTACTGAGTGCGATTTTTCGCGCCATATTTCGCAGTGAGTACACGCTCGGCGCACGGTGATGTCAGCCGTCGCGCAGCATCTCGATGACCGCGCTGAAGTCCTTGTCGGCGTGGTCGGCCGCGAATTTGGCGTAGATCTCGGCGGCGTGCCGGCCCAGCGGCGCCGCCGAGCCCGTCGACGCCACCGCGTCCATGGCCAGGCCCAGGTCCTTGTTCATCAGCGCGGTCGCGAAACCCGGCTTGAAGTCGTTGTTGGCCGGCGACGTCGGAACCGGGCCCGGCACCGGGCAGTTGGTGTGCACGGCCCAACAGTTGCCGGTCGCCCCGGTGATGACGTCGAAGAGGGACTGCGCCGAAAGCCCGAGCTTCTCGGCCAGCACGAACGCCTCGCCGACGGCGATCTGCTGCACCGCCAGCACCATGTTATTGCACACCTTGGCGGCCTGCCCCGCCCCGGCCGCACCGCAGTGAATCACCTTGCCCGCCATGGGTTCCAGCACGGGCCGGGCGCGCTCCAGGGCGGCGGCGTCGCCGCCCACCATGAACGCCAGCGTCCCGGCGACGGCGCCCTTCACCCCGCCCGAGACGGGCGCGTCCAGCTGCGAAACCCCGTGCGACTCCGCGAGCGCGTGCACCTCGCGGGCGTCGTTCACCGAAATCGTCGAGCTGTCGACGAACAGGGCGCCCGCCTTGGCGGCCGGCAAGACGTCGGCGTAGCAGCGCTTCACCAGCTCGCCGTTGGGCAGCATGGTGATCACCACGTCGGCGCCGGCCACCGCGTCGGCCGCGCTGTCGAACGTCGTGACCCCGTTGCCGGCCGCGGCGGCGACCGCAGCGGGCACCGGGTCGAACCCGCGCACGGTGTGGCCGGCGGCCACCAGGTTCGCCGACATCGGCCCGCCCATGTTGCCCAGGCCGAGAAACGCGATGCTCGTCATGGTCGCCTTTCTACGCGCTCGCACGCACTCGCGCGGCCTCGGCCCGGCCGACGACCACCCGCATGATTTCGTTGGTCCCCTCGAGGATGCGGTGCACGCGCAGGTCGCGAACGATCTTCTCCAGACCGTACTCACGCAGGTAGCCATAACCGCCGTGCAGCTGCAGGGCCTTGTCGGCCACCTCGAAACAGGTGTCGGTGACGTAGCGCTTCGCCATCGCGCACAGCTCGACCTTGTTCGGGTCGTCGTTGTCCAACGCATCCGCGGCCCGCCACAACATCATTCGCGACGTTTCCAGCCCGGTGGCCATGTCGGCAAGCGTGAACCGGATGGTGGGCTCGTCGAGCAGGGCCTTGCCGAACGCCTCCCGCTCCCGGACGTAGGCGGCCCCCTTGTCGAAGGCGGATTGGGCGCCGCCCAGCGAGCACGCCGCGATGTTGAGCCGGCCGCCGTTGAGGCCGTTCATGGCGATGCCGAAACCGGCGCCCTCGCCCTCCGGGCCGCCCAACATGGCCTCGGCGGGCACCCGCACGCCGTCCAGGATCACCTGCGCGGTGGGCTGGGCGTGCCACCCCATCTTCTCCTCCAGGGCCCCGAAACTGAGCCCCGCCGTGCCCTTTTCGACGACGAAGGCCGAGATGCCGCGCGGGCCATCGCCGCCGGTCCTGGCCATCACCACGTAGACGTCCGAGGCCCCCGCGCCGGAGATGAACTGCTTGACGCCGTCGAGGACGTAGTCGCCGCCCTCCCGGACGGCGCGGGTGCTCAACGCGCTTGCGTCCGACCCGGCGCCGGGCTCGGTGAGGCAGTAGCTGGCGATGACGTCCATCGAGGCCAGCCGCGGCACCCAGGCCTTGCGCTGTTCGGCGGTGCCGAACTTGTCGATCATCCACGCGCACATGTTGTGGATGGACAGGAATGCGGCGGTGGTCGGATCGGCGATGGCCAGCTGCTCGAAGATGCGGACCCCGTCGAGCCGGCGCAGCCCGCTGCCGCCGACGTCCTCGCGGCAATAGATCGCCGCCATGCCCAGCTCGGCCGACTCGCGCAACACGTCGGTCGGAAAGTGTTTGGCGGCATCCCATTCCAGGGCGTGCGGGGCGAGGCGTTTGGCGGCGAACGCGGCCGCCGTCTCGGCGATGACCCGCTCGTCGTCGTTGAGGGTGAACATTGTGGTTTCTAATCCATTGTGGGAATGACGAATTCGGCGCCGTCCTTGATGCCGGACGGCCACCGCGACGTCACGGTCTTGGTCTTGGTGTAGAACTGGATCGACGCCGGTCCGTGCTGGTTGAGGTCGCCGAAGCCGGAGCGCTTCCAACCGCCGAAGGTGTGGTAGGCGACCGGCACCGGGATCGGGACGTTCACGCCGACCATGCCCACCTGCACCCGGGACACGAAGTCGCGGGCCGCGTCGCCGTCGCGGGTGAAGATCGCGACGCCGTTGCCGTACTCGTGCTCGGACGGAAGCGCCACCGCTTCTTCGTAATTCTTGGCCCTCACGATGCACAGCACCGGCCCGAAGATCTCGTCGGTGTAGATCGACATGTCGGGGGTGACGTGGTCGAACAGCGTGGGGCCGATGAAGAATCCGCCCTCGAGGTTGGCGTCACCGAAGGTCAGGTCGTCGCTGGCGCGCTCGCGGCCGTCGATCACCAACTCGGCGCCCGCCGCCACACCCTGGCCGATGTAGTCGCGCACCCGCGCCAGGGCGGCCTCGGTGACCAGCGGACCGTAGTCGGCCTTGGGGTCGAGGCTGTGGCCCACCCGCAGGTTGTTGATCCGGTCGATGAGCCTGGCGCGCAGCCGGTTTGCGGTCTGCTCGCCGACGGGGACCGCCACGCTGATCGCCATGCACCGTTCACCGGCGCTGCCGTAGCCGGCGCCGATCAGCGCGTCGACCGCCTGGTCGAGGTCCGCGTCGGGCATCACGATCATGTGGTTCTTGGCGCCGCCGAAGCACTGTGACCGCTTGCCGTGCGCCGCGGCCCCGGCGTAGATGTACTGGGCGATGTCGGAGCTGCCGACGAAACCCACGGCCTGGATGTCGGGGTGTTCCAGGATGGCGTCGACGGCCTCCTTGTCGCCGTGCACGACCTGGAAGACGCCCGGCGGGAGGCCCGCCTCCAAGAAGAGCTCGGCCAGCCGCACCGGGACCGACGGGTCGCGCTCGCTCGGCTTGAGCACGAACGCGTTGCCGCACGCCAGCGCCGGCCCGGCCTTCCACAGCGGGATCATGGCCGGGAAGTTGAACGGGGTGATGCCGGCGACCACGCCCAGCGGCTGGCGCAGCGAGTAGACGTCGATGCCCGGGCCGGCGCCTTCGCTGTAGTCGCCCTTGAGCAGGTGCGGGATGCCGATGGAGAACTCGATGACCTCGATCCCGCGCTGGATGTCGCCGCGCGCGTCGGGCACCGTCTTGCCGTGCTCGAGGGACAACAGCTCGGCGAGCTCGTCCATGTGGTCGTTGACCAGTTCGATGAAACGCATCATCACGCGGGCGCGGCGTTGCGGATTCGTCGCCGCCCAACCCCTTTGGGCCTCGACCGCCGAGGCCACCGCGGCGTCGATGTCGGCCTTGCTCGCCATCGGCACCTGCGCCTGCACCTCGCCGGTGCTGGGGTTGAACACGTCGGCGGTGCGGGCGGACTGGCCGGCGGTGCGCTGCCCGTCGATGAAGTGGGGGATTTGTCTGGTCATGGTGTCCTCGGGTTGGTACGCACGTGAGAGGCGGATACTTGGATATCCTAGTAACTGTCGACGGGCGCCGCAAGGACACCTGGTGTCACGCCGGGTAATTGCCCGCCTCCAGGTCCGCCAGCAGGCTCGGATGAGTGGGCCGCCAACCGAATCTCTCGCGGGTCAGCTCGCTGGACGCCGGCTGGTCGACGGCGAAGACGGCGCCGAAGAAACCGAAATCCTCCGCCGGGACCGCGGCAGTGGGCACGTTGAGCCCGCGCCCGATGGCTTCGGCGAGTGCGCGCATCGGGTCGCCCTCATCGGCGACGGCGTGCGCCACTGTGCCCGGTGTCGCCTCCTCGAGAACCAGACGAAACAGCCGCGCGGCGTCGAGGACATGCACGGCCGGCCAGCGCTGGCTGCCGTCGCCGACGTACCCGGATACCCCTGTTCGTCGCGCGGCCTCGATCAGCAGGGACGCGAACCCATACGGGCCGCCTTCCCGGTGGACGGACCGGGGGAGGCGTACCACCGCCGACCGCACGCCCTTCGCGGCCAATTCCAGAGCGGCCGCGGCGTTTCGGCCGCGCCCGCCGACGGGTCCGTCGGTCGGCATCGAGTCGCGTTCGGTGGCGGGACGACCGGGGACGGCGGGCGTGCCCGAGGCCATCACGAACGGCTTTCCGCTTCCCTGGAGCGCGGCGCCGAAAGCCTCGACGGCGCCGGCCTCCTGGGCGACCGCCTTCTCGAAATCGTCGAAGTGCAGGAAGGCGAGATGAATGACTCCGTCGGAATGGGCGGCGCCCTCGCGCAGGCTGTCCGCGTCGTCGAGATCCCCGCGCAGCACGTCGGCTCCCAGGGACTTGGCGGCCCGCGCCGACGCGTCCGAGCGAGCCAGCGCGAGGACCTCGTGGCCCGCGTCGACGAGTTCGGGGACGACCGCCGAGCCGACCCCGCCGGTGGCACCGGTGACGAAAACCCGCATGAACGACTCCTTCGAGTGATGGGACTTATGTCTCATCACGCTACCAGAGTGATGGGATAAAAGTCTCATCACCTACGATGGCGGGATGCCACGATGGGAACCGGATGCCCGGGCGCGGCTGGTCGCCGCCGCGCTGCAGCTGTTTTCCGAGCAGGGCTACGACCGGACCACCGTGGCCGAGATCGCCGATCAGGCCGGCCTCACCAAGAGCACGTTCTTCCGGTATTTCCCCGACAAGCGCGAGGTGCTGGCGGCCGGTCAGGAGACCCTGGCGCGACTCCTGACCGACGGCATCGCCTCGGCGCCCGCGGATGCGAGCCCGCTCGCCGCGGTCGCCGCCGGACTTCAGCGGGCGGCCGGGCCGATGACACCGTTCAACCGCGAACTCGGCCCCCGGCTGCAAGCCGTCATCGCCAGCAGCACCGAGTTGCAGGAGCGCGACGCGCTCAAGCAGGTCGGCCTCGCCGCGGCCATGGCGTACGCGTTGCGCGCGCGGGGGGTACCGGCCCGGGCGGCGGCCCTGGCGGCCGAATTGGGGGTGCTCGCGTTCAAGGAGGCCTACGCCGAATGGCTTGCCGCGGACGATGACCAGGACCTCGCCGAGATGGCTTGCAAAGCCTTGAACGACATTCGCGCCGCGGCGGCCGACCTCGGCTGAGCACGCTAGCCTCCAGGCGTATGCACACCATCGAGGCCGACTACCTGGTGGTCGGCGCGGGCGCCATGGGCATGGCGTTCGTCGACACGCTGGTGTCCGAAACGGACGCGCGCGTGGTGCTGGTCGACCGCAACCATCAGCCGGGCGGGCACTGGACCACGGCCTACCCGTTCGTGCGCCTGCATCAGCCCTCGGCGTTCTACGGCGTCAATTCGCTGGCCCTGGGCAGCGGCTCGATCGACCAAATCGGTTGGAACAAAGGGCTTTACGAGTTGGCCACCGCCGGCGAGGTGTGCGCCTACTACGACCATGTGATGCGCCGGCAGCTGTTGGCGAGCGGGCGGGTCACCTACTTCCCGATGAGCGAGTACCGCGGCGATGGCCGCTTCACCACGCTCGCGGGCGACGATTACACCGTCAGCGTTGCGCGCCGCATCGTCGACGCCACCTACATGCGGGTCACGGTGCCTTCGATGCGCCCGCCGCCCTACGAGGTCGGGCCCGGCGTTACCTGCGTGCCGCCCAACGACCTGCCGAAGCTCGGCGCGCACGAGCGCTACGTCGTCGTGGGCGCCGGCAAGACCGGCATCGACAGCTGCCTGTGGCTGCTGGACCAGGGCATCGCGCCGGACCGGCTGACCTGGATCATGCCCCGCGACTCCTGGCTGCTGGATCGCGCGACGATGCAGCCCGGAGCGTTGTTCGCCGACGTCGTCAAGAACAGCTTCACCGCGCAGCTGCGGGCCATCCGTGACGCCACGTCGGTCGAGGACCTGTTCGCGCGGCTCGAGGACGCCGGCCTGCTGCTGCGAATCGATCCGGCGGTCCGCCCGACCATGTACCGCTGCGCGACCGTCACCCGGCTGGAGCTCGAGGCGCTGCGGCGCATCGGCGACGTGGTGCGAATGGGTCACCTGTTGCGCGTCGACGCGGACCGGATGGTCCTCGACGGCGGCACGCTGGCACGCGACGGCCACGCCCTGTACATCGACTGCACCGCCGACGGCGCCGAAAAGCGGCCGGCGACACCCATTTTCGGCCCCGGCCAGATCACGCTGCAAAGCGTGCGCGGGTGTCAACAGATCTTCAGCGCCGCGCTGATCGCCCACGTCGAAGCCGCGTACCACGGCGACCCGGTGAAAAACGGGCTGTGCGTGCCGTTGCCGCATCCCGACACCGACCTGGACTGGCTGCGGCTGGCGCAGGCCGACTACGCCAATCAGCTGCGCTGGCTCGACGACCCGGAGCTGACCGCCTGGATGTCCGCCGCGCGGCTGGACCTCTTCGGGCACCTGATCGGCCACCTGCTGCCGACGGCGGCGGCGAAGCCCCGGGTACGGGCGCGCCTTCTGGGCATCGCCAAGTCGGTGTTCTCGTCCACCGCCACCAAACTCGACGAGCTGCTCAGTGAACAAACCTCACTCGCCGCACCGTGATACCCGGTGTAACCCGACTCGATATTCATCGGGTGGAGGAGGCACGTGGCGGCACCGAACGAACCCGTCGGACGGCCGCTGCGCGCGGTGCCCGACGGCGGCTTTGACGACGGCTATCCCGACTGGGAGGCCGTGTACTCCGACAACGCGTCCTGGGTGTATCGCACGCTGTTCGTGCGGGTCGGCAACCGGGCCGACGCCGAGGACCTGACCGCCGAGGTCTTCCTCGCCGCGCTGCGGCCGCTGCGGCTGACCGCGAGCGCCGGCGAGGTGCGCGCATACCTGCGGGTCACCGCGCGAACGGTGCTGGCCGCGCATTGGCGGGAGACCCTGGGGCGGGAGATAACCTCGATCGACGACATCGAGCAGCCACCGCAGAGCGACGAAGCGATCAGCACCGCGCCCCAACGTGTCGCCCGGGTTCTCGACAACCTGCCGGACCGCTACCGGCACATCCTGGAACTGCGCTTCCTGCAAGGCCATTCGATCAAGGACTGCGCCGCCGAACTCGGGGTCAGCGTCGCCAACGCCAAGGTGCTCCAGCATCGCGCGCTGCGGCTGGCGGCGCAGCTCAACGAGGGGAGCCCGCCATGAACGCGCGAGGGTTACACCGTTACGTCGACGACCTGCTGCGGGGCCGGCGGCCCAGGCCGTTCGCCCCCGACGACTTCGAGGCGGCGCAACTGCGCACGGCGATCGAATTGCGCGCGGCCGGGCGCAGGGGCGAGGCCCCCCGCCCGGAATTCCTCGACGACCTGCATCGTCGCCTCGCCGAGCAGATGTCCGACGCGCGAGCAGAAGCGGCGCCGAAGCGCAGCAGCACCCGCCGCCAGGTGATCGTCGGCACGTCGGCAGCCGCGGCCGCCGCGGTCACCGCGGTGTCCATCGACCGCGCCCTGCTCACCGGTCAGACCGGTGGGGTCCCCGCCGCCGACGGCGCGCCGCTCACACCCAACGCCGGCACCTGGCAGCGGGTGGCGGCCAGCTCACAGGTGCCCGACGGGGCGATGCATCCCTTCGACCTCGGTTCGGTCAGCGGATTCGTCCGCCGCGTCGACGGCAAGCCGCAGGCCGTCTCCGGGGTGTGCACCCACCAGGGGTGCCGGCTCTGGTTCGACGCGCCCGACGACACCTTGCGCTGCCCCTGCCACTCGACGTCGTTCTCGCCCAGCGGGCAGGTGCTCACCCATCAACTGCCGATCGCACCGAAGCCGTTGCCGCCGTTGCTGGTTCGCGAGGCCGGCGGCGTCATCGAGGTGTTCGCGCCCGCGCGTCCCGACCAGCCCGCCTGAGCGGTGTAACGCGCCGCCCTATTCCCGGGCATGAAGTTTGCAAAACTTTCGGCGGCCGCGCTGGCCGCCGCCGCGTTGCTGGCGGGCTGCTCGGCTTCGCGGCCCGCCACCGGCTCCGGTACCGGCGCGCCCATGGGCCCTGTGTCCGCGACCGCACCGGCGGCTCCGCTGAGCGGCGACCGGATCGACATCGACGGCTTCGCGTTCGCGCCCGCCACGTTGACCGTCGCGGCGGGCACCACCGTCACGTGGACCAACCGCGACGAAGAACCGCACACCGTGGCCGCGAGCGACGGTTCCTTCCGCTCACCCGGGATGGGGACCGGGGCCACCTTCACCCACACCTTCACCGACGCCGGCACTTTCGACTACGTCTGCTCGATCCACCCGATGATGCGCGGAACCGTGGTGGTGACGCGATGAACCCGAATATGAGTCGCCGCCAGCTGATGCGGCACACGGCGTGGTTCGGGGCCGCGGTCGGGTTCGCCGTGGTCGGCGGCGAGGTGATCTCGCACGTCGCCGGCACGAGCGCGGCCGGGCGCACGCACGCCCGGCCCACCCTGAGGTTCGCCCAGATCAGCGACAGCCACATCGGCTTCACCGGGGCGCCCAACCCCGACGTCGCCGGCACTTTCGGGCGCGCGATCGACCAGGTCAACAACCTCGGCTACACACCGGATTTCGTCGTGCACACCGGAGACCTCACGCACCTGTCCAGCCCCGCGCAGTTCGACCAGGTGAAGCAGATGATGACCGCCTTGAAGGCGCCGCATGTGTTCACCGTCCCCGGGGAGCACGACTCGGTCGACGACGCGGGGCGAAAGTACCGAAACGCCTTCGGCAAGGGATCCGTCGGTGACGGCTGGTACAGCTTCGACATCGCGGGCATTCACGTGATCGCGCTGGTCAACACGTTGAACCTGCACAAGCTCGGGCATCTGGGCGCCGATCAGCTGGAGTTCGTCGAGAAGGACGTCGCGCGGTTGTCCAGCGATACCCCCATCGTCGTTTTCAGCCACATCCCGTTGTTCGCGATGTACCCGAATTGGGGCTGGGGCACCGACGACGCCACCCAGGCGCTGTCCTACCTGCGCCGGTTCTCGTCGGTCACCTGCCTCAACGGGCATGTGCACCAATTGTTTTCCAAGACGGAGGGCAACGTGACGTTCTACAGCGGGACGACGACCGCATACCCGCTGCCGCGGCCCGGCGACGGGCCCGCGCCCAAGCCGGTCACGCTGCCGGCTGGCAAGCTTCGCTACGCGCTCGGCATCCGCGAGGTGAGTTACACCAGGGGTGAGACCGCCCTGGCGTTGAAAGATCAGGCCCTGCAATGACTCTTCTGCTCCGTGTCGGCCTGGCCGCCTCGTTGGCCCTCGGCGCCGCCAGCCATGCCTACCTGTATGTCCATGGCTACCGACACATCCCGGACATCGGCGCCGCATTTCTGATTCAGGCCAGCGCCTCGGTCGCCATAGCTCTGCTGATCCTGCTGGGCGGTCCCGGATGGCTCCGCTGGGCAGCGGCCGCCGTGGCGGGTGGTTCGCTGGCTGCGTTCCTCTTATCGAGAACGGTTGGGCTTCTTGGCTTTTCGGAGCGGGGCTGGGACCCCGCACCACACGCCGCGATCGCCGTTGGCGCCGAGGTGCTGACGGTGCTGTTGTGGGCGGTGGATCTGGCGACTAGGCGGGATCGGGAACCCCGCCCGCCGGCTTATCGGGGATGAGGTCGACCGCGTCGGCGGCTTGTTCGGCGGCGGGCTTGGCGGCTGCCCACTTCGTCAACAGCCGAGACTTGAGTGACATCGCGGGCTTCTCGACCAGGAACCAGCTCAGCGCGGCCACCGGCAGTGTGGCCATCGTCGAAACGACTGCGTGCACAACCGGATTCGGTAGGCCATCCCACGAGATGACCAGCACCTGCTGGATCGGGAAGGCGTAGACGTACACGCCATACGACAGGTCCGTACGTAGTCTCAGGCGCTTGCTCTGCAAAAGTGCACCGGAGGTGATGATGGCGTACGCGAGCGGAATCCCACCGAGTAGCCGGTAATGGGGGAGCAGGGTGCCGCCCAACGCAACGACGACAGCGCTCAACCCGACGAGCCACCACCGGGCGGGAATCTTGTCCCGCCACTGGTAGAGCAACGCCCCGGCGGCGAACATGACCGCGAAACGCGCGGTTGCAGCCGCGATCTGGCCGGCCAGCGGCTGGCCCAGCTCGAGGGGGGCCGAGAAGGCCTCGCCGACCACCGCCACGGCCAAGATCGCGGGGGAAACCCACCGACGGTTGGCGAGCCCGGCCTTGCCGATGGCGGCGACCGCCGCGTAGCAGCCCAGCTCGAAAATGAGCGTCCACAGCGAACTGTTCCAGCTCCCCGGATATGGGACGTTGCGCGGTGTCCCGCCGACGTCGCCCTTGAGCATCACCACCCCGATGTTCATCGCGACGTACTCGACGGGCGCGGAGGACAGCAGGAGCTTCAGCGCCGCACCTCCCTGAATCGCCACGCCCAGCGGGGCGATGACGAACGCTGTGATGACCAGGCAGACGTAGTAGCCGGGAAGGATGCGAAGGGCCCTGGCGACGGAATAGTCCCGGAGGTGGGGGTGGCGGAGCCAGCTACCGGTGATGAGAAACCCGGAAACGGCAAAGAAGCCGTCGACGCCCCCGGCGGCAATGAATCGCGCGCCCGTCCATTCGTGGCCCGTGAGGATGAAGGAGTGTCCGACGATCACCGAGGTCGCCAGCGTCAACCGCCATGCGTTGAGAGCGTTCTTGCGCGGATCGAACGCTTGCCCGAGGTTCATGATTCACCTCGAGGCTGCCGCAGCGTGATCGTCGTCGTCGGAGCGGTACGCCCATTTTTGTTTGAGCCGGCGTTTGAGAGCCATCGAGGGCTTCTCGATCGCAAACCAGCTCGCCGCGGCCAGCGGCAGGGTGCCGAGGGCGCTGAGGGCGAAGAACAGAAATGGATCCAGGGTTGCCAGCCCGCAGACGGCCAGCATCTGCTGAGTGGGGAAGGCGTAGATGTAGACGCCGTAGGACAGGTCCGTGTGTAACCGCAGCCGCTTGTGGCGTAGCAGCGCGCCCGAGACGATGACCGCGTACGCCAGCGGAAGGGCGGCGACGACCCGGTAATCGGGCAGCAGGCCGGCCGCGAAGACGATGACCACGCTCACCGCGACGAGCGACCAGCGCGCCGGGATCACGTCGCGCCACTGGTACATCACCGCTCCGGCCGCGAACATGATGGCGGAGCGCACGGCGAGCTGAGGGATGGTCCACACGCCCGGGAAGGTGAGCGGCGGCAGCTGGGTGGCCGCCAACACGCCCACCGCCAACATCACAGGGGAAACCCACCGCCGGTTGGCGAGTCCGGCCAGGCCGATGCCGGCAACGGCGAGGTAGCACATCACTTCCCAGAACAGCGACCACAGGGAGGCGTTCCAGACGTAGGAATTCGGGATGCCGTGCGGGGTTCCGCCGACATCGTGCTGGAGGTAGGCCACGCCGATGTTCTTCAGGACGTACTCGATCGGCCCGGTCGAGCCCAGCAACTTCATTGCGGACCCACCCTGAATGAGCACGCTCACCGGTGCGAACACGAACGCCGTCACGACCAGGCAGACGTAGTAACCGGGCAGGATGCGCAGGGCCCGGGCAGCGAGATAGTCACGCACTCGCGGGTCGGTGAGCCAACTCCTGGTGATCAGGAATCCCGAGATCGCAAAGAAGCCGTCCACACCCACCGAGAAGAAAACCTGGAGGATCGCCGCGGGCGGCATGCGGCCGGTGGCCGGCCAGGAGTGCCAGAGCATCACCTCGGCCGCCAGTACCAAACGCAGCGCGTTGAGCGCATTCTTCCGCGGATCGAATACCTGCCCGAGGTTCATTGGCCTCCGCCCACATCGCCCCCGAGCCGTCCGCGGCATATTACGTCACGCGGCCGGGCGCGTGTCGGGCTTTTTATCAATTCGGATCGACCCGCAATCGACAGCTAGGCGCTGCCCGGGGCGGCCTTGGGGGCGCGCCGGTCGGCGACGAGGTCGCCCGGACGATCGTCGCCGGCTTCGGCGGGCGGAGCGGCGCTCCACTTCTGCCTGAGCCGGCGTTTCAGGGACATCGAGGGCTTTTCGATGACGAACCAACTCAGGGCGGCCAGCGGCAGCGTGGCGAGGGCCGCGATGAGGAAGAACACGGCTGGGTGCAAAGCCGCGAGCCCGCAGACGGCCAGCAGCTGCTGGGTGGGGAAGGCATAGATGTACACGCCGTACGACAGGTCCGTCCGCAACCGCAGCCGCTCGTGGCGGAGCAGGGCACCCGAGACGATGACGGCATACGCCAGGGGAAGGGCGGCGACGACGCGATAGTCGGGCAGGAAGCCGGCCGCACCGACGATGACCACGCTGACCGCGACCAGTGACCAGCGGGCGGGGATCACGTCGCGCCACTGATACATCACCGCCCCGGCGGCGAACATGATTGCCGAACGCGCCGCCAGTTGCGGGATGGTCCACACACCGGGGAAGGTCAGCGGCGGGAACGCCAACGCCGCGCAGACGGCCACCACCAACAGCACGGGAGAAACCCACCTGCGGTTGGCCAGCCCGATGACGCCGATGAGGGCAACGGCGAGGTAGCACAGCAGTTCCCAGACGAGGGACCACAGCGACGCGTTCCAGGTGGGCCCGATGGGCGCCCCACTCAATGTGCCGGCGATGGACGGCTGGAGGTAGGCCACCGCGCCGTTTCTCAGTACGTACTGGACCGGCGCGACGGACTGCAGCAGCTTCATCGCCGACCCGCCCTGGATCAGCACGCTCAGCGGCGCGAACACGAACGCCGTTACCACCAGGCAGACGTAGAAGCCGGGCAGGATGCGCAGGCCCCGGGCGGCGAGATAGTCACGCAGTCGCGGGTCGGTGAGCCAACTCCTGGTGATCAGGAACCCCGAGATCGCGAAGAACCCGTCGACCCCCACGGAGAAGAAGAGCTGGAGGATCGCCGCGGGGGGCATGTGGCCGGTGACGGGCCAGGAATGGAAAAGCATCACCTCGGCCGCGAGCGCTAACCGCCACGCGTTCAACGCATTCTTGCGCGGATCGAATACCTGCCCCAGTTTCATCGGACTCTGACCGTCATGCCTCGCCCCCCGTCGTCCGCGTCATCCTATCGACCGAACGCGCCCGGCGAGGCGGGTTTGCGGCTAGGCGGTGCCCGGAAGCTCGGGTGGCAACGCGGCCTCGTGGGCAGGCAGCGTTATCGCGGTTTCGTCCTGGTCCTGGGGGGCGAGGGATCTCTTTTTGAATCGACGTTTGAGGGACCGCGCCGGCTTCTCGATCAGGAACCAGCTCGCCGCCGCCAGCGGTAGCGTGGCCGCGGCGGTCACACCGGTGAACAACAGCGGATTAAGGGTGATCAGCCCGCAGACGAGCAGCAACTGCTGGGTCGGGTACGCGTAGATGTACATGCCGTAGGACAGGTCCGTACGGAGTCTCAGGTGCTTGTTGCGGATCAGCGAGCCCGACACGACCACGGCGTAGGCCAGGGGCAGGGCGGCGACGACCCGGTAGTCGGGCAGCGAGCCGGCCGCGAGCACGATGACCGCGCTCACCGCGACGAGCGACCAGCGGGCGGGGATCACGTCGCGCCACTGATACAGGAACGCGCCGGCCGCGAACATGATGGCGGTGCGGAACGCCAGGAAAAGCAGGGCGGAGCGCACGTCACCCTCGTGCTGAGTCAACACGTCGGGGAATTTCAGCGGCGGCATCATCATCGCCCCGGCCGTCGCCACGACCAGGAACGCGAGGGAAACCCACCGGCGGGTGGCGAGCCCGACCACGCCGATGACGGCGACGATGAGGTAGCACATCACTTCCCAGATGAGGGACCACAGGGACGCGTTCCAGACGCCTGCACTCGGAATCCCGTGCGGTGTGCCGCCGATATCGAACTTCACCAGCGCCACGGCGCTGTTCTTCAACACGAAGTCCAGCGGGGCGCCCGAAGTGATGAGCTTGCCAGGCGAGCCGCCTTGAATCGCCACGCTGAGAGGGGCGATGACGAACGCGGTCACCAGCAAGCAGACGTAGAACCCGGGCAAAATGCGGAGCGCGCGAGCGGCGAGATACTCGCGGAGGCGCGGATTGCTGAGCCAACTCGCGGTGATGAGAAACCCCGAGATGGCGAAAAACCCGTCCACCCCGATGCAAAGAAGTAGTTGGAGAACCGCCCGGGCCGACGGGACGTGTCCCCTGATGGGAAAGGTGTGCCAGAAGATCACCTCGCCCGCCAGTGCCAGCCGCCAGGCGTTCAGCGCATTATTTCGCGGATCGAAGGCTTGCTCGAGTTTCATTCGCCTCCCCCAGTAGGCCGCACTGCGCTATCGCGCCATCGTATCCTCACCGAACACCAGAGAAAGCTGGTTTGCGGTACCTACGGTACCGCTGGGTGGCAAATGGCCGGTCGGTCCATAGCGGCCTGAGAAGCCGGCCGAGAAAGAACTGCAATTGCCGGTGTGCGCGCTTATTTGTTGCGCATGCCGTCAATGAACGTCCGCGTCTCCTCAAAGCTGGGCAAAAGCCCGGCGGCGCGAACTTCTTCGAAGCCGGGCGCCGCGGCGTCACGCTCGGACAGGGTGGGGGCGGCGCCGTTGACCAGCGGCCAGTCCACCCCGATCGCGGGGTCGGTCGCGCAAATGGTGTGCTCGCGTTGCGGGTTGTATTCGGCCGAGCACAGATACATCACCGTCGAATCGTCCTGCAAGGAAAGGAAGCCGTGCCCCAGGCCTTCGGAAAGATAGATCGTCCTGCGGTCCTTGTCGTCGAGCAGCACCGAATCCCACTGGCCGAATGTCGGTGAACCCTCCCGGATATCCACCACAACGTCGAACACCGAGCCGCGCACGCAGGTCACGTATTTCGCCTGGCTCGGCGGCAGTTGGGCAAAGTGCAAGCCGCGCAACACGCCGGCGGCCGAGACCGAACAGTTCGCCTGCCGGACATCCAAATGGTGACCGGCGAACTCGGTGAACGCGTGGTCGGTAAGCCATTCGAAGAACAAGCCACGGGAATCGCCGTGAATGGTGGGGGTGATCTCCCAGGCGCCGGGAATGGCGAGTTCGCGAACTTTCATCTCACTGACCACGCTCTTCGTAACGGGCTTCCGCGGCGTCCTTCAAAGGGCGCCACCACGATTCGTTGGCACGGTACCAGTCAATGGTGGCGCCCAAGCCCTCTTCGAAATCGGTATGCTTTGGCGCCCAAGACAGTTCGTCACACAGCAGCGACGGGTCGATGGCGTAGCGCAGGTCGTGGCCGACGCGGTCGGGCACGTGGTCGAAGTCGTCGGGTTCGCGACCCATCATCTTCAGCAGCGTGCGCAGCACACTGAGGTTGTCGCGTTCGCCCTCGGAGCTGATCAGGTACGTGCGGCCGATTTCGCCCTTTTCCAGGATGCGCCGCACGGCGCTGTTGTGGTCGTCGACGTGGATCCAGTCGCGGACGTTGGCGCCGCTGCCGTACAGCTTGCACCGCCGGCCGGTCAGGATGTTGGTGATCTGGCGCGGGATGAACTTCTCGACGTGCTGGTACGGCCCGTAGTTGTTGGAGCAGTTCGAGATCGTCGCGCGCACACCGTACGAGCGCACCCAGGCCCGGACCAGCATGTCGGCGCCGGCCTTGGTGGCCGAGTACGGGCTCGACGGGTTGTAGGGCGTCGACTCGGTGAATCGGGTGGGGTCGTCGAGCTCCAGGTCGCCGTAGACCTCGTCGGTCGAAATGTGGTGCAGCCGTACGCCGTGCCGCCGGACCGCTTCCAGAATGGTGAACGTGCCGACCACGTTGGTGTGCAGGAACGGCGCCGGGTCGTCCAGCGCGTTGTCCACGTGGCTCTCCGCGGCGAAGTGCACCACCGCGTCGGACTCGGCGACCAGCCGGAAGACCAGCTCGGCGTCGCAGATGTCGCCCACCACCAGCCGGATCTCGTTCTCGACGTCGGCCAGCGACTCCCGCCGGCCGGCGTAGGTCATGGCGTCCAGCACCGTCACGGAGTCTTCGGGGTGCTCGCGGACCGTGCTGTGCACGAAGTTCGCGCCGATGAACCCAGCGCCGCCGGTGACCAGTAACCGCATGGTCAAACCCTAACCGAGCGGATCGGTCAGCTTGCGGGAGTCAGCCCCAGCGGCCCGGCCAGTTCGCTCAGCGCCGAGATGAGCGCGTCGTCGTCCCCGCTGTCCAGCACCTGGACGGCCACGTGGTCGGCGCCCGCGTCGAGGTGCTCCTTCAACCGGGCCGCGATCGCCTCCGGCGTGCCGTGGGCGACCACCGCGTCGATCAGCCTGTCGCTGCCCGGCTTGCGCACGTCGGCTTCGGTGAACCCGAGCCGCAGCCAGTTGTTCACGTAGTTGCTCAAGTCCAGGTAGAAATCCGCGTACCTGCGGCCGATGGCGCGGGCTTCCTCGGCGTCAGTAGTCAGCACCACCTTGTGCTCGGGCGCCAGGAACACGGAGTTCCCGACCAGTTCGCGGGCCTTGGCGGTGTGTTCCGGGGTGGTCAGGTACGGGTGCGCGCCGGCGCTGCGCCGCGCCGCCAGCCGCAACACGCGCGGCCCGAGCGCCGCGAGCACCCGGCGGCTGGTCGGCACCATCGCGGCGTCGAGCTCGTCGAGGTAGGAGACCAGCGCGTCGTACGGCTTGACGTACCCCTCGGTGTGCTCGGTATGCCCCACCCCGATTCCCAGCAAAAACCTTCCGGCATGGGCCTTTTCGATGCGTTTGAAGGACTCGGCGACGGCGCGCGCGGGCGCGGTCCAGATGTTGACGATCCCGGTGGCCAGCTGCAGCGATGTGGTCCGTTCCAGGGCGGGTTCCACCCACGCCAGCTCGGCGTCCGGCGAACCGCCGATCCACGCGGCGCCGTAGCCCAGCGACTCGATCCGTGCCGCCAGTTCGGGGGTGACGGAGCGGTTGGGTAGCCATACACCGAACCGGCCAAGGTCGGGTTTGAGCGCTACTGCCCCGGTCATCTACCTGCTCATGTAGGTCTGCTAGCTCAGTCCGAGCGGCCCCGCCAATTCGGCCAACGCCGGCACCAGGTTTTCATCCTTCGTCAGGACCTGCACGGGCACGTGGTCGGCGCCCGCGTCGAGGTGCTCCTTCAACCGGGCGGCGATCGCCTCGGGCGTGCCGTAGGCCACCACCGCGTCGACCAGGCGGTCGCTGCCCGGCTTGGTGACTTCCTCGTCGGTGAAGCCGAGCCGTTTCCAGTTGTTGCGGTAGTTGGCGAGCTGGAAATAGATGTCGAGCGCCCTGCGGCCGACCGCGCGGGCCTTCTCGGGGTCGGTGGTCAGCACCGCCTTGTGCTCGGGCGCCAGGAACGCCGACGGGCCGATCAGCTCGCGGGCCCGCGCGGTGTGCTCGGGGGTGGTGAGGTACGGGTGCGCCCCGGCGGCGCGCTCCGCGGACAGCTTGAGCACGCGCGGGCCCAGCGCGGCCACCACCCGGCGGTTGGCGGGCACCCCGTAGTCGTCGAGCTGCTGCAGGTACTCGGCCAGCGCGTCGTATGGCTTGCGGTATTCGGCGTGCGCCTCGGGGTGGCCGACGCCGATGCCCAGCAGGAAGCGGCCGGGGTAGGCCTTGTCGATGCGGTGGAAAGACTCGGCCACCGGCTTGGCGGCCGCCGTCCAGATGTTGACGATGCCCGTGGCCACCTGCAGGGTGGTCGTCGCTTCGAGGATGGGCTCCACCCAGGCCAGCTCGGCCGGCGGCGACCCGCCCACCCACACGGCACCGTAGCCCAGGGCTTCGATGTCTTTGGCTTGTTGGGGCGTCACGCCGCGTCCGAACGATCCGAACCGGCCGAGATTGGGCTTGCTCGCTGCATCGGTCATGGTTGTTCCCAACCTGCGCGGCGCTGCCCCTATTCCGCAGGGTCCACGTCCACGTCGGCGGCCGGCGGGACCTCGAGCGGCAGCAGCACGATGAACCGGGTATCGCCGGGCACCGACTCCACGCGCAGGTCCCCGCGATGCTTCTTGACGACGATGTTGAACGCCAGGTCCAGCCCCAGGCCGGTGCCCTCGCCGAACGGTTTGGTGGTGAAGAACGGCTCGAAGATGTGCCCGCGCACGTCCTCGGGCACCCCGGGCCCGGTGTCGCAGATCTCGACGCGGGCCATGCTCTGGCCCTCCCGGCAGGTGCGGACGGTCAGCGTGCCGCCCGTGTCGCGCATCGCGGCGATGGCGTTGTCGATGATATTGGTCCACACCTGGTTGAGATCGCCTGGGTAGCAAGGGATTTCGGGAAGCGATTGGTCGAAATCCTTGACCAGGTTGATTGCTGCGCCGTCCTTGCCGCCGTCCTTGGTCAACCGGTCGGCGAACATCACCAGCGTGCTGCGCAGCAGATCGTGGACGTTGGCCACCTGGAACGGGGCCCGATCAAGCTGCGAATACTGTTTGGCGTCGGCGACCAGCGCCGAGATCCGTTTGCTCGCTTCCAGAATCTGGTTCATCAGCAGCTCGCTCTCGATGGTGTAGTTGAGCCACCGGATCGCCTCCTCCAGCGAGGTCGATGCGAGTTCGTCGCTGACCGTGGAAATCCGTTCCAGCCAGTCGGTGTCGATGCCGCCTTCGACGAAGGTGGGCGCGATGTCCCATCCGCCCTCGACGCCGTGGTCTTCCAGCCAGTCGCCGACGGCGTCCTCGCGGTCGGCGGTTTCCATGGCGCTCAGGTGCTCCGACGCCGACTTGGCGACCTGCTCGGCGACCCCCTCCTGCAGGCGGACCAGGGCGCTGAGCGCCTCTGGGCTGACGGTCCCGTCGGCCAGCATGGCCAGCTTGTGCCGCATGCCTGCGACCCGCTCGCGCAAGTCGGCCGCCGCCCGGGCGATGGCGGCCGCGGGGTTGTTCAGCTGATGGGTCAGCCCGGCCGACAACCGGCCCAGCGCCAGCAACTTCTCCCGGTTGTCGATGATCCGGCGGGTCCGGTCGGTGCCGACGGCGATGCCGTCGAGCAGGTGAACGGCCATCGGGAACTGGTCCTTCATGAACCGGGCGAACACCGGCGCGTCCATCACGAAGAACCGCGACGGCTTGGTCACGTGCACCGAGGCGTCGTAGCTCTTCTGCTTCCCGCCCGTGAACGCCCGCCACGCCCCGCAATACACGCCACGCTGCGACGTGCGGTTGGTTTCGATGTCCTGGCCGCCGGAGAGCTTCGACATCATCAGCTCGCCGTCGATCAGGACGTAGAAGCAGGTCGCCGGCTCACCCTCGACGCAGATCGGGCCCGGTTCGTAATTCTCGATGTGCCCGTTGGCGCACAACACCGCGAGCTGCTCGTCGGTGAGCGCCTCGAACAGGAACAGGGTGCGCAGCTCGTCGGGCTCGCACGGCGTCTTGGCTGTCACGATTCCGCCAGGTAGCGGTGCACCAGCATGACGGCCATCGACCCCTCGCCGACCGCGGCCGCGACGCGCTTGGCGGACTCGGCCCGCACGTCGCCGGTGGCGAACACGCCCGGCACGCTGGTCTCGAGGTGGTGGGGCGGGCGGTCCAGCGTCCAGCCACACACGTTGCGCAGGTCCGGCCCGGTGAGCACGAAGCCGTGGTCATCGCGGGCGAGCACCCCGTCCAGCCACTCGGTGCGCGGCGCGGCGCCGATGAAGATGAACATCCGGGCGCAGCTGACGTCCTCGGTCTTCCCGGTCCGGTTGTCGACCAGGGTCAGCCGCTCCAGGTGGTCGTCCCCGACGGCGCGGCGCACCTCGGTGCAGGTGCGCACGGTGATGTTCGGCCGCTGCTGGATCTGCTGGATCAGGTAGTGGGACATCGAGGCGTCCAGCGACGGGGCGCGCACCACGATGGTGACCGACTTGGCCTCGCGGGACAGGTACATCGCGGCCTGGCCGGCGGAGTTGGCCCCGCCGACGACGTAGACCTCCTCGCCCGCGCATTCAGACGCGATCGAGACGGCCGCCCCGTAGTAGACGCCGCGGCCGGTCAGCTCGCCGCAGCCCTCCGCCGGCAGCTGGCGGTAGGCGACGCCGGTGGCCAGGATGACGGCGTGCGCGTCGATCGAGCCGCCGTCGGCGAACCGCACGGTGCGCTTTGGGCCGTTGACCTCCAGCGCCGTGGCGGTACGGGCGGTGATGAGTTCGGCCCCGAACTTCTCGGCCTGCCGGCGGGCGCGGTCGGCCAACTGGCCGCCCGACACCCCGTCGGGGAAGCCGAGGTAGTTCTCGATGCGTGAGCTCTGGCCCGCCTGGCCGCCCGTCGCCGTGCGTTCGATGAGCACGGTGCGCAGGCCCTCGGAGGCGCCGTACACGGCGGCGGCCAGGCCCGCCGGCCCGCCGCCGATGACGATCAGGTCGTAGAACTCCTGCGACGGCGTGGTGGTCAGGCCCAGGGTGTCGGCCAGCTGCGCGTCGGTGGGTTCGACGAGGGTGTCGCCGCGTTCGGTGACGACGACGGGCAGCCGCAGGCCGTCCTGGCCGGCGGCCTTGAGCAACCGCTCGCCGTCGGGGTCGTCGGCCATGAACCACGAGTAGTGCAGCCCGTTGCGGGCCAGGAAGTCGCGCACCTGCCAGGACCGCTCCGACCAGCGGTGCCCGATCACCTTGGTGTGCGGGATCGGGCGTTCCGGGGCCGCCCGCCAGGCGTCCAGCAGCGCGTCGATGACCGGGTAGAACTTCTCCTGCGGCGGATCCCACGGCTTGAGCAGGTAGTGGTCCAGGTCGACGACGTTGATGGCGTCGATGGCGGCGTGGGTGTCGGCGTAGGCGGTCAGCAGCACGCGGCGCGCCGCGGGGTACAGGTCCATCGCCTGCTCGAGGAATTCGATGCCGCTCATCTGCGGCATCCGGTAGTCGGCGATCAGCACGGCGACCGTCTCGCCGCGCAGCTTGAGCTCCTTGAGCGTCTCCAGGGCGTCGGGACCCGACTCGGAGCGCACGATCCGGTGCCGGTCGCCGTATTGGCGGCGCAGATCGCGGGCGACCGCGCGCGACACCGAGGGATCGTCGTCGACGGTCAGCAGCACGGGCTTGCGAGGCTGAACTGAGGGGGTTGCGGGGCCTGCGGGGCTCGTCATCGAGGTTAAGTATGCCCTCGTCAGGGCGCTGACGGCAGGTCGAGGAGGCGGTTTATCGGCCGGGCGGATTTCGCTGCCCGCGATTTTGGGTCAGGGCGCCTGACCAGGTATCGTGGGACAACGGTGCGTCATCCGCGCCGACTTTTTGCGTGCCCTGTCTGAGGAATTTCCTGTAACCGGCCCACGTTTCTAGTCGGGCGAATGCTGCGCCGGTAAGGGCGCACATCAGGATACGAAACCGAAGACGAGGATTGCTAAAAAGTTATGGCCAAGAAGGACGGTGCCATAGAGGTCGAGGGCCGCGTGGTCGAGCCCCTGCCCAATGCGATGTTCCGCATTGAGCTGGAGAACGGTCACAAGGTGCTCGCCCACATCAGCGGCAAGATGCGGCAGCACTACATCCGCATCCTGCCCGAGGACCGGGTGGTGGTGGAGCTGTCTCCCTACGACCTGTCCCGGGGCCGCATCGTGTACCGGTACAAGTAAGAGCCCGAATCAGACAACAAAGAACAGGATCGAACAGCCGTGAAGGTGAACCCGAGCGTCAAGCCAATCTGTGACAAGTGCAGGGTGATCCGTCGGCATGGGCGGGTCATGGTGATCTGCTCCGATCCGCGCCACAAGCAGCGTCAGGGCTAGTGGCGATCGCAAGCGCGGCGTAGCCGGGCGCAGCGGGTCGCCAGGATCCATCAAGCCCAGCTCACTTAACAACTGAATGCAGACCTCCCAACACCACTGAGCGGATAGGCCGCTCATCCACGCCCGGACGGAGGCCGGGCCCCGCCTCAAACTTCGGGGCGGGAACGGGTTGGGATCAGACCTCCGCCGAGAAAAAGAGGAAACGCCACCTATGGCTCGATTAGTAGGCGTCGATCTGCCGCGCGACAAGCGGATGGAGATCGCGCTGACCTACATCTTCGGCGTCGGCCGTACCCGGTCGAACGAGATCCTGGCAGCTACGGGGATCGACAAGGACCTGCGCACCAGGGACCTGACCGACGACCAGCTGACCCACTTGCGTGACTACATCGAAGCGAACCTCAAGGTAGAGGGTGACCTGCGCCGCGAGGTGCAGGCCGACATTCGCCGCAAGATCGAGATCGGCTGCTACCAGGGCCTGCGGCACCGCCGCGGCCTGCCGGTGCGCGGCCAGCGGACCAAGACCAATGCGCGCACCCGCAAGGGCCCGAAGCGCACCATCGCAGGCAAGAAGAAGGCCAGGTAATCGCCCATGCCACCAGCCAAGAAGGCAGCCTCTGCCCCCAAGAAGGGGCAGAAGACCCGCAAGCGGGAAAAGAAGAACATCCCCCACGGTGCCGCGCACATCAAGAGCACGTTCAACAACACGATCGTGAGCATCACCGACCCCCAGGGCAACGTCATCGCCTGGGCGTCGTCGGGTCACGTGGGCTTCAAGGGCTCGCGTAAATCGACCCCGTTCGCCGCACAGCTCGCCGCCGAGAACGCCGCCCGCAAGGCGCAGGAGCACGGCGTACGCAAGGTCGACGTGTTCGTGAAGGGCCCGGGCTCGGGCCGGGAGACGGCGATCCGCTCGCTGCAGGCCGCGGGTCTCGAGGTCGGCGCGATCTCCGACGTCACCCCCCAGCCCCACAACGGTTGCCGTCCGCCGAAGCGCAGAAGGGTCTAGGAACACAAATCATGGCTCGTTACACCGGACCCATCACCCGCAAGTCGCGCCGGCTGCGCACCGACCTCGTCGGTGGCGACCAGGCGTTCGAGAAGCGTCCCTACCCGCCCGGCCAGCACGGCCGCGCGCGGATCAAGGAAAGCGAATACCTGCAGCAGTTGCAGGAGAAGCAGAAGGCCCGCTTCACCTACGGCGTGATGGAGAAGCAGTTCCGTCGCTACTACGAAGAGGCAACCCGGCAGCCCGGCAAGACAGGTGAGGAGCTGCTCAAGATCCTGGAAAGCCGACTGGACAACGTCGTCTACCGCGCCGGGCTCGCCCGCACGCGGCGGATGGCCCGCCAGCTGGTCAGCCACGGCCACTTCAGTGTCAACGGCGTGCACGTCAACGTGCCCAGCTACCGGGTGTCGCAGTACGACATCATCGACGTGCGGGACGGCTCGCTGAACACGGTGCCGTTCCAGATCGCGCGGGAAACGGCGGGAGACCGCCCGATCCCGAGCTGGCTGCAGGTCGTGGGGGAGCGTCAGCGCATCCTCATCCACCAGCTGCCCGAGCGCGCGCAGATCGACGTGCCGCTCGCCGAGCAGCTGATCGTCGAGTTCTACTCGAAGTAACGAACTTTCGAGCCGGCCGGCTCGAAACCCCAACGGCATCAAATAGCGGGTGCCGAGAAGGAGAAGAAGAAACACCATGCTGATCTCTCAGCGACCCACACTGTCGGAGGAAGTGCTCACCGACAACCGCTCGCAGTTCGTCATCGAGCCCCTCGAGCCCGGATTCGGTTACACCCTGGGCAATTCGCTGCGCCGGACGCTGCTGTCGTCGATTCCCGGCGCGGCCGTCACCAGCATTCGCATCGACGGCGTGCTGCACGAGTTCACCACCGTCGCCGGGGTGAAGGAAGACGTCACCGCGATCATCCTGAACCTCAAGGGACTGGTCGTGTCCTCGGAGGAGGACGAGCCGGTCACCATGTACCTGCGCAAGCAGGGCCCGGGCGAGGTCACCGCGGGTGACATCGTGCCGCCCGCCGGTGTCACGGTGCACAACCCCGAGATGCACATCGCGACGCTGAACGACAAGGGCAAGCTCGAGGTCGAGCTCGTCGTCGAGCGTGGCCGCGGCTACGTGCCGGCGGTGCAGAACCGGGCCTCCGGTGCCGAAATCGGCCGCATCCCGGTCGATTCCATCTACTCGCCGGTGCTCAAGGTGACCTACAAGGTCGACGCGACCCGTGTCGAGCAGCGCACCGACTTCGACAAGCTGATCCTGGACGTCGAGACCAAGAGCTCGATCACGCCGCGCGACGCGCTGGCGTCGGCCGGCAAGACCCTGGTCGAATTGTTCGGCCTGGCACGCGAACTCAACGTCGAGGCCGAGGGCATCGAGATCGGGCCGTCACCGGCCGAGGCCGACCACATCGCCTCGTTCGCGCTGCCGATCGACGACCTGGACCTTACGGTGCGGTCGTACAACTGCCTCAAGCGCGAGGGCGTGCACACCGTCGGCGAGCTGGTGAGCCGCACCGAGTCCGACCTGCTCGACATCCGCAACTTCGGTCAGAAGTCCATCGACGAGGTGAAGGTCAAGCTGCACCAGCTGGGCCTGTCGCTCAAGGACAGCCCGCCGAGTTTCGACCCGTCGCAGGTCGCGGGCTACGACGTGGCCACGGGCACCTGGTCCACCGAGGGCGCTTACGACGACCAGGACTACGCGGAAACCGAACAGCTGTAATAGCCGTCCGGTGACGATGCGGCCGTGCAGCGGCCGGCTGAGGAACCGGACACCGATAACTGAAGTCCGTCCCGGCCCTACCTGATACGGGGGTCGGCCCCACTTAGGAGATAGTGCAATGCCCAAGCCCACCAAGGGCCCTCGCCTCGGCGGGTCGTCTTCGCATCAGAAGGCCCTGCTGGCCAACCTGGCCACGTCGCTGTTCGAGCACAACCAGATCAAGACGACGGAGCCGAAGGCGCGCGCGTTGCGGCCGTACGCGGAGAAGCTGATCACACACGCGAAAAAGGGCACGCTGCACAACCGTCGAGAGGTGCTCAAGAAGATCCGCGACAAGGACGTCGTGCACAAGCTGTTCGAGGAGATCGGGCCGTTCTTCGCCGACCGCAACGGCGGCTACACCCGCATCATCAAGGTCGAGCCGCGCAAGGGCGACAACGCCCCGATGGCGGTGATCCAGTTGGTGCTGGAGAAGACGGTGACCTCGGAGGCCGACCGGGCGCGTCGGGTGAAGTCTTCCAAGAAGGCCCCCGAAACCAAAGAAGCTCCTGTCGCGGCGGCTGCGGCACCTCAGGCGGCCGTCGAGCCCGAGGAAGCCGTCGGCCCGACGGCCGAAGAGGTGACCGAGCCGGCCGAGACCAGTGAGGCTGAGGCCGCGGAATCCTCGGAAGCCGAAGCCAAGGCCGCGGAGAAGGCCGAGAAGGCCGTGGCCGCGAGGGCCGAAGCCGAGCAGGCCGACGAGGCTGACGAGGCTGACGAGAGTTAGCGAGGCCGTCCGTCTACGGCTCGACATCGCCTATGACGGAACGGAATTCGCGGGCTGGGCGACTCAGTCCGGCCAGCGTACTGTCGCCGGAGTTCTCGACGAGGCGTTGACGACCGTCTTCCGCACGCCGATGCGGCTGCGGGCGGCCGGGCGCACCGACACGGGCGTGCACGCCACCGGTCAGGTGGCCCACGTCGATGTGCCCCCGGACGCGCTGTCGAACGCCTATCCGCGATCGTCACACCCCGGCGAGGCGGAATTCGTGCCGCTGGTGCGCCGGCTCGGCCGGTTTTTGCCCACCGACGTCCGGGTGCTCGACATCACCCGCGCCCCAGCCGGTTTCGACGCCCGGTTCTCGGCGCTGCGGCGCCACTACGTGTATCGGCTGTCGACCGCTGTGTACGGGGTCGAGCCGCAGCAGGCCCGTTACGTCACCGCCTGGCCGCGGCCGCTTGACGTCGACGCGATGGCCGCCGCTTCACGAGATCTGGTGGGGCTGCACGACTTCGCCGGGTTCTGCCGACATCGCCCGAACGCCACGACCATCCGCGACCTGCAGCGCCTGGATTGGTCGCGCGACGGGGATCTGATCACCGCGCACGTCAGCGCCGACGCGTTCTGCTGGTCGATGGTGCGCTCGCTGGTGGGGGCGCTGCTGGCCGTCGGCGAGCACCGGCGCCCGGCCTCGTGGTGTCGTGAATTACTCACCGCCACAAGCCGATCCAGTGACTTCGCGGCCGCGCCGCCGCACGGGTTGACGCTGGTGCGCGTCGACTACCCACCCGACGACCAACTGGAAGCGCGCAACCTGGTCACCCGGGACCTGCGCTCCCGCTAAACCTTGGTCGCGACGAAGCTCGCGGCCTGGTTTGTCAATTTGGGCACGTAGCCCAGGTGGGATGCCCACCGGTTACCCGGCGAGCAGATCGGGTCGCCCGGGTTGCACAAGTCGATGGTCTTGCCGCCGAATTCCGGCGTCAGGGCGCTCATCAGCTGACCCGCCCGGCCGGACGGATTGCCGAACAGGGCGACCGCGGCGACGTGGTCGGCGGCCGCGGCCGGCAGCGGCTCACGAAAGCCGAGGCCCGGCAGCGGTGCGGCCGTGACGATGTCGATGACCGCCGCACCCTGGGAGTACCCGCCGAGCACCAGCTTGGTGTTGGGGCACTTGCCGGCCATCTGCTGGACGTGGTTGCTGGCATCGTTGGCGCCGTCGGCCGCGGCCAGGAAGTCCTTGCTGGCCGGGTAGTTCACCCCGTATGCGCCAACGCTTTTGCCGGTCTGCTGGCGCAGCGCGTTGACGAACGCCCCGCCGACCTTGCCGACCCCGGGCGGCTCGTCGGTTCCCCGGGCGAACACCACCTCGACGCCGGGGCAGGAGGCGAAGGCTTGGGGAAGCAGTTGGGGAGCAACCACTATCGCGGCCCCCGCGAGCAGCCCGGCGCCCAGCGTCAACGGAATAAGCCTCACCCCACGATGTTAGGGGCGCGTTGATCGCGGGCCGGTAACGATTCAGACGAGAGGAGCTTGCGGAGACACCGTGGGTGGCGCGGCCGGCGCGTTGGGGGCGGGAGCAGTCCCGCCGTGGATCGAGGGTGGTGACCCGGGCGGGGTCTGCCCGTACACCGGCGACGGCGTGCCACCGGGCTGGGTCGGAACGGGGCCCAGCGGGGGCCCGAACCCGGGAACCGACTGACCCGAGCCGGCCAGCAACTTACTCGCGACGAACGCCGCGGCCTGGGTGGTGTAGACGGGGACGTAGCCCTCGGTGTGCCCGCTCCACTCGTTACCCGGGCCCGCGTGGCAAATCGGGTCGTTGGGGTTGCACAGGTCGATCGCCTTGGAGCCCAGCAGCGCGCTCTGGCTGGGCAGCGTGCCGCCGGCGCGGTCGGCCACGTCGCCGAAGGTGGCGACGGCGGCGATGTTCTTGGCGTATTGCGGCGGCAGCGAGTTGCCCCAGGTGATGCCGCCGATCGGGACGCCCGCCACGATGTCCATCACCGACGCGCCCTGCGAGTAGCCGCCCAGCACGATCTTGGTGTTCGGGCAGGTTTCCACGCTCTTCTTGACGCGGTCGATGGTGTCGTTGGCGCCGTCACCGCCGTGCAGCTGCAGCTTGCTGGCGGCGTAGTTCACCCCGTAGGGCAGGATGTTCAGGCCGGTCTGCTGGCGCAGCGAGTCCACGAAGGCGTCGCCAACCCGGCCCAGCCCGGGCGGCTCGTTGGTGCCGCGGGCGAAGATGACCTCGACGTCCGGGCAGTCGAAGGCGGAGGCTATGGGCGCCGCGGCGGGGGATACGAGCAGGCCGGAAGCGGTGACCAGTGCAGAGGCCCCGAGCCCGACGCAGCGACCTATGCGGTGAAATTTCACGCCACAACTTTACCCACCCTAAGCAGGGTTCCAAACCTCGCTGAGCTGTGGATCAATTAAGCGACCCCGCGGTAGGGCGCTCTATCGTGTGCGCATCCGGTACGCACGGGTGGGGGGATCAGTGCCGCGTCAGTCGACCACGTGGCTGCAGGTCAGCGGCTACCGATTCCTGCTGCGTCGCGTCGAGTGCGCGTTGCTGGGCGGGGATGTCCACACCCTTAGCGTCCGCTCGCCTACGCGTACGGCGGCGTTGACGATCGGGTGCGTGCTGGCTGCGATCGCCGTCACCGGATCCGCGGTCCTCGCTTTGCTGCGTCCACGGGTGGCGTTGGATGGCGCCCAGCTGGTGATGGGACGGGAATCCGGGGCGCTGTACGTGCGGGTAGGCGATACCTGGCACCCGGTGCTGAACCTGGCGTCGGCGCGATTGATAGCGGCGACGGCGGCCAAACCCCGGCCCGTGCCCGAAGCGGAGCTGGCCCGCGTCAAACGCGGGCCCCTGCTGGGCATCCCGGGTGCGCCGCAGTTCATCGGCGAGCCGTTGTCGGCGGACGATTCGGCCTGGACGATCTGCGATACCGACGGCGCCGGCGCGACCACGGTCGTCTTGGGCCGCCCGGCCGACGCGACCGCCCGCCGCCTGAGCTCCGGGCAAGCCGCCCTGGTCGCCGCCGGTTCGGGTTCGCCGGCCTACCTGCTCTACGACGGGCAGCGGGCCGCGGTGGACGTCGCCGACACCGCGGTGGCGCGCGCGCTCCGGCTGGAAGGCCGCGCACCGCGGGCCGTCTCGCCATCGTTGCTGAAGGCCATTCCCGAGGCGCCGTCGATCAGGCCGCTTCGGATCCGCGGCGCCGGCCGGAAAGCGGCCGGCCTGCCGGGATTCACGGTGGGCAGTGTGGTGCGCGTCACGCGCGGCTGGGGTGACGAGTATTACGCGGTGCTTGCCGCCGGGGTCCAGCGGATCGGGCAGGTGGCCGCCGATCTCCTCCGGTTCAGCGACTCCCAGGGGACCGCCCACGCCATCACAGTGGCACCTGATGCGATCCGCGCCGCCCCGATCGTGGACGCGCTGCCGGTCGGCAGCTTTCCCGACCGGGCGCCCGCCCTGACGGACGAGGGCACGTTGTGCGTCTCGTGGCGGGCAGCGCCGTCCGGCGTCACGCTTCTTGCCGGCGGCCGGCCGCCGCTGCCGGTGGGTCAGACGCCGGTGACCTTGTCGCAGGCCGACGGCCGCGGTCCAGCGCTGGACGCCGTGTACCTGCCGCCCACCCGCAGCGCCTACGTGCAGGCCGGCACGCGCTACCTGGTCACCGAGGCGGGGGTGCGGTTCGCGATCCACGACGACGCCGCCGCGCACGACCTGGGGCTGCCGGCGCCGAACCCGGCGCCGTGGCCGGTCCTGGAAAGCCTTCCGGCGGGACCGGAGCTGAGCAGAGAGAAGGCATCAACTCCGCGCGACGTTGTCGCGGCGACCCCGTAGTCGGGCCCTGGCGGCACCGGCGGTCAGCGCCAGCCCCAGCGCGGCTAGGCAGATGGCGGCGCCGCGCAATGCGATGTCGCGCGCGTGGGTGTTCGGCGGTGCGGCCGGCGGCGGCGCGGCAATCGGCGCGGGCGCCGGTGTCGCGGTGGCCGCGGGCGGTCCGGGATCGGTGCTGACCGCCGCCAGCGCGTCGATGGTGCCGTTACCGACGAGCGGATCCCACCCGGCGGGTGGGTGATGCGCCGTCGACTCGATGCGCTGCATCACCTGCCGTGCGGTCAACCCCGGGAACCGGGCCCGGATCAGGGCGGCCAGCCCGCTGACCACCGGCGCGGCAAAACTGGTGCCGGACACCGGTTCCGAGCCGAGCGGCGTGACCGCCTCACCGGGGGCGGCGACGTCCACCCAGGGGCCGGCCAGGCTGAATGCCGACGGCGCCCCCGCGGTGTTCACCGAGCCGACGGTCAGCACGTAGTCGTCGTACCACGCCGGGCTGACCACGACCGTGACGGTCTCCCGGGTGACATCCGGGCGCTGAGGCGGGCATTGCGCGGGTCCGCCGGTGTTGCCCGCCGCGGCCACGATGACGGCGTTCTTGACGTCCACGGCGTAGGCCAGCGCGGCGCCCAGCGCGCGGTCGTCGGGCGCAGATGCGACCGGAACGCAGGCAACCGAGGAGATGTTGATCACCGACGCGCCGAGATCGGCGGCGGTGCGGACGGCTTTCGCCATGGTGTCGACGTCGCCGACGCCGGCGCGGGACCGATCGGCGGCGGGGGAGAACTTCCCGCTGGACTGGCGAATGCCGATCACGGTGGCCTCGGGCGCCATCCCGCCTAACCCGGATTCCGCCGAATCCGTTGACGCAGCGATGATTCCGGCCACCAGGGTGCCATGCGCGTCGCAATCCTGGGTGCCGTCTCCGCTGGAGACGTAGTCTCCGCCCGGAATCACGTCGGCTAGCAGGCTATGCCGCGAAACGCCGGTGTCGATGACCGCGACCCGCTGCCCGGCGCCCCGGGTCAGTTGCCGGACCCGCGACAGGTCGGGGAGATCGGCCGGCCGGTTGGGCGGCGATCCCGTCGTCATCGTCGCGCAAACCTCGCGTTGCACCGTCGGCCACGGTGGCGCGGGCCGCGCGGGCTTCGGTAACCGTTGGTCATCGACCTGCGGCGGTGAAACCGCTTGTGCCGGCGACGCTCCCAGCAGCGATACCGACGCCAGCGTCGACGCCGACAGGAGGCGTGCCGCGCGCGACGACCTCATGCGAGATCCAGTCCGCGGACGGCGTCATAGAGGCCGCATATCCAGTAAGTCAGCGGGACCATGGCGACCAGCGCCAGCCACTCCAGCGCCTCGACGGTGCGGCGTGCCGGCGGCGGAGTCGATATCGCGGGTGCGACGAAGGCGATATACATCGCCGCGGCGGCCAGCGTTGCCGACGCCGCCGCGACCCACGGCCCGTGCCCTGGCACGCTCCAGGCGGCGGCACCGAATGTCGTTGCCAACACTGCGATTCCGGCGATGGCGCCCGCCAGCATCCGGCCGCCGTCATCCGAACGTGCACGCAGCAGCAGCAAAGCGCCGGTGATGCCGCCGAAAGCCAGGCAAGACAGGCGCGGTGCGCCGGCCAGGACGGTGACGACGGCGCCGACGGCCGCCGATGAGGAAAACCCGGCAAGCAGGCCGGAATGCCAGGCGTCGGCGCGCAGCGCTCGCGCGGCGAGGCAGTCGCGGTTAGTTTCGCGCTCGTCCATGTCCGCGGCCGGCGGCAGCCGGGGCGACAGCCCCGCCACCACGATCGAGATCCGCGCCGCTGCCCCAAGCAGGCCAAGCGATATCAGCGCCGATGCCGCGCCGATCGCGTACGCCGGGGCCGCGGTGATCACCCCCACCAATGCGGCCACGGCGACGACCGTCGCGACGCATGACACGGCGGTCAACGTGATCACGCCGCCGCCCGAAGCCCGGATCGCCAGCACGCTCGTGACGGCCGCCGACGTCGCGGCCAGCAGCACATTGCAGATACCCGGGGCGCCGGGCACCGCCAGAAAGCCGGCAACGGCCGCAAACGCGGTGGCCATCGCGCTCAGCGCCAGCCCGGCGACGGTATCCCGATAGGCGCGGCGCGCAACCGCAGCGGATAGCAGAGCGATCAGGCCGACGGCTGCCGCCACGGCCACCGTGGTGGGAATGTCTCGTTCTGCGTTGGGGTCGAACGCATCTCGGGCCAGCGCCAGCACACCGATGCCGGTGAGGCAGCCCGCCGCCAGCACGCCGGCGAGTCGCGCCGCGAATCGGCGCCGCGCATCCGCTGCCGGCCCGCGAGCCGCCGCCAGCGCCTCCGACACGGCCTCCGCGGCGTCGTGGTGGCGCGGCGCGGGCGGCGGGGCCGAGGGCTGGGTCAGTAGCAGAACGGCGCCGTCTCCGATGCCGCTCTGCGCCAGTGTCTTCGAGGGGTCCAGGGTGGAGCGGCCGAGGACTGACAGGTGGTAGCGCTTGCCGGTCAGGCCGTCGTCGCCGTCGCGGACTCGCAGGATGTCGACGATCGACGGCGTGAGTATGGCGACGGGAATCCCGGCCGGCAGGGCTAGGTCGGCGACGGCGGTGCCGGAATGGATTGACACCCGGCGCAGCTCCAGATCGGTTGCAGGCAAAGCTGACCCCCTCGGTCGAATTGCCGCGAACATAACCAGGATCCGGTCCCCGGGTATGCGGTTGTGCACAGGTGACTTGTCGCCGGATCGGGGGCTGCCTACGGTCGTCGAACGGGAGGGTACGGGATGGCCCGGGATTTCATGCTGGTGCCGCGGCGGCAGCCGCCGACGGTCGCGACCGCGGACCTCGTCATCGAGGCGCCGCCTGAGCCACCGTCGCCGGCGCCGCCGGGCCTGCTGACCCGCTTGCTGCCGGGCGTGTTGGCGGTCGGCGGCACGGGCGTCGTGGCGGCGGCATTGGGGTCGGGGGCGGGCGCCACCCGCGCACCCGTGTTCTTGGCCTTCCCGATCATGATGCTGGCCTCGACGGCGGTGACGGCCCTGACGGGGCGGACTCGCCTCCGAGGAGGCGGCATCGACGCCGATCGCCTGCGCTACCTCGGATACCTCAGTAGGCTGCGCGACACCGTCACTGAAACGGCGGCTGCACAGCGCTTCTCGCTGACGTGGAACCACCCCGACCCCGAGGCGCTGTGGACATTGATCGGGGGGCCACGAATGTGGGAACGGCGGGCGACCGACCCCGACTTCTGCCTGGTCCGGGTCGGCACCGGCACCCAGCCGCTGTCCACCCGGTTGGTAGCCCCGCAGGCCGCAGAGCCCGTCGACCCGGTCACCTTCGCCGCGCTGGACTGCTTCATGCGCACGCATTCGACGGTTGTCGCGCCGATCACCGCCGACCTGCGCGCAAGCCCGCGCGTCACGCTCGACGGGGATCCGGCCGCGGTCCGCGGAATGTTGCGCGCGATGATCTGCCAACTCGCCGTCTTGCATCCCCCCGGTCAGTTGCTGATCGTCGCGGTGGTCGATGACCGGAACCATCGGCAGTGGGAGTGGCTGAAATGGCTGCCGCACAACCAACATCCGACGTCGGCCGATGGGGTGGGGCCGGTGCGCATGGTGTATCGCTGCGCGGACGAGGCGCGGGGCGCCCTGACCGGCGGCCGGCCGGCGCACGCGGTGGTGGTCGCCGATGTGGACGAGGTCGTCGACGGGTTCGCGGGCGCGACCGTTGTCCAAGTGGGCGGCGGTCGCGACGGTGCAGCGGTGACGATAAGCCACACGGGCGATGCTCAGGCGGTGCCGAGCCCCGACCGGATGGAGCCCCTGGACGCGCTGGTGTGCGCCCGCCGCTTGGCGATGCACGGGATGGGCGCGCCTCAGCGTGGCGGCGGCACGCAGTGGACGGGGCTGGTGGGGATCGAGGATGTGGGCGGTTTCGATCCGATTACATTGTGGCACAACCAAGAGCACGGAGGCCGACTCTGCGTCCCCATCGGAAGCAGGGCCGACGGCGCCCGGTTGGATTTGGATATCAAAGAGGCCGCGGAAAACGGCATGGGTCCACACGGGCTCTGCGTCGGGGCCACGGGATCGGGCAAGTCGGAGCTGCTGCGCACGATCACCCTGGGCATGATGGTGCGCAACTCACCCGAAGTGCTCAACCTGCTGCTCATCGATTTCAAAGGCGGCGCAACGTTTCTCGACTACGCGCGGGCGCCACACGTGGCCGCCGTCATCACGAATCTCGCCGACGAGGCTCCGCTGGTGGGCCGGATGCGCGAGGCGTTGGCCGGTGAAATGAACCGCCGGCAGCAGTTGCTGCGGGCGTCGGGCTGTGTCAGCGCCGCCGCGTACGAACGCGCGCGCCGTGGGGGTGCCACATCGGCGGCCTTGCCCACGTTGTTCATCGTCGTTGACGAGTTCTCCGAGTTGCTCGGCCAGCATCCGGATTTCGCCGACATGTTCGTGGCGATCGGGCGGCTCGGCCGGTCGTTGGGCATGCATCTGCTGCTGGCCAGCCAGCGACTCGACGAGGGCCGACTGCGCGGTCTCGACGCCCACCTCTCCTATCGGATCTGCCTGAAAACCCTGTCGGCGGCCGAATCACGCTCGGTGCTCGGAACGCTCGATGCGTACGAATTGCCGAACACCCCCGGGGCGGGCTACCTGCGCACGAGCGGCGGAGACCTGATTCGCTTCTCCGCCGCATACGTTTCGGGGCCGGCGCCCTCCGTCGCTCGGGCCGCCGCACCCGAGGCCAAGCCGTCCGTGCTGACGTTCGGGATACACACCGCCGGCGCGGTCGCCCACGCCGACGAGACCGGCAGCCCGTCCGAGCGGACCGCCCTGCACGCGGTCCTGGACCGGCTGCGCGGGCATGGACCGCCGGCGCACCAAGTCTGGCTGCCGCCGCTGGGCACCGCCCCCGCGCTGCGCACCCTGCTTCGCGACGCCGCGCCCGCGCCGGGTGCCCTGACGGTTCCTCTCGGCATCGTCGACCGGCCCTTCGAGCAGCGCCGGACACCGCTGATGGTCGATTTGCGCGGAGCCGCAGGCAATGTGGCGGTCGTCGGGGCGCCCCAGTCGGGAAAGTCGACGGCGCTGCGCACCCTGATCACGGCGTTGGCGGCCACTCACGAGCCGGCCCAGGTGCAGTTCTACTGCCTGGACTTCGGCGGCGGGGCGCTGACATCGACACGGAGCATCCCCCATGTCGGCGCGGTCGCCGGCAGGGCCGAACCGCGGCTCGCCGCGCGGATCGTTGCCGAGTGCGAGTCAATCATCCGTTCGCGGGAGACGATTTTCGGCGATCGCGGCGTCGCTTCGATCGCCGAATACCGTCGGCGACGATCGCCGAACACCGACCCGTTCGGGGATGTTTTCCTCGTCGTCGACGGCTGGGGGAGCCTGCGCCAGGAGCTCGGCCCGCTGGAGGCGTCGATCACCGCGGTTGCGGCGCAGGGGCTTTCGTTCGGCGTGCACGTGGTGTTGTCAGCGTCGCGGTGGGCCGAGATCAGGCCGGCGCTGCGGGACCAGATCGGCACCCGCATCGAGCTGCGGCTGGGTGACCCCGCCGATTCCGAACTGGACCGAAAAGCAGCGCAACACGTTCCCCGAGGCCAGCCGGGCCGGGGTCTTTCCAGCGACGCGTCGCAGATGATGATCGCCTTACCCCTGGCCGAGATTCGCCCCGCCGAATCGGTCGCGCCGCCGATACCGTTGCTGCCCGCGCTGATTGAGCGTGAGGCCGTCGTAGGCCGGGCCGGCGACCGCATCCTGCTCGGCCTCGACGAGCGCCGGCTGCAGCCGGTGACGTGCGAGTTCGACCAACAGGCCCACCTTCTCGTGCTCGGCGACAACGGATGCGGGAAGACCGCGACACTGCGGACACTGTGCCGCGAGATCGTCCGGACGAAGAGCCACACGCAAGCCCGCCTCATGGTCGTCGACTATCGGCGCTCGCTGCTCGGCGTCGTCGAGTCCGAGCACCTCGGCGGCTATGCGATGTCACCGGGCGCGCTGACGGGAATGATGCCGGATCTGCTTGACCTGTTGCGGCGACGGATGCCCCCGACCGACGCGAGCCAGGCGCAGCTGCGAGCCGGGTCCTGGTGGTCCGGGCCCCAAATTTATGTGGTGGTCGACGATTACGACCTGGTCGCCGGCCCGGCCGGCAACCCGCTGGCGCCGATCACCGAATATCTGCCCTACGCAACGGATCTGGGCCTGCATCTGGTCATGGCGCGGCGCAGCGGGGGCGCCGAGCGCGCATTCTTCGAGCCCTTGCTGGCGGGCCTGCGTGACCTCGGCTGCATGACATTGATGATGAGCGGATGTCCAGGCGACGACGCGGCGTTCGGCTCCCGTCACCCGGCGCGTTTGCCGCCCGGCCGCGGTGTCCTGCTCACCCGCGGGGACGACGAACAGCTCGTCCAGGTGGCCTGGAGCGCGCCGTGAATCCACACCGCACCGTCATCGAGGCCGGGCCCGGCACGATTCGCCGATTATGTTGCCCGACAAGCGCACTCGCCGACGAACGGACTTCCGAGATGGTCGTGGCGGCGCTGGGCGCGGTCGACGACCGGGTGGCGTTGGTGGGCGAGCGCCCGGTTGCCGTTGCTCGCCTGTGGGCGGATGCGCTGCGGTCCGCGGCCTGTACGCGTGGCCGGGGCATGGTCGTGGTGCATCCGTCCTGGTGGTCGTCCGCGCGAGTCGGGGTGGTGAGTTCGGCGGCGGCGACCGTGTCCGGGGACGTGCTGACGCGGCCCCGGTCTTGGTTGCTGACGAGGGCCGCCGGCGCCGGTGCGAAAGCGGCGGTCGTGGAGATCGCCGAGCGGATCGTGGCGGTCGGTGGTGCCGATGTCGTCGCCGTGCCCCGCAGGTCCCAACCGCAAGCCACCGCCGAGGAGGTGGTGGCGGTCATCGCGGGAACGCCCGCGGACGTCGCCATGATCGACGCGCCGAGCACCGTCCCCGGTGCGTCGCCCCTTGCGGGGTCGATCGCTGACGCGGCGCGGGGCATCGGGCGGACGGTGGTGCGAATCGACGACGCCCGGCTGGCCCGGCTGGCGCGCGCGGCGGTGACCGATGTCGATGAGCCGCGAGAGCCGGGTGGCGATCGGGGCCGACGCCGCGCGCGGACGATGAGCGGCATCGGCGCGGCCGCCGTCGTGCTGGCCGCGACCGCCCCGGCCGCGATCGCCGTGGAGCGGCCCCGGACGGTGATCCCGGCGCAGGTGGCCGCCGCGCCCGCGGCCTTTCTGGTGGAAGGCCGGGTGACGGTGTCGGTGCCCGCGGACTGGCCTACGCAACGTGTCATCGCCGGCCCGGGGTCGGCGCGGCTACAGGTCACCTCGCCGACGGATCCGGAAGTGGCGTTGCACGTCACACAGTCGCCGGTGGCGGGCGAGACCCTGAGCGGCACCGCCGAGCGGTTGAAACGGGCGATCGACGCGGAGCCCGCGGGAGTGTTCGTCGACTTCAATCCGTCCGGAATCAGCGCCGGCAGGCCGGCGGTGACGTACCGCGAAGTCCGCGCCGGCCATCACGTGCGCTGGACGGTGCTGCTGGACGGGCCGGTGCGGATCGGCCTCGGATGCCAGAGCCGGCCCGGTCAGGACGAGGCCGTTCGCGATGCGTGCGAGCGGGCGGTGCGGTCCGCCCACGCGATCGGGTGAGCGAACCAGGAAGTCGGGTGGAACCAAATGAGCGTCGCCGAGGTCGAACTTGGTATGACGGCACCACACGCACTGAACACCGACTTCGACCTGATGCGGTCGGTCGCGGGCACCACGGACGCCCGCAACGAGGAGATCCGCGCCATGCTGCAGGCATTCATCGGTCGCATGAGTGAAGTGCCGCCGTCGGTGTGGGGCGGGGTCGCGGCCGCACGGTTCAAAGAGGTGGTGGATCGCTGGAACACCGAATCGTTGCGGCTCTATCACGTCCTGCACGCGATCGGCGAGACCATCCGGCACAACGCGGCGACTCTGCAGGAGGCCGGCCACACCCACGCCACCCACATCGCCGCCACCGGCGGAAACCTCTGACCGAGAGGATCATCCGTGGAATCGGTGCTGTCTTACAACTTCGGCGAAATCGAATATTCGGTGCGTCAGGAAATCCACACCACGTCGGCCCGTTTCAACGCCGCGCTGGACGAACTGCGGTCCCAGATCGCGCCGTTGCAGCAGCTCTGGACCCGCGAGGCGGCGGCCGCCTACCAGGTTGAGCAGCAGAAGTGGCACCAGGCGGCGACGGCCCTGAATGAGATCCTGGTCGACCTTGGCAACGCGGTGCGCGACGGCGCGGACGAGGTGGCGGACGCCGATCGGCGGGCGGCCGGCGTCTGGGGACGGTAGCCGCGACACCCATGGTCGTCTGTGTGGTCCCGGTGGAGGAGAGCCTCGGGACCACACAGTCGTTTTGACCTGCGGGGACACCCATCGGTAAGCTGCTCGGTTGGCGTGCGGTACGCCGGGGCCTCGGGTCAATGTCGGTCGCCGAGATCAGCCCCCACCGCGAACGCCTGACCGGCACCCGGCTCGACCCGGGATCCACCTCGAGAAAGAAAAGGTAAGCGCTGTGCCCACCTACGCGCCAAAGGCGGGTGACACCACGCGGTCGTGGTACGTCATCGACGCCACGGACGTGGTGCTTGGCCGCCTTGCCGTCGCGGCAGCCACCCTGCTGCGCGGCAAGCACAAGCCGACGTTCGCCCCCAATGTCGATGGCGGTGACTTCGTCATCGTCATCAACGCCGACAAGGTCGCCCTGAGCGGCGACAAACTGCAGAGCAAGCTGGCCTACCGCCACTCGGGGTATCCCGGCGGCCTGCACTCGCGCACGACCGGCGAGCTGATGGACAAGCACCCCGACCGCGTCGTCGAGAAGGCGATCGTCGGCATGCTGCCCAAGAACAAGCTCAGCCGTCAGATCCAGCGCAAACTCCACGTCTACGCCGGCCCGGAGCACCCGCACGCCGCTCAAAAGCCGGTTCCGTACGAGATCAAGCAGGTGGCCCAGTGACCGAAACGACCGAGGCCCTGGAAACTGCGGCCACCCCGGAAACCCCGGACGTCCCGACCGAGGCGCCCGCCCCCGCGGCCGCCGAGTCCTTCGTCTTCGACCGGCCCATCCAGACCGTCGGCCGCCGCAAGGAGGCCGTGGTGCGGGTGCGCCTGGTGCCCGGCACCGGCAAGTTCGACCTCAACGGCCGCAGCCTGGAGGACTACTTCCCCAACAAGGTGCACCAGCAGCTCATCAAGGCCCCGCTGGTCACGGTCGACCGGGTGGAGAGCTTCGACATCTTCGCCCACCTGCACGGCGGCGGCCCGTCGGGTCAGGCCGGCGCGCTGCGCCTGGGCATCGCCCGGGCGCTGATCCTGGCGCAACCCGAGGACCGGCCCGCGCTGAAGAAGGCCGGCTTCCTCACCCGTGACCCGCGTGCCACCGAGCGCAAGAAGTACGGCCTGAAGAAGGCCCGCAAGGCGCCTCAGTACAGCAAGCGCTGATCAACCATCACTTTCTGGCCGCGACGGGGCCTCAAACTGGGCAGCCGCGCGCTTTCGTCGGCGTGTCTGCGCGCAAACGCGCCCCGTTTCGGTCAGAAAAGAACGGGCACGTTAGGTGCTAAACCGTCAATTGTGAGAGGTTTGTCCGCATGGGTCGACTATTCGGCACCGACGGTGTCCGTGGGGTCGCCAACCGGGAGTTGACCGCCGAGCTGGCGCTGGAGCTGGGCGCCGCGGCCGCGCGGCATCTGGCCAGCGGCGGTGGACCGGGCCGACGCGTCGCGGTGATCGGGCGCGACCCCCGGGCCAGCGGCGAAATGCTGGAGGCCGCGGTGATCGCCGGATTGACCAGCCAGGGCGTCGACGCGCTGAGGGTGGGAGTGCTGCCCACGCCCGCGGTGGCCTACCTGACCGGCGCGTATGACGCCGACTTCGGCGTGATGATCTCGGCGTCGCACAACCCGATGCCCGACAACGGCATCAAGATCTTCGGCCCCGGCGGCCGCAAGCTCGACGACGAGACCGAGGACCGGATCGAAGCACTGGTCACGGCCGAAGCCGGGTCGCGCCCGGTTGGCGCCGGGATCGGCCGCGTCATCGACGCCGAGGATGCCGACGACCGCTACCTGCGCCACCTGAGCAAGGCCAGCACGATGCGGCTCGACGGCCTGACCGTGGTGGTGGACAGCGCGCACGGGGCGGCCTCGTCGGTGGCGCCGCGCGCCTACCGCGCGGCCGGGGCGCGGGTCATCGCGATCAACGCCGAGCCCAATGGCCTGAACATCAACGACAACTGCGGCTCGACGCACCTGGATTCGCTGCGCTCCGCGGTCATCGCGCACCGGGCGGACCTCGGCCTGGCCCACGACGGGGACGCCGACCGCTGCCTGGCCATCGACGCCAACGGCGAACTCGTCGACGGCGACCACATCATGGTCGTGCTCGCGCTCGCGATGCGCGAGGCCGGTGAGCTGGCCTCGGACACGCTGGTGGCCACCGTGATGAGCAACCTGGGTCTGCACCTGGCCATGCGTTCCGCCGGCATCACCGTGCGCACCACCGGCGTCGGTGACCGGTACGTCCTCGAGGAACTGCGGGCGGGCGAGTACAGCCTGGGCGGCGAGCAGTCCGGGCACATCGTGATGCCCGCGCTGGGCTCCACCGGGGACGGCATCGTCACCGGGCTGCGGCTGATGACGCGCATGGTGCAGACCGGCTCGTCACTGGCCGAGCTCGCCGCGCCGATGCAGACGCTGCCCCAGGTGCTGATCAACGTCCGGGTCGCCGACAAGGACACCGCCGCGGCGGCGCCCGCCGTGCGCACCGCGGTCGGCGACGCCGAGGCCGAACTCGGTGACACCGGCCGAATCCTGTTGCGTCCCTCCGGAACCGAGCCCGTCATCCGGGTCATGGTGGAGGCGCCCGAGGCCGAGATCGCCCAGCGCGTCGCGAACCGGGTGGCCGAGGCGGTCAGCTCCACGCGCTGAATCTCCTCGGAACCCGGGCGCGCGCCCGGGCGTCGGATTAGGCATGAGATTCGACAGGGGAATTCGACCGGCCGCCGTGGCCCGCACCGAGATCGACGTCGCGGCGACCCACCGCGTCGCCGACCAGTTCTGCGCCGCCGCCGACCTCATCGACCGCGCCCTCAGCGACCGGCTGGGCAGGCTGGCGTTCGGCGGTGCCGGTGCGGGGCGGGCGCACACCGCGCGCGGCGAGGCGCTGCGCGTTGAGCTGCAGCGGCTGACCGCCGAAATGGCACGGTGGTCGCGCGCATCCGTGGAAATCGCCGCCGTCCTGCGGGCCAGCGCCGACCGCTACGCCGACGCCGAACTGTATGCCGCGGAACGGATCGCCTGAGGGTGGCCGAGCGGTTGGACGTCGCCGGGCGCCTCGCCGAGGGCCTGCCCGCCGTCGAGCGCACGCAGAGTTACGTGCGGGCCTGCCAGGTCCTGGGCTACCGACATCCCGACCTGACGGCGCACCCCGCGCAGATCCGCGACTGGTATGACACCGAAGACGGCCTCGATCTGCGCGCCCTCGACCGTGATTGCGCCGAGCTGCGGGCGGCGGGCGACACGGCCATGGAAGCGCTGCGGACGCAGCGCGCCCAGGTGGCCGAGCTGGCCGCGGCGTGGAATGGGCCGGCCGGGGACGCCGCGGTGCGGTTCCTGGAGCACCACGGCGACTCCGCGGGCGCGGTGGCCGCCGAACTGCGGGCGGCGGCGCAACGGTGCGAGTCGCTGCGCGACAACCTGTGGTACCTGGTCGACTCGAAGGTCGCGACCGCCATTGCCGTCGACGACGGCGCCCGGGCGCAACGGCCGGCGTGGCTGGCCGCCGCGGCCACGGTCACGACCGGCGCGGGCGATAGGCAAGCCGCCGAGCAAGTGGTGCGCGAACAGGTAATGCCCTACGTGGACAACGAGATCCGCAACGACTGGCTCACGACGATGCGCTCTACGCGCGACGGTGTGGCGGCCTCCTACGACATGGTCACCGACCGGATGGCCGCCGCGCCTGCGGCGCGCTTCGAAGTTCCCGGTGACCTCGGACCCGGCTACCAACCGCCGCTGCCGGCCCCGCCCGCCGCGCCGGCCGTCGCGGTCACGCCCGCGGCCGCGAGCACCCAGGCGGATCCGGCGCCGACCGCGCCGACGGTCGCGCCCGCTCCGGTTCCCGCTGCGCCGCAACCGGATTGGGGCACCGCGCTCGGTGAGGCCGCCGGCATGCCGGCGGGCGATCTGGGCGGTGGGCTCGGCGGCGGCGGCGGTGCGGGTCTGCTCGGGTTGGCCGGCAGGATCGTCGATGCGGTCGGCGGGCTGCTCGGCTCGGCGGGCGACGGCCCGGGGGGTACCGACGACTCCCTCGACGACGGCGACACCTTCGACGAGGATCCCGTTGAGGTCGACGACACCGACGACGAGCCCCCGGACACCGAAGAAACCGACCACGCCGAAGACGACGTCGCGGAAACCGAAGAGGCCAAACCCGACGCGGCGGCTCAGCCGGTCGACGCGCCGGTGCCGGCGGACGCCCCGCCAGCACCGGTCGAGGCACCCGTCGACGCGCCCGCACCGGTCGACGCTCCAGCGGCGGGCGGGCCCGCACCGCCGGCCACCGATGGGAAAACGCCCTGCGAGATCGCCGCCGACCAGCTGCCGCAGGCGGGGCAGTGACGGCTCAGGCCGGGCGCAGCCGCAGTACTTCCTCCACGAAGCGCACGGACTCGGCGTGGTCGGTGGCCAGCGGGTTGAGCAGCAGCGTCGTCACGCCGGCCTCGGCGAAGGCCGCCAGGCGTTCGGCGACGTAACCGCGCGGGCCGACCAGCGACATGCCGCGCACCAGCTCGTCGGGCACCGCGTCGATGGCCTCCCGCTTGCGGCCGGACAGATACAGCTCCTGGATGCGGTCGGCGACCTCACCGAACCCATAACGGGTCGCCAGCGCGTGGTAGAAATTGCGGCCCTTGGCACCCATCCCGCCGAGGTAGAGGCCCAGCTGCGGCTTGACCCACGCCAACCGCTCGTCGACGTTGTCACCGATGGCCACCGACGCGTGCACCATGACGTCCAGCGGCCCCAGCGCGGGATCCCGCTTTGCGGCACCGGCCGCCAGCGCTTCGCCCCACACCGACGCGGCCTTGTCCGGCAGGTAGAAGACGGGCTGCCAGCCCTCGGCGATCTCGGCGGTCAGCTCGACATTCTTCGGCCCCAGCGCGGCGATCATGATCGGAATGCGTTCGCGCACGGGGGTATTGATGAGCTTGAGGGCTTTGCCCAAACCGGTTCCGCGGTCGGGCGGCAACGGGATCTGGTAGTGCTTGCCGTTGTACCGCAGGCGTTCCCGCCGCCACACCTTGCGGCAGATCTCCACGACCTCGCGGGTGCGGCCCAGCGGGGCGTCGAACTCGACGCCGTGAAAGCCCTCGATCACCTGCGGCCCGGACGTGCCGATCCCCAGCCGGAAGCGCCCGTCGGACACGAAATCCAGCCCCGCCGCCGTCATCGCCAGCAGCGAGGGGGTGCGGATGTAGATGGGAAACACCCCCGAGGCCAACTCGACGGTGTTCGTCTTGGCGGCCAGATATCCGAGCTGGCTCACGGCGTCGAAGGCGTACGCCTCGGCCACCACGGCGATGTCGATGCCGGCCTTCTCGAGTTCCACGACGCGGTCCACGGCCTGGTGAAAGCCGCCCGAATAGTCCAGAGCGATCCCGATTCGCATCAACGACAGATACCACGAAGACGCCGCGCGTCACTTCAACAGCGCGACGATCTTCTCCTCGAGCGGGACGGCGGCGGCCTCGGGATCCAGCGGTTGGGTCTTGGGCAGGTGGGCGTCGGGATCGGCGAACTCGCGGTATGACTTGTCACCGCCCAGCGAGTAGAGCAGGTAACCGGTCAGCAGCGCGCGCACCGTTCGCTGCGTGCGCCGGTGGGGCCCGCCCAGCCCGAACACCTTCGTCAATCGTCGGCCCTCCACGAGGCCGCCGGGGTGAGCCTTGCTGACGACGCGCAGCGCGGCCGCGTCCCACGCGCGGGACAGCGGCACGGCGTTCGACGTCAGTGACTTCGGGTCTTCCGGCGCGCTCAGGATCAAGCCCGGGAGCTTGAGTGTTCTCGCCGGGTCCTCGGCCGGGGGGCTGGTCACCGAGGGAAACAGTGCAGCCGCCGCGGCCAGCTTGTTTGGCATGCCCGCCGCGGCGAACACTGCGGCCGAGCCGCCGAAACCGTGCCCGACCACGGCGAGCTTGGCGGGATGCACGCTGATCTTGCCCGGCCCGAGCCGCACGCCCGACACGATGTCCAACGCCGTGCCGAGGTCGAACGCGAAGTTCAGGACGGAAGGGGCCAGGCCACGCTCGGTATCGGGGGCTCCGGCCACGATGCCCCAGGACGCCAGGTGTTCGAGCAGACCGGAATAGCGGGCGGCCCCGGTGAGCCAGTCGTGACCGAACGCGACCCCGGGCAGGCCCAGCCCCGCCTCCGGGGTGTATACCACCCCCGGCAAACCGGCGAAGGCCAGGTCACCACGCAAAACCCGATGCGGACCACGGCGGCTGAGGGCTGCGAAAAGCTTGCGGGTGCGGGCCACGCGTCGACGTTAGCGCATCGCCGCTAGACCCTGATCTCGATCACGCCCAGCCGCCAGAGCGCCGCGTACATGTGGCGCAGCGGGATGCTCAGTAACCGGGCGGCCGCGTCCACCATCGGGTCGCCCCCGCCGATCGGCTCGCCGTGACGGCGCCGGGGCGCGGCGTTGGGCGCGGGTGCCGGCGTCAGGCTGGACGCGGGAAGCGCGGTCACCGCATCGTCGAGCAGAACAGCGGTCATGGTTCCTTACCTTTCTTGGAGGGTGGTTGTTGCGCTCGGCCGTAGGCTTTCAACTGCCCAGGGACGTCGGGTATGGCTTTCATGGTTTTGCTGTCTTCGATGGCCGAAGGAGATTGGCCGCCCGGGGTCCCGCGACGACTCGACCGCTAATTGAGAGATGCGATGTGATCGCTGTGTAAGGACACGCCGGCGTGGTCGTCTGCTGGGTTGATAGAAACCGAGACGGGAACGGAGGTGGTTGTGGCACAACCTGTGTGGGCTGGTGTGGACGCCGGGAAAGCGGACCATTACGGCGTGGTCATCGACGCTGAGGGCAAGTCGTTGCTGTCGCGGCGCGTCGCTAATGACGAGGCCGCGCTGCTGGAGTTGATCGACATGGTCGCGGCGCTGGCTGATGGCGGAGAAGTCACTTGGGCGATTGACCTCAACGCCGGCGGCGCTGCATTGCTGATCACGCTGCTGATCGCTGCCCAGCAGCGGCTGCTCTACATTCCCGGCCGCACTGTTCACCACGCCTCGGGTGGCTACCGCGGCGACGGCAAGACCGACGCCAAAGACGCTGCGGTGATTGCCGATCAGGCCCGGATGCGCCGCGACCTGCAACCGTTGCGCCCCGGCGACGACATCGCCGTCGAACTGCGCATCCTGACCAGTCGGCGCGCCGATCTGGTGGCCGATCGCACCCGCGCGATCAATCGGCTGCGCGCCCAGCTGCTGGAATACTTCCCGGCCCTGGAACGTGGCTTTGACTACAGCAAAAGCAAGGCCGCGCTGATCCTGCTCACCGGCTATCAAACCCCCGACGGGCTGCGCCGGGCCGGTGCCGCCCGGGTGGCAGCCTTTTTGCATAAACGCAAGGCCCGCAACGCCGATGCGGTCGCAACCGCCGCCATCGAGGCAGCCAACGCCCAACACACCATCGTGCCCGGACAACAGCTTGCCGCGGGCGTGGTCGCCCGCTTGGCTAAGGAGGTGATGGCCCTCGACACCGAAATCGGCGACACCGACGCGATGATCGAGGACCGATTTCGCCGCCACCGCCACGCCGAAATCATCCTGAGCATGCCCGGCTTCGGCGTCATCCTCGGCGCCGAGTTCCTCGCCGCCACCGGCGGCGACATGAGCGCCTTCCCCTCCGTCGACCGCCTCGCCGGCGTCTCGGGTCTGGCCCCAGTACCGCGAGATTCGGGCCGCATCAGCGGCAACCTCAAACGCCCCCGCCGCTACGACCGGCGCCTGCTGCGCGCCTGCTACCTGTCCGCTCTGGTCAGCATCCGCACCGATCCCGCCTCGCGCACCTACTACGACCGCAAACGCGCCGAAGGGAAACGCCACACCCAAGCCGTCTTGGCCCTGGCCCGTCGCCGACTCAACGTCCTGTGGGCCATGCTGCGCGACCACGCCGTCTACCAACCCGCAACCACTACTGCGGCGGCTTGACAACGTCATTGAGAATCTCCTTACCTTTCTTGGAGGGTGGTTGTTGCGCTCGGCCGTAGGCTTTCAACTGCCCGGGGACGTCGGGTATGGCTTTCATGGTTTTGCTGTCTTCGATGGCCGAAGGAGATTGGCCGCCCGGGGTCCCGCGACGACTCGACCGCTAATTGAGAGATGCGATGTGATCGCTGTGTAAGGACACGCTGGCGTGGTCGTCTGCTGGGTTGATAGAAACCGAGACGGGAACGGAGGTGGTTGTGGCACAACCTGTGTGGGCTGGTGTGGACGCCGGGAAAGCGGACCATTACGGCGTGGTCATCGACGCTGAGGGCAAGTCGTTGCTGTCGCGGCGCGTCGCTAATGACGAGGCCGCGCTGCTGGAGTTGATCGACATGGTCGCGGCGCTGGCTGATGGCGGAGAAGTCACTTGGGCGATTGACCTCAACGCCGGCGGCGCTGCATTGCTGATCACGCTGCTGATCGCTGCCCAGCAGCGGCTGCTCTACATTCCCGGCCGCACTGTTCACCACGCCTCGGGTGGCTACCGCGGCGACGGCAAGACCGACGCCAAAGACGCTGCGGTGATTGCCGATCAGGCCCGGATGCGCCGCGACCTGCAACCGTTGCGCCCCGGCGACGACATCGCCGTCGAACTGCGCATCCTGACCAGTCGGCGCGCCGATCTGGTGGCCGATCGCACCCGCGCGATCAATCGGCTGCGCGCCCAGCTGCTGGAATACTTCCCGGCCCTGGAACGTGGCTTTGACTACAGCAAAAGCAAGGCCGCGCTGATCCTGCTCACCGGCTATCAAACCCCGACGGGCTGCGCCGGGCCGGTGCCGCCCGGGTGGCAGCCTTTTTGCATAAACGCAAGGCCCGCAACGCCGATGCGGTCGCAACCGCCGCCATCGAGGCAGCCAACGCCCAACACACCATCGTGCCCGGACAACAGCTTGCCGCGGGCGTGGTCGCCCGCTTGGCTAAGGAGGTGATGGCCCTCGACACCGAAATCGGCGACACCGACGCGATGATCGAGGACCGATTTCGCCGCCACCGCCACGCCGAAATCATCCTGAGCATGCCCGGCTTCGGCGTCATCCTCGGCGCCGAGTTCCTCGCCGCCACCGGCGGCGACATGAGCGCCTTCCCCTCCGTCGACCGCCTCGCCGGCGTCTCGGGTCTGGCCCCAGTACCGCGAGATTCGGGCCGCATCAGCGGCAACCTCAAACGCCCCCGCCGCTACGACCGGCGCCTGCTGCGCGCCTGCTACCTGTCCGCTCTGGTCAGCATCCGCACCGATCCCGCCTCGCGCACCTACTACGACCGCAAACGCGCCGAAGGGAAACGCCACACCCAAGCCGTCTTGGCCCTGGCCCGTCGCCGACTCAACGTCCTGTGGGCCATGCTGCGCGACCACGCCGTCTACCAACCCGCAACCACTACTGCGGCGGCTTGACAACGTCATTGAGAATCTCCTCCAGGAAGGCGTGCGAAATTCGGATTAACATGCAATGACGATCCGGGGCCTGGGTTTTATATCCAAGCCAAATTAAAGACAGGTATTGAACGCGATCACGGGGTAGCTGCACTATCGATATTGATGTCTGCATAAAGCGGCTTTTGCTACAAAGATAGGGTTGCGCTCTGCAGCATTTGCGCTGTTGAACGAGATATTTCTCCGAGCGGTGGTGATCAGGAGGGCGTCACCGAGGTGTCCTTTCTGGTGGCTCCGGCGGTTGCCAGTGGTAGCCGATATCCAGAAGCTTAAGTAGGTGAATCGGTGGAGCGATGACACAGGCGAAAACGCCACAAATACATCAGGTGAAAAACGTTTCTACCGTTTATGAAGCCGGCATCGAGGGGACGGTCGGCGTCCGTGGGAGGGAAAACCGGGGCGGCCTGACCACAACCGCGGAGTGCGGGCTTGGCGGTCCGCCTGCACTACCCTGGTGTGAATGTGCGGAATCGTCGGCTACGTGGGGCAGCAGCCTGCCTGCAAGGTCGTCATGGACGCGCTGCGCCGGATGGAATACCGCGGCTACGACTCGTCGGGCCTCGCACTGGTCAACGGCGCAGGCGGGCTCACCGTGTGCCGCCGCGCCGGCCGGCTGGCCAACCTGGAGGAAGCGGTCGCGCAAATGCCGCCGGAGTCGCTGGGCGGCACCACCGGCCTGGGCCACACCCGCTGGGCCACCCACGGACGCCCCACCGACCGCAACGCACACCCGCACCGGGACGCCGCGGGCAAGATCGCCGTCGTCCACAACGGCATCATCGAGAACTACCCGGCCCTGCGCCACGAGCTGGAGGCCCAGGGCGTGGAATTCGCCAGCGACACCGACACCGAGGTCGCGGTGCACCTGGTGGCGCAGGCCTACCGGCACGGCGCGACCGCCGGTGACTTCGCCGCCTCGGTGCTGGCGGTGCTGCGCCGGCTGGAGGGCCACTTCACCCTGGTGTTCACCAACGCCGACGAGCCCGGCACCATCGTGGCCGCCCGCCGCTCGACACCGCTGGTAATCGGCATCGGCGACGGCGAGATGTTCGTCGGCTCCGACGTTGCCGCGTTCATCCCACACACCCGCGACGCCATCGAACTCGGCCAGGACCAGGCCGTGGTGATCACCGCGGACGGCTACCGGATCACCGACTTCGACGGGAACGAAGACGTCGAGTACCGCGAGTTTCACATCGACTGGGACCTGGCCGCCGCGGAAAAGGGCGGCTACGAGTACTTCATGCTCAAGGAGATCGCCGAGCAGCCCGCGGCGGTGGCCGACACCCTGCTCGGGCATTTCGTCGACGGCCGGATCACCCTCGACGAGCAGCGGCTCTCCGACCAAGAGCTCCGCGAGATCGACAAGGTGTTCGTGGTGGCCTGTGGCACCGCGTATCACTCCGGGCTGCTCGCGAAGTATGCGATCGAGCACTGGACCCGGCTGCCGGTGGAAGTGGAACTCGCCAGCGAATTCCGGTACCGGGACCCGGTGCTGGACCGCAGCACCCTGGTGGTGGCCATCTCGCAGTCCGGGGAAACGGCCGACACTCTCGAAGCCGTCCGGCATGCCAAGGAGCAGAAGGCCAAGGTGCTCGCCATCTGCAACACGAACGGCTCGCAGATCCCGCGCGAATGCGATGCCGTGCTGTACACCCGTGCCGGCCCCGAGATCGGCGTCGCCTCAACGAAAACCTTCCTGGCGCAGATCACCGCCAACTATTTGGTGGGCCTGGCCCTGGCCCAGGCCCGCGGCACCAAATACCCCGACGAGGTCGAGCGCGAGTACCGGGAGCTGGAGGCGATGCCGGACCTGGTCGCGCGCGTGCTCGCGATGATCGAGCCGGTGGCCGCCCTGGCGCATCGATTCGCCCGGTCCTCGACAGTGCTGTTCCTGGGCCGCCACGTCGGCTACCCGGTGGCGCTGGAAGGCGCGCTGAAACTCAAGGAACTGGCCTACATGCACGCCGAGGGCTTCGCCGCCGGCGAGCTCAAGCACGGCCCCATCGCGCTGATCGAAGACGACCTGCCGGTCATCGTCGTCATGCCCTCGCCCAAGGGCCAGGCCACGCTGCACGCCAAGCTGCTGTCCAACATCCGGGAGATCCAGGCCCGCGGCGCGATCACCATCGTGATCGCCGAAGAGGGCGACGACACCGTGCGGCCCTACGCCGACCACCTGATCGAAATCCCATCGGTATCAACCCTTTTGCAGCCGTTGCTGTCGACCATCCCGCTTCAGGTGTTCGCCGCGTCGGTTGCCCAGGCCCGAGGTTACGACGTTGACAAGCCGCGAAACCTGGCCAAGTCCGTCACGGTTGAATAAGTAGCGTCGCTTCGGCCGTATCGCCGCGAGATCCGCAGCCGTTCCGTTAGATTCCCCTGGGACGGATCGAGTCCACAGGGGTAGGAGCAGCATGCGATCTGGGCTCAGAAGATTCGCCGCAGTGGGCTTCGTCGTGCTCATCGTCGGGACCTACCTCGCGTTGGTCGGGCTCTACCAGAACACGGTCGAAGGGGTTTCGGCCGGCACCCTCAGCGACAACGCGGAGACGGCCACCCAGAGTATGGCGACGTTGACCGTGGAGGAGATGCAGTCGAACTACAGCGCGGTGGTTGCCAACGTGGCTGTCGCACCCGGACCCGCGCTGTTGGATCCGGTCACCCACCGTCTCAAGGAAGACCTCATGTTGCGCATCAGATCATCGGCCCAGCCCAGCCGACGCGACTACACGAAGGGCATGCTTCCCGGCGTCTTTCCCCTCCCGCTGACCATCGCGGGTCACGTCGAACGTTGGCCTTTCGACAACTACATCTCGGGACCGATCGAGGTGCAGCTCTTCCATGGCGGCGATACGACGAAACCACCCGAACTCATCCCGGTGAGACTCATCGACCACCTGTCCGGATTCAAGGTCTCCGCCACCAAGATCACCGGCCACGAGGGGTACAGACTGAGCGTGCGGCGCGCGCCGAGCACCGCGGTCTTCGGCATCGTCATTTGCGGCGTGCTCATCGCCATCGCCGGCCTGGGACTGTTCGTGGCCGTTCAGACGATGCGTGACCGGCGAACGTTCCAGCCCCCGATGACGACGTGGTACGCCGCGATGCTCTTCGCGGTGGTACCGCTGCGCAACGCGCTTCCCGGCGCACCCCCATTCGGGGCATGGATTGATGTGGCCATCGTGCTCTGGGTGATCGTCGCGTTGGTGATCGCGATGCTGCTCTACATCGCCTGCTGGTGGCGGCATCTGAGGCCCGAGGTTGTTGCCCCGCCACCGGATCCGGTCCCGGCGCCATCGGGCTGACATCCGGTGACTGGATCAAATTCCTTTCGTTTCAAGACGTTTCCGGCAGTTGTTCAACTCAGGTAAGGGGCGGTCGTGAAGTATGGGATCGTGGCGCTGATCGTGGGCGCCGTTGGTGCGTACGTCGCCTCGGTTGCGCTGTATGCCAACGGTGGCGGCCATCACCACCCGGAGATTCCGGCGGGCGGTGACCGGAGCTCGGCCACGCTGGTCATCGAAGACATTCAGTCGAACTACAGCGTGTTGTCGGCCAACCTTTCCATCTCGCCGGGCTCGGCCCTGTTGGATCCGCAAACCCAGCACCTCAACGAAGACGTCAGTCTCCGAGTGCGATCCGTCGCCACCCCGACCCGCCGCACGTGGACGAAAGGCATGCTGCCCGGTGTCTTCCCCGTCCCGCTGACCATCGCCGGCGAGATCGAGAAGTGGCCCTTCGACCACTACGGTTCGGGGCCCATCGAGATCGAGCTCATGCACGGCCCCGGGAACGTGCCCGAACGCGTGCCGGTGACCTTCGTCAACCACCTTTCCGGTTGGCAGGTGTCCGCCGACGGGAATGGCCCCTACCGGGTGAGCGTGCACCGCTCGCTCAGCGCGGCGGCGTTCGGAATCGTCATCCTGTGCGTGCTCGTCGCCATCGCCGGCCTGGGACTGTTCGTCGCCGTTCAGACGGTGCGCAACCGGCGAAGGTTCCAGCCGCCGATGACAACGTGGTACGCCGCGATGCTCTTCGCGGTGGTACCGCTGCGGAACGCGCTGCCGGGCTCGCCACCCTTCGGGGGCTGGATCGACATCACGCTCGTGCTGTGGGTGCTCGTTGTCCTGGTGGTCTCGATGCTGCTCTACATCATGTGCTGGTGGCGGCATCTGAGACCGGAGGCGGCCGCGCCGGCCGATCCCGTCCCCGCACCGTCGAGCCCATGACAGCGTCGCCCCGCGCCGCCACGTAAGTGGCGCGACGCAGCGATCAGCGTGCGAAGGTTGATGACGTGACGAATGCACCGGTGCGGTCCCGGCTACGCAGCATGGGGCTCGCGGTCTGGCATTACGTCAGCAGCGCGCCGTTGACCTACGGGTGGCTGATCGTCCTGCTGATCACGACGCTCATCCAGCACTGGCTTCCCCAGCGGCAGCTGCACTCGATGCTGATGCACCACTCCACCAACATCCACGGCCTGGCGCGCGATCCGCTCGATGTGCTGTTCTCCAGCCTGCTGTGGATCGACGGGGACAACCTGACGCCGTACCTGTTGCTGTTCACGCTGTTCCTTGCGCCAGCCGAACACTGGCTAGGTCAATTACGTTGGCTCACAGTGGGATTGAGCGCACACATCCTGTCGACCTATTTCAGTGAGGGCGTGCTGTATCTCGCGATCGAGGTGCACGACGCGTCGGAACGGCTGGTGCACGCCCGGGACATCGGCGTGAGCTATTTCCTGGTGGGGGTGATGGGCGTGCTGGCCTATCACATCGCGCGACCGTGGCGCTGGGGCTATCTGGGCGTGCTGTTCATCATCTTCGGCTTCCCGCTGATCGCGATGGACCGTATTGAGCTGAACTTCACCGCAATCGGGCACTTCACCTCGATCCTCGTCGGGCTCTGCTTCTACCCGATGACACGACACATGGACCCCCGGCAGTTGAGCCCGGCCCGCCTGCGGGCCATGGCGCGACGCCGCCGATCGCCCGAGGCATCGGCCTGAACGGCGCGGCCCCCGACCCGTAATGTTGCTCTGGTGCGGCACTACTACTCCGTAGACGCGATCCGCCAGGCCGAAGCGCCGCTGCTGGCCAGCCTGCCCGACGGGGCCCTGATGAGGCGCGCCGCCTTCGGTCTTGCGGCCGAGATCGTCGCCGAGTTGCGCGCCCGCACCGGCGGCGTGGCCGGCTGCCGGGTGTGCGCAGTCGTCGGCTCCGGCGACAACGGCGGTGACGCGCTGTGGGCCGCCACCTTCCTGCGCCGGCGCGGCGCGGCTGCCGACGCGGTGCTGCTCAATCCGGAACGCACCCATCGCAAGGGCTTGGCGGCGTTGACGAAAGCTGGCGGGCGTGTCGTCGAAAGCGTCTCGCCCACAACCGATCTCGTCATCGACGGGGTGGTGGGCATCTCCGGTTCCGGGCCGCTGCGCCCGGCCGCGGCCGAGGTGTTCGCCGCCGTCGACGAGGCCGGGATCCCGGTGGTCGCGGTCGACATTCCCAGCGGCATCGACGTGGCGACGGGGGCGATCACCGGCCCGGCGGTGCACGCCGCGGCGACCGTCACCTTCGGCGGGCTCAAACCCGTGCACGCGCTCGCCGATTGCGGGCGGGTGAGGCTGATCGACATCGGGCTCGACCTGCCGGAAACCGACGTGCTCGGCTTCGAGGCCGCCGACGTCGCCGCGCGCTGGCCGGTGCCCGGACCCCACGACGACAAGTACACCCAGGGCGTGACCGGCGTGATGGCCGGCTCGTCGACATATCCCGGCGCCGCGGTGCTGTGCACCGGCGCCGCCGTCGCGGCGACCTCCGGCATGGTCCGCTACGCCGGCAGCGCGCACCGCGAGGTGCTCGCCCAGTGGCCGGAGGTGATCGCGTCGCCCACCCCCGCGTCGGCCGGGCGGGTGCAATCCTGGGTCGTGGGTCCGGGGTTGGGCACCGACGACGCCGGGGCCGCCGCGCTGTGGTTCGCGCTGGAGACCGACCTGCCGGTGATCGTCGACGCCGACGGGCTGACCATCCTGGCCGCCCACCCCGAGCTGGTAGCCAACCGGACCGCGCCCACGGTGCTGACCCCGCACGCGGGTGAATTCGCCCGCCTGGCGGGTAACCCGCCGGGTGACGACCGCGTGGGCGCGTGCCGGAAGCTGGCCGACACCTTCGGGGCGACGGTGCTGCTCAAGGGGAATGTCACCGTCATCGCCGATCCCGGTGGCCCGGTGTACCTCAACCCGGCCGGGCAATCCTGGGCGGCCACCGCCGGCTCGGGCGACGTGCTGTCCGGCATGATCGGCGCGCTGCTCGCGTCGGGCCTGCCGGCCGGCGAGGCGGCCGCGGCCGCCGCGTTCGTGCACGCGCGCGCGGCGGCGCTGTCGGCCGCCGACCCGGGCCCCGGTGACGCGCCGACGTCGTCGTCGCGCATCGTTCCGCACATCAGGGCGGCGCTGGCCGCCCTATAGAAAGGACTCTTCAGGTGCCCCAACATCCGTCCTTGCCCGCGCACTCCATCGCCCCCGCCTACACCGGCCGCCTGTTCACCTCGCCGGTGCCGGCGCTGCGGATGCCCGACGAATCGATGGACCCCGAGGCCGCCTACCGCTTCATCCACGACGAGCTGATGCTCGACGGCAGTTCCCGGCTGAACCTGGCGACGTTCGTCACCACCTGGATGGACCCCGAGGCCGGGCGCCTGATGGCCGAGACGTTCGACAAGAACATGATCGACAAGGACGAATACCCGGCCACCGCCGCCATCGAGCAGCGCTGCGTGTGCATGGTGGCCGACTTGTTCCACGCCGACGGCCTGAACGACGCCGACCCCTACAGCGCGTGCGGGGTGTCCACGATCGGCTCCAGCGAGGCGGTCATGCTCGGCGGGCTGGCCATGAAGTGGCGGTGGCGCCAGAAGGTCGGCAAGGATTGGAAGGGCCGGACACCCAACCTGGTGATGGGCTCCAACGTCCAAGTGGTGTGGGAGAAGTTCTGCCGCTACTTCGACGTCGAGCCTCGCTACCTGCCGATGGAAAAGGGGCGCTACGTCATCACCCCGGAACAGGTCGTGGACGCCGTCGACGAGGACACCATCGGAGTGGTCGCGATCCTGGGCACCACCTACACCGGTGAACTGGAACCGGTCGCCGACATCTGTGGCGCGCTGGACAGGCTGGCCGCCGGCGGCGGGGTGGACGTCCCGGTGCACGTCGACGCCGCCAGCGGCGGGTTCGTCGTGCCGTTCCTGCACCCCGAACTGAAGTGGGACTTCCGGTTGCCCCGCGTGGTGTCGATCAACGTCAGCGGCCACAAGTACGGGCTGACCTACCCCGGCGTCGGGTTCGTGGTGTGGCGCAGCAAGGAATACCTGCCCGAGGAGCTGGTGTTCCGGGTGAACTACCTCGGCGGCGACATGCCGACCTTCACGCTGAACTTCTCCCGCCCCGGCAACCAGGTGGTCGGCCAGTACTACAACTTCCTGCGGCTGGGCCGCGACGGCTACGGCAAGGTCATGCAGGCGTTGTCGGGGACGGCGCGCTGGCTGGGCGAGCAGCTGCGCGTCAGCGACCACTGCGAGCTGATCTCCGACGGGTCGGCGATCCCGGTGGTCGCCTTCCGGCTCGCCGGGAAGCGGGGCTACACCGAGTTCGACGTCTCCCACGAGCTGCGCACCTACGGGTGGCAAGTGCCGGCCTACGCCATGCCCGACAACGCCACCGACGTCTCGGTGCTGCGCATCGTGGTGCGCGAGGGGCTGTCCGCCGACCTGGCGCGGGCGCTGCACGACGACGCCGTCTCCGCGCTCACCTCGCTGGACAAGCTCAAGCCCGGCGGCCACTACGCGGCCCAGCACTTCGCGCACTAAGCGCCCGGCCGCCGAACGTCGACTTGCCGGGCGGATCGGGCCGAAATCTTCGCAACAAGTCGACGTTCGACGGAAGTTTTTGCGCACTGACTGACGGGTACGCGCAGTGGCATGTCCGGCAGCGGCAAGGATTCCGTACAGCACATCAATTGGCCGGGGACCGGTGACGCGTCGTCGGGATCCACGCAGCTCAAGGAAGTGGAACTCGTCGAGGTGGCGCTGGAGTCCTACAGCGCCGAGATCCACCCCGCCCACGACCAGATCGACGTGCAGACCTACGGCGGCGGGTTCGACCTCACCAGACGCGCCACCGCGCCCAAGCTGCGGGTGGGCCGCGACAAATGGTTCAACCTGCTATGGCTCATCCCCATCGGCTTCGCGCTGCTGGTCGCGGGGGTGGCGATCGGCAAGGGACTGCACAACATGCCGGCGGTGCAGGCGTTCATCCAGCGCTACCCCGGCACCGACAGCCGCGGCGTCCCGCCCGGGATGCACGCCTGGGAGGGCTGGACGCACTTCTTCAACCTGTTCCTGATGACCTTCATCATCCGGTCCGGGATCCAGATCCTGTGCGACCACCCGCGGCTGTACTTCTCCCGCAACTGCACGCCGGGCAAGGACGAATGGCTGCGCGTGGGCCCGCCGGTACCGGAGGGGTACTGGACCGCCAACGACGACACCGTCGCCCTGCCCGGCCAATTCGGGCTGCCCGGCTTCCGGCACTCCATCGGTCTGGCCCGCTGGTGGCATCTGGGCACCGACGTGCTCTGGCTGCTCAACGGCCTGGTCTTCTACGTGTTGCTGTTCACCACCGGGCAGTGGCGCCACCTGGTGCCGATGAGCTGGGACGTCTTCCCCAACGCCGCATCGGTGGCGATCCAGTACCTGTCGCTGGACTGGCCGGCCAACGACAACGGGTGGGTCGCCTACAACGGTATGCAGTTGCTGGCCTACTTCACGGTGGTGTTCATCGCGGCGCCCGCCGCGCTGATCACCGGGCTGGGGATGTCCCCGGCCCTGTCGATGCGCCTGACCGTGATCAGCAAGCGGCTCAGCATTCAGGCGGCCCGCTCGCTGCACTTCCTGGTGCTGGTGTTCTTCCTGTTCTTCATCCTCGTGCACGTCACGCTGGTGTTCGCCACCGAGGCGCTGCGCAACCTCAACCACATGTTCGCCAGCCGCGACGACACCGGCTGGATCGGTTTCGGCGTCTTCTGCGTGGCCATGGTGGTGACGGCGGTCGGCTGGGTGGCGGCCACCCCGGTCACCATCCGGCACCCCCGCGTCGTGCAGCGGGTCGGGGACGCCCTGATCGGTCCGCTGCAGCGCCTGCTGGAACGGATGAACCCGGAACCGGGCGCCTTCACCGAAAAGGACATCTCGCCCTACTTCTGGCACAACGGCCGCCTGCCGGACAGCGACGAATACAAGGCGCTCGAGCAGGGCGGCTTCCGGGATTGGCGGCTGCGGATCTCGGGTCTGGTCGACCACCCGAGGGAGTTCTCCCTCGACGAGCTGAAGGCGCTGCCCTACCACGAGCAGATCACCCAGCACTTCTGCATCCAGGCCTGGTCGGGCGTCGCCAAATGGGGCGGGGTGTCGATGCGGACGATCATGGACATCGTCAAACCGCGGCCCGAGGCGAAATGGGTGGCGTTCTATTCGATGGGCCTGGGGGCCACCGGCGGCATCTACTACAACGTGCACCCCATCGAGCAGATGAGCCACCACCTGACCATGCTGGCCTACACGATGAACGACGAACCGCTGAGCTACGGTCATGGCGCGCCGCTGCGGCTGCGCAACGAACTACAGCACGGCTTCAAGCAGGTGAAGTGGATCAAGGGCATCGAGTTCCTGGCCCACTACTCCGAGATCGGCAGCGGCTACGGCGGCTATAGCGAAGATCACAAGTACTTCGGGCGCCACCAGACGATCTGAACGCCGCGTATCCCCAGCTCATCGCCGGCGGATCGGGTGTCGCCAGCACAGGTGCTGATGTGACCGCCGTGACTCAACGGTCGGCGTGCCGGGCCGATTCTGGGACAATGGCGGCCGTGGTTGTTACGCCGACATCCCTGACGCCCGGCATCCTCGCCGAGGCCGTGGTGGACTTGGGCGCCATTGAGCACAACGTGCGGGTGCTGTGCGAGCACGCCGGCCGCGCGCAGGTGATGGCCGTCGTCAAGGCGGACGGCTACGGTCACGGGGCCACGCCGGCCGCGCGCGCGGCGCTAGCCGGCGGAGCGGCCGAGCTGGGCGTCGCCACCGTCGCCGAGGCGCTGGCGCTGCGCGCCGACGGCATCGCGGCGCCGGTGCTGGCCTGGCTGCATCAACCCGGTACCGACTTCGGGCCCGCGCTGCTGGCCGACGTGGAGATCGCGGTGTCGTCGGAGCGCCAGCTCGACGAGCTGCTGGACGCGGTGCGCCGGACGGGCCGGACCGCGACGGTCACCCTCAAGGTCGACACCGGGCTGAACCGCAACGGCGTCCACCCGGCGCTATACCCGTCGATGCTGACCGCGCTGCGCCGGGCCGTCGCCGAGGACGCCATCCGGCTGCGCGGGCTGATGTCACACATGGTGTTCGCCGACCAGCCGGCCAACCCCGTCAATGACCTTCAGGCCCAACGCTTTTCCGACATGCTGGCGCAGGCGGGCGAGCAGGGGGTGCGGTTCGAGGTCGCGCACCTGGCGAACTCGTCGGCGACCATGTCGCGTCCCGATCTGGCCTTCGACCTGGTGCGGCCGGGCGTCGCGGTGTACGGCCTGAGCCCGGTGCCCGAGCTCGGCGACATGGGGCTGGTGCCGGCCATGACGGTGAAATGCCCTGTCGCCCTGGTGAAATCGATTCGTGCGGGCGAGAGCGTGTCGTATGGTCACACCTGGACCGCCGAGCGCGACACCAACCTGGCCCTGCTGCCGGTCGGCTATGCCGACGGCGTCTTCCGGTCGCTCGGCGGACGGTTGGACGTGTTGATCAACGGCAAGCGGCGGCCCGGGATCGGGCGGATCTGTATGGACCAGTTCGTCGTCGACCTGGGTCCCGGCCGGCCCGACGTGGCCGAGGGCGACGAGGCGATCCTGTTCGGGCCCGGCAGCAGCGGGGAACCCACCGCGCAGGACTGGGCCGACCTGCTCGGCACCATCCACTACGAGGTGGTGACCAGCCCGCGCGGGCGCATCACCAGGACCTATCGCGAGGCGCGAACCATTGAGCCGTGAGAGAACTCCCAGGCGCCAGAGCGGGAGGGCTTGGCTTGCGGGTGGGACGGGGGTGACGGCCCTCGCCACCATCGTCGGAGCCTCGGCCCGCCGCTCGATGATCCAGCGCACCCGCGGCACCGGAGACCCTTACGCCGACGAGGATTTCGACAGGATCGATGACGACCGCCGCTCCGTGGTCACCACGCCCGACGGGGTGTCGTTGGCCATCCGCGAAGCCGGACCCGCGGACGCCCCGTTGACCATGGTCTTCGTCCACGGGTTCTGCCTGCGGATGGGCGCCTTCCATTTCCAGCGGACGCGGCTGCCCCAGCAGTTGGGCCCCCGCGTCCGGATGGTCTTCTACGACCAGCGCGGGCACGGGCAATCCGACGAGGCCCCACCCGAGACCTACACGCTGACCCAACTCGGAAAAGACCTGGAAAGCGTGCTCCAGGTGGTCGCGCCGCGCGGGATGGTCGTGCTGGTGGGCCACTCCATGGGGGGCATGACGGTGTTGTCGCATGCCGGCCAATTCCCCCACCAGTACGGGCGCCGGATCGTCGGCGCCGCGCTGATCTCCTCCGCGGCCGAAGGGGTCGCCAGGTCCCCGCTCGGCGAGATCCTGAAAAACCCTGCGCTGGAAGCGTTCCGGTTCACCGCGCGGTCGGCGCCGAAGCTGATGCACCGCGGCCGCAACGTGTCGCGCTCGCTGATCGGCCCGGTCCTGCGGGCCGCCTCCTTCAGCGACCTGCACGTCAGCCGGAGCCTGGACGCCTTCTCGCAGCGGATGATGAACGGCACCCCGATCCCGACCATGGTGGAGTTCCTGGACGCCCTGGAAGCCCACGACGAAACCGCGGGCCTGTGGACCTTGCTGCGCATCCCCACACTGATCGCCTGCGGTGACCACGACCTGCTGACGCCCGACGATTATTCCCGCAAGATGGCGGCCTCGCTGCCGCAATCCGAGCTGGTCATCGTCCGCGGGGCCAGCCACCTCGCGCTGCTGGACAAGCCCGAGGCGATCAACGACGGGCTGGTCCGGCTGGTCAGGCGGGCCACCCCGGGCCGCGCCGCGCGGACGGCCTGGTGGATGCGGGAAAGGCTCCGCCGCCGTGGTGGCTAGGGCCGATGGGCAGGGCACGGCCACGCTGGAACGGGTCGAGGACACCATCGCGCTGGGCTCGAGGCTCGGCAAGGAGCTGCGCGCGGGCGACGTCGTGGTGCTCACCGGTCCGCTCGGCGCGGGAAAGACCGTGCTGGCCAAGGGCATTGCCGCGGCCATGGACGTCGACGGCCCGGTCACCTCGCCGTCGTACGTGCTGGCGCGGGTGCACCCGCCGCGCCGGCCCGGCAGGCCGGCGATGATTCACGTCGACATGTACCGGCTGCTGGACACCGACGGCGCCGACCTGCTGGGCGAGCTCGACTCGCTGGACCTCGACACCGAACTCGACGACGCGGTCGTGGTCGTGGAGTGGGGCGAGGGCATTGTGGAACGCCTCGCCGAGCGGCACCTCGACGTTCGACTGGAACGCCCCACGGGATCCGACGTGCGGATCGCCACTTGGCAGTGGATTCGTTCGTGACCATCGTGCTCGCCCTCGACACAGCGACCCCGGCCGTGACGGCCGGGATCGTGCGGCGCGACGATCTGACCGTGCTGGGCGAGCGGGTCACTGTCGACCCCCGTGCGCACGCCGAACGGCTCACCCCGAACGTGCTGGCCGCCCTTGCCGATGCCGGGCTGACGATGGGCGACCTGGAAGCCGTCGTGGTGGGCTGCGGCCCCGGCCCGTTCACCGGCCTGCGGGCCGGCATGGCCACCGCCGCCGCGTACGGGCACGCGCTGGGTATCCCGGTGCACGGCGTCTGCAGCCTGGACGCCATCGGCGTGCGCACCACCGGCGAAACGCTGGTGGTCACCGACGCCCGCCGGCGCGAGATCTACTGGGCCCGTTACCGCGACGGCGTGCGCACCGACGGCCCGGCGGTCAATGCCCCCGCCGACGTCGACCCCGGCACGGCCCGGGCGGTCGCCGGCTCGAAGGAGCACGCGGCGCTGTTCGACCTGCCGCACCGCGGGCCGGTATTCCCCGCGCCGGCCGGGCTCGTCGCCGCGGTGCCCGACTGGTCGCAGCGCCCAATGCCGTTGGTGGCGCTGTATCTTCGCCGCCCGGACGCCAAACCGCTGGCGGCGCGCGGGTGACCGCCACCAGCGAGCCCGTGGTGCTCGGCGCGTTGACCCCCGCCGACGCGGCGCGCTGCGCCGAGCTGGAACGGCAGCTGTTCGACGGCGACGACCCCTGGCCCGCGGCGGCCTTCAACCGGGAACTGGCCAGCCCGCATAATCATTACGTCGGCGCGCGTGTCGGCGGCACGCTCGTCGGGTATGCCGGAATCTCGCGGCTTGGCCGCACCCCGCCGTACGAGTACGAGGTCCACACCATCGGCGTCGACACCGCGTATCAGGGGCAGGGCATCGGCCGCCGGTTGCTCGACGAGCTGCTGGCCTTCGCCGACGGGGGCGTCGTGTTCCTGGAGGTGCGCACCGACAACGAGGCGGCCATCGGGCTATACCGCAGCGTGGGATTCGAGCAGATCGGCCTGCGCCGGCGCTACTACCGCGCCAGCGGCGCCGACGCCTACACCATGCGCCGGGGGGCTTTATGACCATCGTCTTAGCGATCGAAACCTCTTGCGACGAAACGGGAGTCGGCATTGCGCGGCTCGACGGTGACGGCACGGTGACGCTGCTGGCCGACGAGGTGGCGTCCAGCGTCGACGAACACGTCCGCTTCGGCGGCGTGGTCCCCGAGATCGCGTCGAGGGCGCACCTGGAGGCGCTCGGTCCGGCCATGCGCCGCGCATTGGCGACGGCCGGCCTGGACAGGCCCGACATCGTCGCCGCCACGATCGGGCCCGGCCTGGCCGGGGCCCTGTTGGTGGGAGTCGCTGCGGCCAAAGCGTATTCGGCCGCGTGGGGGGTGCCGTTCTACGCCGTCAACCACCTAGGCGGGCACCTGGCCGCCGACGTCTACGAACACGGCCCGCTGCCCGAGTGTGTGGCGCTGCTGGTGTCCGGGGGACACACCCACCTGCTGCATGTGCGATCCCTCGGCGAACCGATCGTCGAGCTGGGCAGCACCGTCGATGACGCCGCCGGCGAGGCCTACGACAAGGTGGCCCGGCTGCTGGGGCTGGGCTACCCGGGCGGCAAGGTGCTCGACGACCTGGCCCGCACCGGCGATCGCGACGCGGTCGCCTTCCCGCGCGGCATGACCGGCCCGGGCGATGACCCGTACGCCTTCAGCTTCTCCGGGCTCAAGACGGCCGTCGCCCGCTACCTGGAGAGCCACCCGGACGCGGTGAACGCCGACGTCGCCGCGGGGTTCCAGGAGGCCGTCGCCGACGTGCTGACCCGCAAGGCGGTGCGCGCGGCGACGGGGCTCGGCGTCTCCACCCTGCTGATCGCCGGGGGAGTGGCCGCCAATTCGCGGCTGCGGGAGCTCGCCGAGCAGCGGTGCGCGGCGGCCGGGCTGACGTTGCGGATCCCCAGGCCTCGGCTCTGCACCGACAACGGGGCGATGATCGCGTCCTTCGCCGCGCACCTGATAGCCGCCGGGGCGCCGCCGTCGCCGCTGGACGCGCCCAGCGATCCGGGCCTGCCGGTGGTAAAAGCCCAGGTGAGGTGATCGCTGGTAGCGAAAACCCGGGACGCCGCGGGGTGCTCTTGAGTGCTAGCACTCTCGTGTATAGAGTGCTAGGTGGCAATCGGCCAAACCTTGTGTCGGCACCCGCGACGACGACGCTCGGGATCGGACGACTGCCGAATCCCCTGATAATTCCGGGGCGACCGCCCCGGACCCGATCTAACTAGTGGAGGGCTCCAATCGTGGCGAAGGTGAACATCAAGCCACTCGAGGACAAGATTCTCGTGCAGGCCAACGAGGCCGAGACCACGACCGCGTCCGGTCTGGTCATTCCTGACACCGCCAAGGAGAAGCCGCAGGAAGGCACCGTCGTCGCAGTCGGTCCCGGCCGCTGGGACGAGGACGGTGAGAAGCGGATCCCGCTCGACGTGTCGGAAGGTGACACCGTCATCTACAGCAAGTACGGCGGCACCGAGATCAAGTACAACGGCGAGGAGTACCTGATCCTGTCGGCGCGCGACGTGCTGGCCGTCGTATCGAAGTAAGCACCGTGATCCGCCCCGGCGATCCCCGCGCATGTCGCGGGTGATTTCCGGGGCGGCGCGCGTTAGCGGGTAGTGGCGATCGCAAGCGCGGCGAAGCCGGGCGAAGCGGGTCGCCACCCTTCAAGCACGTGGCGTTCGCAAGCGCGGCGAAGCGGGTCGCCACCCTTCAAACAAGGAGCCTGATGAGCAAGGTAATTGAGTACGACGAGACCGCGCGCCGGGCGATCGAGGCCGGCGTCAACGCGCTCGCCGACGCGGTCAGGGTGACGCTAGGGCCGCGCGGCCGGCATGTGGTGCTGGCCAAGGCATTTGGCGGGCCGACGATCACCAACGACGGTGTCACCGTTGCGCGTGAGATCGACCTGGAAGACCCGTTCGAGAACCTGGGCGCCCAGTTGGTGAAGTCGGTCGCCACCAAGACCAACGACGTGGCCGGTGACGGCACCACCACGGCGACCGTGCTGGCGCAGGCGCTGGTCAAGGGCGGGCTGCGCCTGGTCGCGGCCGGCGCCAACCCGATCGAGCTCGGGGTGGGAATCTCGAAGGCGGCCGACGCGACGTCGGAGGCGCTGCTGGCGGCGGCCACCCCGGTGTCCGGCAAGGAGGGCATCGCCCAGGTGGCGACGGTGTCGTCGCGCGATCCGCAGCTGGGCGAGCTGGTCGGCGAGGCGATGAGCAAGGTCGGTACCGACGGCGTGGTCAGCGTCGAAGAGGCCTCGACGCTGAGCACCGAGCTGGAGTTCACCGAGGGCGTCGGTTTCGACAAGGGTTTCCTGTCGGCATATTTCGTCACGGACTTCGATTCGCAGGAAGCCGTGCTGGACGAACCGCTGATCCTGTTGCACCAGGAGAAGATCAGCTCGCTGCCCGACCTGCTGCCCATGCTGGAGAAGGTCGCCGAATCGGGCAAGCCGCTGCTGATCATCGCCGAGGACGTCGAGGGCGAGGCCCTGGCGACGCTGGTCGTCAACTCGATTCGCAAGACGCTCAAGGCGGTTGCCGTCAAGGCGCCGTTCTTCGGCGACCGGCGCAAGGCCTTCCTCGAGGACCTGGCGGTGGTGACCGGCGGCCAGGTGATCAACCCCGACGCCGGCCTGCTGCTGCGTGAGGTGGGCACCGACGTGCTGGGCTCGGCCCGACGCGTGGTGGTCAGCAAGGACGACACCATCATCGTCGACGGCGGCGGCTCCAAGGATGCGGTCGCAGACCGGATCAAGCAGTTGCGCGCCGAGATCGAGAAGAGCGATTCCGAGTGGGACCGCGAGAAGCTGCAGGAGCGGCTGGCCAAGCTGGCCGGTGGCGTGGCCGTGATCAAGGTGGGCGCCGCCACCGAGACCGCGCTCAAGGAACGCAAGGAAAGCGTCGAGGATGCCGTCGCGGCCGCCAAGGCCGCCGTCGAGGAGGGCATCGTCGCGGGCGGTGGCTCGGCCCTGATCGTGGCGCGCACCGCGCTGCAGGAACTGCGCGGCTCGCTGTCCGGTGACCAGGCCGCGGGCGTCGACGTGTTCGCCGAGGCGCTGGCGGCACCGCTGTACTGGATCGCGACCAACGCCGGCCTGGACGGCGCGGTCGCGGTGAGCAAGGTCGCTGAGTTGCCGGCCGGTCACGGGCTCAACGCCGACAAGCTCACCTATGGCGACTTGCTCGCCGATGGCGTGATCGATCCGGTGAAGGTGACGCGATCCGCGGTGCTCAACGCGGCGTCGGTGGCGCGGATGGTGCTGACCACCGAGACGGCCATCGTCGACAAGCCGGCCGAGGAGGCTGATGACCATGGCCATGGCCATGGCCATCATCACCACCACTAGGTTGTGCTGAGTTCCGAAGGGCCGGGGCTAATTCTGGACCCGGTCCTTCGGCTCTGTGGCCCTAGCGCCGTCCCCCACACGGGAGGTCCGTCGCCAAACAACGCGGTCGCGCGGACACCGTGCGGATCGCTCAGGCCCGGACTAGGTCGATGGCAACGGGGACGGGGTTGCTGACTAAGTCGAGGACGGGGGAGTAGCGGGTGAGGCTGGCGAGCTCGGCGAGCTGATTGTCATCGACGTCGCCGGTGGCCTCGATCGTGACCCGGATCTTCTCGTAGCCGGGGCGCACACTGTCGTTGAGCCCGAGGACGCCCTGTGCGTCCAGGTCTCCCTGGATGGTGGCCTCCAGACCCTCCAGTGCGATGCCGCGGGCGGCGGCGTGGAAAACGATCGTGCCGGTGAGGCAGGACGCAAGGGCGTGGAGGACATATTCGCTGGCGTTGGGCGCCCGGTTTTCACCGAGCAGGACTGGCGGCTCGTCGGAATCGACAGTGAACGGCGCTGTCCGGGAGGCGTCTTCTTGTCCGACGCCGTAAAAGTCCTTGATCGTCGTGCGGCTGTGGCTGCCGTCTATCCACTCGTGGCGAGCACGGAATTGAAACCGTGCTAGAGGGGGGTTGGCGGTGACGGCGTCGATGGTTCCGGCGATTTGGGCGACGTCCAGGCCGTTGATGGTGGTGGTTGCGTACATGATCGAGCTCCTTTGTGAGCAATTAGCACGATCGGTCGTGCTAAATTCGAGAGTACGATCGGTCGTGCTATCTTGTCAACATGGTGACCGAAATGATCCAGCGCAACCGTGCACAACGACAGCCGCGCGCCGACGGCGAACGAACCCGCAGCGCGATTCTGCGAACCGCCGCATCGCTGGCCACGGTCGACGGCCTAGAGGGCCTTTCTATAGGGAACCTGGCCGCCGCGACCGGCATCAGCAAGAGCGGCCTTTACGCCCACTTCGGTAGCAAACAGCAACTCCAGCTGGCAACCGTTGAGGAAGCGGAGCGGATCCTCGATGCGGAAGTCATACAGCCCGCGCTCGGTGCCCCGCCCGGCCTAACCCAGCTAGTAGCGCTGTGCGAAGCGTTCTTCAACTACCTGCAGCGACGCGTCTTCCCCGGCGGTTGCTTCTTCGCTGCCACGGCACTGGAGATGGGCACCCGCCCAGGTCCCGTCAAGGAACGGATCGCCGCCTTCCAGGACGAATTCGTCGCGATGCTCCGAGACATTGCGGCCACCGCAGTTGAGCGGCGCGAACTTCCCGCCTCCGAGGACCCCGACCGGCTCGCATTCGAGCTGCACGCGACGCTCCTGGCCGCCGACGCCAGATTCGTACTGCACGACGACCCGGCAGTCCTGGACCTGGCCCGCCAGGTCGTCCGCCATCGGCTAGGACTGGTGGACGGCCCAACCGCCACCGAAAGCGGCGATAGCCCGGCATAGCTGCGGTCGCTGCCAGCGCCCGAAACCGAAGGCACCTACCTAGCTGACCGGCGCCCGGGCTTTGGAACAGATGTGTCGTCACGACAGCCGTCAGCTTCCTTGGTCGATGCGCTATGTAATCAGCGCGCTCTGGAGCAGGCCCTTCACGTTCGATTCCGGATATATGCACTACTTGGACGCGCCCGCATCGGTTTACAACTTCCTGCTAACGGTCCCGCAACCTACCCCGCTGAGACTGTTTGTGGCAGTAACAGGTCAGCTGCCGTCTCGCCCGGTGGTACATCCTGCACGACCGAGACGGCCATCGTCGACAAGCCGGCCGACGAACACGACGACCACGGCCACGGGCATCGTCGCCACCACTAAGTAAGCAAGAACGGCAAGGCCCCCGTATCCGCTGAGGAACGGGGGTCTTGCCGTTTTGCCGCCCGGGTGATCAGAGCCCAACGATCACGATGCCCACGCCGACAACGATCGCCACCGCCAGCGACAACAACAGAAAGCTGACGATCCGCTCCTTCGCGGCCGACGCCTCGTGGTCGGCCGCCGCGATCGGCGCAAGTCTGCGCCCAGCGCCCCACGCCGCCGCGAGCAGGGTCGCGAGCCAGTTCGCGTAGGCGGCGTACACGATCAGCACGACCGCCGTGACTCCCCACGCGTGGGGCAGGTGGAGGTGTGGCCAGAGCAGGCCGACGACCACGAGGAACATGCCGTTCAGGACGGCCTCGAGGTGGCTCGACAGCGCCATGCGTGGGTTCGTCAGCGCCGGAACGGCGAATCCGGTGAGCAGGCCGATGAGGAACAGGACCAACCCGAGGGTGAACAGCATCGTCTGCATGTCAGAAGGGTAGGAGCGTCGGGCCGTTCCTCGAAACAGAAACCAGTGCGCGCGATCGGCGTGTCGTCGCCGAGGGTTATGCGTCGCGGGCGTGGTGATCAGGCGTCAGCGTGGCGGGAGGCTGGGCGGGGTCGTCACGGTCGTGGTCGGCACGGACGTGTACGTCGGGGTGCTGGTGACCGTGACGGTGCTCGTGCTCGTGCTCGTGGACGGCGGTGGCACGGCGGTGGTGGTGGTGATCGTCGTGACGCTGGTCGTCGTCGAGTTGGACGAGGTCGTCGTCGCCGAGGCCGCGGCGATCACACCGCACGCCACCCGCCTGCCCGACTCACCGGTGGAACCGGTGCTCAAGTTGTCCGCGGTCTGGTGGACGACCAGCGCGGTGCCCGAGCTGTTTCTCAGGTCCGAGGCGGTGAACAGGTTGGTGGTGGTGACGAGTTTGGCCGAGCCGTCGTTGCGCACCTGCAACGCGGTCAGGTCGCCGCTGGCGGGAAAACCCGTGTGGTCGGGCGCCTGGTAGACGCTTCCGGCCGAGTTGAAGTCCCCGGTCGGGCCGCCCGCCGGCGCGGCCGAATTGGCCTCGCATCTGCCGACCGAATGTATCTGCAGCCCATGGAAACCCGGGCTCAGGACCTGATTGGGGCCGGCCTCCACGGTGACCGTCGCGTAGCCGTTGGCGAAATCGATGGTGGCGGTGGCGACCTGGTTTCCGTCGGCGCTCTTCAACTGCGTCGTCATCCGCTCCGCGCCGGGCGGCGCGCTGGAGGACGGCGACGTGGTGGCCTGGCCACCCTGCTGGTTTGCGCATGCGGCCAGCGGTGCGATGGCGGCAGCGAGCGCCGCTGCCGCGACGCATACGCCCGTTTTCATTTGCCGGGCCTACCCCGGGCTGGCCGACCTCAAACTTAGACGTGCACGTCGCGCAGCCCGACGGCGAAGCGCAGGCCCGAGCAGTTGTAGCACCCCACGCACCCGACGCAGGCTTTGCAACCGAAGCAACCCAGGCACGCGACGCAACGCTGGCAGAAGGCGCACCCCAGACATGCGATGCTGCCGGCAACCGCGAGAGACATTGCGGTGACGATACTTCCGGCGACGGCCGCGCTGCCGGCCGTGCCGGCCGACCCGGCCACGGCGGTGCTGGCCACGGTGGCTACCGATCCGGCAACGCCGGCGCTGGCCACGGTGGCTACCGATCCCGCGACTCCGGCGCTGGCCACGGTGGCCACCGACCCGACTACGACTGTGGGTTCGGAAACGGCCGGGACGCTCTCGCCGTTAGTTGATGTGGCCACGCCCCTCATCTTGCGCCACGTTTTCGCTGCTGTCTCGCCCTTGCGGAGGCGGGGATCGTTCTAGGCCGAGCGGCGGATGCCGCGCGTGCGGCCGATGTCGCCCTTCAGCAGCATGTCGCGCTCGGATTCCGAGAGGCCGCCCCAAACCCCATAGGGCTCACCAACTTCCAGCGCGTGCGAACGGCACTCCTGGATCACCGGGCACTGGCGGCACATTTCTTTCGCGCGCTGCTCGCGCTGCATGCGGGCGCGGCCGCGCTCACCGTCGGGGTGGAAGAACATCGACGAGTCAACGCCGCGGCACAAGCCCTGCAGTTGCCAGTTCCAGATGTCGGCATTGGGTCCGGGTAGCTGCTCAGGCTGTGGCATTGGTGTCTCCCTCTCTGCACGGCACGCCCACTAAGGTCAGGTTCGCGAAGCGATTGTGCGACTGAATTGAAGCGGCGTCACCGATGACTACCCGTCATGCGTAGACGTTAGGGCCGGCGGCGAATTTGCGTCAATAGCCACTTAGCCCGGCAAAGTATGTAATGGTTATAAAAGAATTAACGCCGCGTTCATCTGTCAACCACTGGCGAAACACGCACAGTGCTACCAGGCGCTTGACGGATACGAAAGTTCGCAGTTCACGGGGTAGGAGAGGGTCGACAGCGATTAGTACAGGACCGCTTGTGATTAACAATTCGGTAACGCGAACAGCACAAACTGTTTACTGCCATCGCTGTGATTGAAATGCGTCACACTTCTGTGATTGACCGGAAGTTGGCCGCCGCCGCCTTCGGCGACGAACCCGGTATGTGGCCGCTGCCGACGGCGGTCACACCCGAGCAGTTGTGGTTGCGCGCCGTCGCCGCGGGCGGGCAGGGCCGCTACGGCAGCGCCTATCGCGACCTGGCGACGCTGCGGCGCAGCGCCCCCGCGGGCCGGCTGGTCTCGCTGGCGCACAGCACGCAGGGATCGTTTCTGCGCCAACTTGGTTGGCACACATTGGCGCGCGGCTGGGACGGTCGCGCGCTGGCGGTCTCCGGCGCGGACCCCGAGGCGCGCGCCGACGCCCTCATCGGGCTGGCGGCCGACGCGCTGGGCGTCGGCCGCTTTGCTCTCGCGACGACGTTGTTGAGTCGCGCGGACTCGGTCCTGGCCGCCGGGCCGGTGCCCGACCGGCTGCCGGTGCGCCGTGGGTGGGTGGCCGCCGAGCTGGCGATGGCTCAGGGCGACGGCGAAATCGCCGTCCGCCATGCGAACGACGCGGCCGAGCTGGCGGGAGCCATGGTCGTCCCGTCGGCGCGGCACGCGGTCAAGAGCGAGGTGGTGCTGGCGGCCGCACTGTGCGGCGCCGGATCCGTCGAGCGCGCCGGGGCGGTGGCGGAGGCGGCGCTGGAGGCCACCGGCCGGCTCGGGCTGGTCCCGCTTCGATGGGCGTTGGCGTGCTTGCTGATTGATCTCGGCAGCGTCACATTCTCGCCACAGCAACTGCGCGAAATTCGCGATGTCTGCGCAGGCCAAGTGCGGCGCGCCGGTGCGACGTGGCGTTCCGCTTGAAATGGCCTTGCGCCCGTTATTGTCATTTCGTTAGTTAGCCCGGTTAGCCCGCGATGTGTCCGGTTCGTAACGTTGGAGATACCGCCGTCGATGACAATTCAAGGGGATCGTCTCGACGCCGTGGTGGCCAAAGCCGTGGCGGGGGACAGCAACGCACTACGGGAGGTGCTGGAGACCATCCGTCCGATTGTCGTGCGCTATTGCCGCGCGCGGGTCGGGACAGTCGAGCGGGGTGGTCTGTCGGCGGATGACGTGGCACAGGAGGTGTGCTTGGCAACTATCACGGCGTTGCCGCGTTACCGGGACCGCGGACGTCCCTTTCTCGCCTTTCTGTACGGCATAGCGGCACACAAGGTCGCGGACGCCCATCGCGCCGCCGGCCGCGATCTCTCCTATCCCACCGAGGTGATCCCCGAGCGTTGGTCGTCCGACGCGGGCCCGGAACAGCGGGCCATCGAGGCCGATTCGGTCAGCCGGATGAGCGAACTGCTCGAGATCCTGCCCGCCAAGCAGCGCGAGATCCTGATCCTGCGCGTCGTCGTCGGCCTGTCCGCCGAGGAGACCGCGTCCGCCGTCGGCAGCACCACGGGAGCGGTCCGAGTGGCCCAGCACCGCGCGCTGTCCCGGCTGAAGTCCGAAATGATCGCGGCGGGTGACTGTGCCTGAATCCCTGGACGAATTCGCCCGCACCGACCTGCTTCTCGACGCACTCGCCGAGCGTCGGCCGGTGCACGTCGGTGACCCCGACACGGACGCGATGGCCACCCTGCTGGAGGACTGGCGCGACAACTTGCGGTGGCCGCCGGCCAGCGCGCTGGTGTCGGCCGAAGAGGCCGTCACGGCCCTGCGCACCGGGTTGGCCGACCGTCGCCGCAGCCGTCGCGTCCTGGCGACGATCGGATCGGTCGCCGCGGCGCTGTTGGTGATGAGCGGCTTCGGCGCCATGGTGGTCGAGGCCCGTCCCGGCACCACGCTGTACGGGCTGCACGCCATGTTCTTCGACCAGCCGCGGGTCAACGGGAAGAATCAGGTCATGCTGTCCGCCAGGGCCGACCTGGCCAAGGTGCAGGAATCGATCGACCGGGGTGAATGGGACCAGGCCCGGAATCAACTGACCGAGGTGAGCAGCCTGGTCCAGTCGATCGACGACCCGGCCGCCAAACAGGAGCTGACGTATCAGCTGAAACTGTTGAACCTCAGGGTCGGCTCGCGCAACCCGAACGCGACGCTGCCGCCCCCGGCGAACACGCCGTCAGCGTGGTCGACCCCGTCCGGGGCTTCGCCGAGCCCGTCGGTCGCGCCGTCGCCGAGTCAGTCGTGGAGCAGGCACCGGCATCACGGGCAGACGTCGGCGGTGACGCCGGACACGCCCTAGCGGCGGTATCCGTCGGCGTCGGACGTGGCCTCGTTGAGCGAGGCGTCCGCGTATCCCCGGCAGTAGTCCCACGTGACGTAGGCGTCCGGCTCGGGGTCGTAGGCCGGCTCGTGGGGGCGGACCGTGCCGTCGATCAGCAACTGCAGCAGGTTCGCCCGCAGCATGTCCCAGTCGTGATAGTGATCCTGCTGGCATTCGTCGCAGCACACCACGAGCCCGCGAATACCCTTGTGCGCCAACAACGCCTCGTACACCGCCAGGTCGGCCAGGTCGGCCTCGACCGCCATCCGCTCTTGGGCGTCCAGGGGCTGCCCCGGCTCTACGGCTTCGAGCGCCGCCGACGGATCGCAGGGGTCGTCGGCGAAGGGATCGGGCGGCAAACCCGGGGGAAGGTGATCGCGCACGCACACTAGCCTACGCAGCCCGGCGGGGATAACGCCAGCAGGGAAGTCGCCGGTCGTTTCCGTGCCGTTTGGCGCCCGCGCCGCGCCCCGGCAAGCGGGTCCATGGGGCAGGCGAGCCGATAGGATGGGGTTCTCACGCCGCATCGTATGGAGGGCCCCACCGATGACCCGTGGCTTGTCCCACCTGGAAGACAGTTCCGACCTCGTCGGCAGCCCCTACGTGCGCGTGGGCGGACTGGTCGACGACCCGGTGCCCACCGGGGGCGACAACCCGCACAAGGTCGCGATGCTGGGCCTGACCTTCGACGACGTCTTGTTGCTGCCCGCGGCTTCCGATGTGGTTCCCGCCACCGCGGATACGTCCAGCCAGCTCACCAAGAAGATAAGGCTCAAAGTGCCGCTGGTCAGCTCCGCGATGGACACGGTCACCGAGTCGCGGATGGCCATCGCGATGGCCAGGGCGGGTGGCATGGGCGTGCTGCACCGCAACCTGCCGGTCGCCGAGCAGGCCGGCCAGGTCGAGATGGTGAAGCGCTCCGAGGCCGGGATGGTCACCGACCCGGTCACCTGCCGGCCGGACAACACCCTGGCGCAGGTCGACGCGCTGTGCGCCCGGTTCCGGATCTCGGGCCTGCCGGTGGTCGACGACTCCGGGGCGCTGGTCGGCATCATCACCAACCGCGACATGCGGTTCGAGGTGGACCAGACCCGCAAGGTCGCCGAGGTGATGACCAAGGCCCCGCTGATCACCGCCCAGGAGGGGGTGAGCGCCGATGCGGCGCTGGGGCTGTTGCGCCGCAACAAGATTGAGAAGCTGCCCGTCGTCGACGGCCACGGCCGGCTGACCGGGCTGATCACCGTCAAGGACTTCGTCAAGACCGAACAGCACCCGCTGGCCACCAAGGACAGCGACGGCCGGTTGCTGGTGGGCGCCGCCGTCGGCGTCGGCGGCGACGCGTGGGTCCGCGCGATGATGCTGGTCGACGCCGGGGCCGACGTCCTGATCGTGGACACCGCGCACGCGCACAACCGGCTGGTGCTCGACATGGTTGGCAAGCTCAAGGCCGACGTGGGCGAGAAGGTCGAGGTGATCGGCGGGAACGTCGCCACCCGGGCCGCGGCCCGGGCGCTGGTCGACGCCGGCGCCGACGCGGTCAAGGTCGGCGTGGGACCGGGCTCGATCTGCACCACCCGGGTGGTGGCCGGGGTCGGCGCGCCACAAATCACGGCGATCCTGGAGGCCGTCGCGGCCTGCGGCCCGGCGGGCGTGCCGGTGATCGCCGACGGCGGGCTGCAGTATTCCGGCGACATCGCCAAGGCGCTGGCCGCCGGCGCCTCGACGGCCATGCTGGGCTCGCTGCTGGCCGGCACCGCCGAGGCCCCCGGCGAGCTGATCTTCGTCAACGGCAAGCAGTTCAAGAGCTACCGCGGCATGGGGTCGCTGGGCGCCATGCAGGGCAGGGCCGGGGGGAAGTCGTACTCCAAGGACCGCTACTTCGCCGACGACGCGCTCTCCGAGGACAAGCTGGTGCCGGAGGGGATCGAGGGCCGGGTGCCGTTCCGCGGTCCGCTGTCCTCGGTGATCCACCAGCTCACCGGCGGGCTGCGCGCGGCGATGGGCTACACCGGCTCGCCCACCATCGAGGCGCTGCAGCAGGCGCAGTTCGTCCGGATCACCTCGGCCGGACTGCGCGAAAGCCATCCGCACGACGTCGCCATGACCGTCGAAGCGCCGAACTACTTTGCGCGCTGAGGCCGGCATGGTCGAAATCGGCATGGGCCGCAACGCCCGGCGCACCTATGAGCTGAGCGAAGTCAGCATCGTGCCGTCGCGGCGCACCCGGTCGTCGCAGGACGTGTCCACCACCTGGCAGCTGGACGCCTACCGGTTCGAGATCCCGGTGGTGGCCCACCCGACCGACGCCCTGGTGTCGCCGGAGTTCGCCATCGAGCTCGGCCGGCTGGGCGGGCTGGGTGTGCTCAACGGTGAGGGGCTGATCGGCCGGCACGCCGACGTGGAGGGCAAGATCGCCCAGCTCGTCGAGGCCGCCACCAAGGAGCCCGAACCGTCGGCGTCGATCCGGCTGCTGCAGGAACTGCACGCCGCGCCGCTCAACCCCGACCTGTTGGGATCCGCCGTCGCGCGCATCCGGGAGGCCGGCGTGACCACGGCGGTGCGGGTCAGCCCGCAGAACGCCCAGGCGCTGACCCCGGTGCTGCTGCAGGCCGGCATCGACCTGCTGGTCATCCAGGGCACGATCGTCTCCGCGGAACGGGTGGCCAGCGACGGCGAGCCGCTGAACCTGAAGACCTTCATCGCCGAGCTCGACATCCCGGTGGTGGCGGGTGGGGTGCAGGACCACCGCACCGCGCTGCACCTGATGCGCACCGGCGCCGCCGGCGTCATCGTCGGTTACGGCTCGACGAGGGGGGTGACGACGACCGACGAGGTGTTGGGCATCAGCGTGCCGATGGCCACCGCCATCGCCGACGCCGCCGCCGCGCGCCGCGAATACCTCGACGAGACCGGCGGCCGCTACGTGCACGTGCTGGCCGACGGCGACATCCACACCTCCGGCGAGCTGGCCAAGGCGATCGCCTGCGGGGCCGACGCCGTGGTGCTCGGCACCCCGCTCGCCGAGTCCGCCGAGGCGCTCGGCGGGGGCTGGTTCTGGCCGGCCGCCGCGGCGCACCCGTCGTTGCCCCGCGGGGCGTTGCTGCAGATCGCCCTCGGTGAGCGGCCGCCGCTGGAGCGGGTGCTGGGCGGGCCGTCCGACGACCCGTTCGGCTCCCTGAACCTGGTCGGTGGCCTGCGCCGATCGATGGCCAAGGCCGGCTATTGCGACCTCAAGGAGTTCCAGAAGGTCGGGCTGACCGTCGGGAGCTGATCCCCGCCGGGGGCCGCTGGCTCGTTACCCGTGAGTAAGGCCATACTGGTGCGATGAGGCCGGATTACGACGTCCTGATCATCGGTTCGGGTTTCGGGGGCAGTGTCAGCGCTCTGCGGCTGACCGAAAAGGGCTACCGCGTAGGCGTATTGGAGGCGGGGCGGCGCTTCGCCGACGAGGATTTCGCCGAGACGTCCTGGGACCTGCGCAAGTTCCTGTGGGCGCCGAAGCTGGGCTGCTACGGCATTCAGCGGATCCACCCGCTGCGCAACGTGATGATCCTGGCCGGCGCCGGGGTGGGCGGCGGCTCCCTGAACTACGCCAACACGCTCTACGTGCCGCCGGAGCCGTTCTTCAAAGACCGGCAGTGGTCGCACATCACCGACTGGCGCGACGAGTTGATGCCGCACTACGAGCAGGCGAAACGGATGCTAGGGGTGGTCACGAACCCGACCTTCACCGACGCCGACCGCGTCCTGAAGGAAGTCGCCGACGAGATGGGCTGCGGTGACACCTTCGTGCCCACCCCGGTGGGCGTGTTCTTCGGCCCCGACGGCACCAAGACGCCCGGCAAGACGGTGCCGGACCCGTACTTCGGCGGCGCGGGACCGGAGCGCACCGGCTGCCTGGAGTGTGGTTGCTGCATGACGGGCTGTCGCTACGGGGCCAAGAACACGCTGCTGAAGAACTACCTCGGCCTCGCGGAATCGGCTGGGGCGCAAGTCATTCCGATGACGACGGTCAAGGGTTTCCAGCAGCGCCCCGACGGGGTGTGGGAGGTCCGCACCGTGCGCACCGGAAGCTGGCTGCGCAGGGACCGGCGCACCTTCACGGCGACGCACCTGATCCTGGCGGCGGGCACCTGGGGAACGCAGCACCTGCTGTTCAAGATGCGCGACAAGGGCAAGTTGCCGCGCCTGTCTGAGCGGCTGGGCGTGCTGACCCGCACCAACTCCGAGTCCATCGTCGGCGCCGGCAAGCTCGAGGTCGACCCGAACCTGGACCTGACGCACGGCGTAGCCATCACTTCGTCGATCCACCCGACCTCGGACACCCACGTCGAACCCTGTCGCTACGGCAAGGGATCCAACGCGATGGGTCTGCTGCAGACGCTGATGACCGACGGCACCGGCCCGGAGGGCACCGACGTGGCGCGCTGGAAGCAGCTGTTGGACCAGGCCCGCGAGGATCCGCGGCGCATGATGCGGATGCTCAACGTCCACCAGTGGAGCGAGCGCACCCTGATCGCGCTGGTCATGCAGCACCTGGACAACTCGATCACCACCTACACCAAGCGCGGGAAGCTGGGCATCCGCTGGTACACGAGCAAGCAGGGGCACGGGGACCCCAACCCGGCCTGGATCCCCGTCGGGAACAGGGTCACCCGGCGCATCGCCGAGAAGATCGACGGCGTTGCCGGCGGCACCTGGGGCGAGCTGTTCAACATCCCGCTGACCGCGCACTTCCTCGGCGGCGCGGCGATCGGCGACGGCCCCGAGCACGGCGTGATCGACCCCTACCACCGGGTGTACGGCTACCCCACGATGTTCGTGGTGGACGGCGCCGCGATCTCGGCGAACCTGGGCGTCAACCCGTCGCTGTCCATCACCGCGCAGGCCGAACGGGCCGCCTCGCTGTGGCCGAACAAGGGCCAAAGGGATCAGCGCCCGGCGCAGGGGCAGCCGTACCGTCGGCTGGATCCGATCGCCCCGGAGCATCCGGTGGTGCCGGCCAGCGCACCGGGCGCGCTGCGCTGGTTGCCGATCGCCCCGGTGCGCTCGGCCGCCGACGCGTGACGACCGCGAGCGCGGCGTAGCCGGGCGATGCGGGTCGTCACGTCGGCTGGGGTTAGCTCGCGATCGCCTCGAGCGGGGCGCCGCTGACGACCCGGCTGCGCTGCCGGTGCACGTTGAAGGGCACGTCACCCATCAACGTGACGCGGTGCATCAGCCGGTGCTGGTCGTCGTAGTCGTCGATCGCCCGGTGCTGGGTGGCCCGGTTGTCCCAGATGGCGACGTCGCCCGGGGCCCAGTTCCAACGAATAGTGTTCTCCGGCATGGTGATTCGCCGTTGCAGCAATTCGAAGAGCACGGTCGATTCGTAGCTGTCCAGGCCGACGAACCCGCGCACGAAATCTCCCAACAGCAGCGTGCGCTCGCCGGTCTCCGGGTGCACGCGCACCACGGGGTGCTCGGTCCGGAAATCCGGCTTCTCGAAGGCCTGCCGGAACGCGCGCTGCGCGTCGGTCGATGCTTCGGGGGCGACGTAGTCATGGCGGTTGGTATGCAGCGCCCACAGGTCGTCGACGAGCCACGTGAGCGGCTCGGGCAGATCGTCGTAGGCGGCCGCGGTGTTGGTCCACAGCGTCGACCCGCCATACCGGGGCAGGGTGACCGCACGCAGGATCGAGGCCGCCGGGTAGTTGGCGACGAACGTGACGTCGGTGTGCCAGCGGTTCGCCTTGCCGTACTCGGAGTTGATCGGCGTGATGACGGGCGCGTTCTTGGCGGCGAGCACCTCGGCGGCCGGGTGGCCGACGGGCGTGCCCAGCAGGCCGGCGAACGCCAGTTGCTGGTCGTCATCGAGGTGATGCTGGTGGCGGAGGAAGATCACCTTGTGGGCCAACAGCGCCTGGTGGATCCTCTCGATCGCCTCCGCGTCGAGGTCGCCGCCAAGGCGCACCCCGTCGACCCGGGCACCGATGCGGCTTCCCAGCTTCGTGACGGTTATCTGACCGGTCATTTTTTCATCAATCCTCGTGAGACGGGTGTAGTCAATCGACTACATCAGGTAGTGTAGCCACATGACTACAGCGCCCGCAAGAGGCCGCGGGAAAATGCCCACCGGGCGGGCGGAGGTGGCCGCGGCGATCCTGGAGGCCGCGACCGACCTGTTCGCCGAGCGCGGCCCCGCCGCGACCTCGATCCGCGACATCGCCGCTCGGTCGAACGTCAACCACGGGCTGGTGTTTCGTCACTTCGGCACCAAGGACCAACTGGTGGGCGCGGTGCTCGATCACCTGGGCGCCGACCTGAGCGCCCTGCTGAGCTCCGAGCCGCCCGCCGACGTGCTGGACCGGGCCCTTGACCGGCAGATGCGCGTCATGGCCCGCACCGTGCTCGACGGGTATCCGGCGGGTCAGCTGCAGAAGCGCTTTCCCACCATCGCGACGTTGCTCGAATGGGTGCGTCCGCTGCACGACGACGAGACCGATGCGCGGCTCGCCGTCGCCAATGCCCTTGCGCTGCAATTCGGTTGGCGGCTCTTCGCGCCGATCCTGCGCACCGCCACGGGGCTCGACGAGCTGACGGACGACGAGATACGGGCGGCCGCGCGGGCCGAGGTGGGGCGGATCCTCAACCCCGGCTGACGCTCACTTCTTCCGGGACAGTGCCCGGCGGTGCATCGGCGCGCGGCCCCGCGGCTGCTGCGGGGGCGGCAGCAGCGGCTTGCGCTCGCGCAGCGCAATGGTTTTCGGTGCGTCGGTGGTCAGGCTGACCTCCTCGCCCGCGTGCCGGATGGTGAGCGCGCCGCCCGGTCCGTCGCGCACCGTGTAGGTGACGTCGGAATGGTTGACGTCGACCGTGACCCGGAAATCGCGCCACCGAAGCCGGAAACGCAGCCGCGAAATGCCGTCGGGCAGCGCGGGATCCAGCGACAGGATACCCTCGTCGTCGCGCAGGCCGCCGAAGCCGCCCACCAGCGCCGTCCAGGCGCCGGCCAGCGAGGCCATGTGCAAGCCGTCGCGGGTGTTGTGGTGCAGATCGCGCAGGTCGATCAGCCCGGCCTCATACGCGTAGTCGTGCGCCAATTCCAGGTGGCCGACCTCTGCGCACATCACCGCCTGGGTACAGGCGGACAGCGACGAGTCGCGCACCATGCGTCGCTCGTAGTAGTCGACGTTGCGGGCCTTCTGTTCCGCGGTGAACGCGTGGCTCTGCCACTGCATCGCCAGCACCAGGTCGGCCTGCTTGATCACCTGCGCGGGATAGAGCCGCACGTATGGGTCGTGCAGCAGCAATGGGTAGGAGTGGTTCTCCTCGAAGTCCCACTCCGCCAGGGTGGTGAACCCTTCGCATTGCTGATGGACCCCAAGGCCGGCGTCGTAGGGGATGTTGGCGGCGTCGGCCGCGTCGCGCCAGGAAGCCGTCTCCTCGGTGGTGACCCCCATGGCCTGCGCCGCCTCGGGGTGGCGGTTGCAGGCCTCGGCGGCGGTGCGCAGGTTGTGCGCGGCCATCAGGTTGGTGAAGACGTTGTCCCGCACGATCGCCGTGTACTCGTCGGGTCCGGTGACTCCGTCGAGGTGCCAGACGCCGTGCCGATCGTGGTGACCGAGCGAGACCCACAGCCGTGCGGTCTCGACGAGCACCGCTAGCCCGCAATGCTTTTCGAGCTCCTCGTCACCCGTGACGACGCGGTACCGCTCGAAGGCCATGGCGATGTCGGCGTTGATGTGCCAGGCCGCTGTGCCCGCCGGCCAGTAGGCCGAGCACTCCTGTCCGCGGATGGTGCGCCAGGGAAAGCTGGCGCCCTTGAGGCCGAGCTCGGCCGCCCGATCCTTGGCGAGGTCCAGCGTCGACGCCCGCCACCGCAGCGCATCGGCCACCGCATGCGGCGCGGTGTAGGTGAGCACCGGCAGCACGTACCCTTCGGTGTCCCAGAAGGCGTGACCGTCGTAGCCGGTTCCGGTGAGCCCCTTGGCCGGGATCGAGCGGCGCTCGGCGCGCGCGCTGGCCTGCAACAGGTGGAAAAGCCCGAACCGCACCGCCTGCTGGGCTTCGGGGTCGCCCTCGACCTCGACGTCCGCGCTGTCCCAGAAGTCGTCCAGGTAGGCCCGCTGCGACTTCAGCAACCCCTGCCACCCGCTGTAGCGGGCGCTGTGGATGGCGGCGGCGGCCTGGTCGCGCAGGGCCGGACGCGAACGCATGCTCGACCAGCCATACGCCAAGTACTTCACGATGCGCAGCTGTTGTCCGGGGCGCAGCCCGCAGATCACGGTGGTCCGCGCCAGGTCGTCGCGGGCGTCGGTGGAAAATTCGACGCGCCCCGGAACGTCGATCTCGTGGTCCATCGCGGCCGACATCATCAGGGCGCTGCTGCGGGTCCGGTGCATGAGAAGCGCTCCGGTGTCGGTGTTTTCGTGGTCGACTGCCACCAGCGGGCTCTCCAGAATGGCCGAAACCCGCGGGTCGCCGGAGGTCTGGGGTTGGTCCTCGTTGGTGACCAGTTCGGACTGCACCGTCACGCGAGCGAATTCGCCGACCGCTTCCACGACGTATTCGATGGCGGCGACACCGCGCTGGGCCAGCGACACCAGGCGGGTGGACACCAGCTTGATCTCCTTGCCCGCGGGGGAGCGCCAATGCGCTTCGCGGGTCATCGTTCCGGCCCGCATGTCGAGAACCCGTTCGTGCGAGATCAATTCGCCGTAGCGGACGTCGAACGGCTCGTCCTCGACGAGCAGGCGGATGATCTTGCCGTTGGTGACGTCGACGATCGTCTGGCCGGCCTCCGGGTAGCCGTAGCCGGCCTCCGCGTAGGGCAGCGGCCGGATCTCGTATAAGGAGTTCAGGTAGGTGCCGGGCAGGCCGTAGGGCTCACCCTCGTCGAGGTTGCCGCGTAGCCCGATGTGGCCGTTGGACAAGGTGAACAGCGACTCGGACTGGGCCAGGATGTTCAGGTCGAGCTTCGTTTCGTAGACATGCCATGGATCGACGGGAAACGATTCGTCGGTGATCATGACGGCAGCAGCTCGGCGAGGTCGGTGACCACCACGTCGGCGCCGTTGCGCCGCAGATCGTCGGCCTGACCCACTCGGTCGACGCCCACCACGAAGCCGAAGTGGCCGGCATGTCCGGCCTGCACGCCCGAGATCGCGTCCTCGAACACGGCCGCGGCGCCGGCGCCGACGCCGAGCAACTCGGCGCCGCGCAGGTAGGAGTCCGGCGCCGGCTTACCGGCGATGTGCTCGTCGCGCAGCCTGACGCCGTCCACTCGCTGCTGGATGAATCGGTCCAGGCCGGTGATCTCCAGGACGTCGCGGGTGTTGGCGCTCGAGGACACCACGGCGATTCCCAGCCCCGCCGCCGAGGCCGCCTCCAGGTATCGCCGCGAGCCCTCGAAGACCTCGACGCCGTCCTTGCGCAGGATCCGTTGGAACATTTCGTTCTTGCGGTTGCCCAGGCCGTATACCGTCTCGGCGGCTGGCGGGTCGTCGGGGCTGCCGTCGGGCAGATCGATCCCGCGGCTCTGCAGAAAGGAACGGACCCCGTCCTCGCGCTTCTTGCCGTCGACATACAGGCGGTAGTCGGCGGCCGCATCGAAGGGCACGAATTCCTCCCCGGTGCGTTGGGCCCGCTCGCAGAGGTAGTCGTCGAACATGGCCTTCCAGGCCTTGGTGTGCACGCTGGCGGTGTCGGTGAGCACGCCGTCGAGGTCGAACAGACAGGCGTGCACCTTCTCTGGCAGACCCAGCACGGCGGATCCTCACTGTCGGGGTTGTTGGCCGCTACCAGTTCACCATGCCCGCCCCGGTGCTGAGAAAAGTCCGCGCTTACCGGGGAACAAACGTGCCCGACAGGTGCTCCGCCAGTGGCGCCAACGCCGCGCGATCGAAGTAGACGTCGTTGCGGCTCAGCCGATCGCCCCGCGCCAAAGCCAAGTCCATACCGTCGATTTCGACCTCGGCGTCGTCGTCTGTGCAACGGAATTTGGCACGCCAGAGGACCGCGGCGCCTTCGTCGTCGCGCAACGGATACGCCTCGCGCAAAGTCCAGTGCATCTGCCAGCGGTCGAAGAGCTTCGTCAGGTAGCGGCGCATCGCGTCGGAACCCTGCACAAAGCCGCGGGTGTTCGGGTCGCGGTAGCGGACGTCGGCGGTATAGCAGTCGACGACACGTTCGACTTCCTGGGTGTTCCACGCTTCGAGAAGCCGTCCTGCCAGCTCGATTGTGCGCTCGCGGTCCATCGCCGTCTCCAGAGTAATACTCTTGTTGTCTAGAGTAGTACTCTAACAGCATGGCAGCGACCCCGGCAACCGTTCGCACCGGCGACCGCCGGGCGGCGATCATCGAGGCAGCGCTCAATCGGTTTCTCGTTCAAGGCCTCAACGCGACATCGTTGCGGCAGATTCAGTCCGACGCGCGGGTCAGCAACGGCAGCCTCTTTCACCATTTCCCTAGCAAGGAGGTGCTCGCGGCCGCGGTCTATGTCGACTGCGTGAGCCGTTACCAGCAGGCCTTCCTCGCCGAGCTGGGGCGGTATGAGGATGCGGAGACCGCCGTGCGCACCATCGTCGATATGCACCTCCGTTGGTGTGTCGATCACCCCCAGATGGCGCGATTCCTCATCACGATGACCGAGCCGGCAGTGCTGCGGGCCGCCGAGAGCGAGCTGACGCGGCTGAACGAGCGGTTCGCCACCGCACTGCATTCGTGGTGGCGCCCACACGCCCACTATGGGACCTTGCGACCACTGAGCCCGGCCCACAGTCAGGCACTGTGGCTGGGTCCGGCCCAGGAGTTGGTGCGTTCCTGGTTGCTGGGGGTCATCAAGGATCCGCCGGGCGCGAGCGATGTAGAGGTCCTCGCCGACGCGGCGTGGCTCTGCCTGCGCGCCAGCACCTCTTAGGCACGCGCCCCGCGCCGGACCGGAAGCCAGCAGGCCGCCAACGGCACAGTGGTGAGCAGTCCGAGCGCGACCACGCCAGCCAGGTGCTCGCGCTCGTCACGCATGGTCACGGCCATGGCGAACATGGCGGCGAAGTGCGCGGAGTTGGCGGTGAGATTGAAATCCAGGAACAGCCGGTTGGCGAGCGGGGCCCGCGCCGAGGCGAACAGGAACAGCGCCCAGACGATGTAGACGGTGGAGAACATGACGGCTATCGGGTGGCCGCCACCGCCCCAGTCGAAGAGAGCGTTGGCCCGATCGGTGATTGCGAACACCAGGTCGGGCACGAAGAAGAGCAGGTACCCGACCGCGGTCAGCCGGATCATCACCGGCAGCCACGACGCCGCGCGGTTCATCTTCCGGTGCTTTGCCGGATGATCCGGGCCATCTCGGCTGGGCGCTCGAGCGCCGAGAAATGGCCCGCGCCGGGCACAATGCTGGTTTCGCCGCTCCCGAGCCGGCGAGCGACGTCCGCTCGCTCCGCCGGACGCGACCAATCGTGCTCGCTGTAGGCCAGCGTGACGGGTGCCGTCACCTGCGGGTAGCGATCTTTCGCGTCGACGAACCCGGTGAGGCTGCGCATGACGGCCCGGTTCACGGTCGGGTAGCCGCGCCGACGTCCGCTGCGTCGCAGCTCGGTGAGGAAGTCCTTCGGCAGCGCGTGGCGGTCGGCGAAGCCGCCGGCCAGCACGCCTTCGAGGATGAGGCGGTTTTCCAGCCGGGCGAAGACCGGTCCGGAGCTGGGCAGGCGGACGCCCGCGCCGATCACCCGGGCGAACCAGTTGCCGCGCTCCAGGCCGCTTGGGTAGTCGTAGGGATTGAAGGCGACGACGTGGCGCACGCTGTCCAGCTCGATCGAGGCCGACAACGCGAGCGCGGCGCCCATCGATTCGCCGGCCAGCGTGACGTCACGCAGGTCGAGAGTTTCGACGAATTCGACGACGGCGCCGCGTGTTTCCGGCTCGCCGTAGCGCGCGCCGGGGACGATGTCGGACCACCCCATTCCGGGAAGATCGAGCGCGTACACCGTGAAGTCGTCCCACAGCGCGGGCACGACCCGCTGGAAGTAGTCGAGCTGGGTGCGCACGGTGTGCAGCAGGACGAGCGGTGGGCCGGTCCCCGTCGTGAAGTAACGCAACCGGGATCCGTCGGACCGCTGGAAGAACTTCACCTCGCCGTGACCGCCGCTCCACGTCATCGTGTAGCGCTGGTCGGCAGTCTCGTTGGGCCGCAAGGCATTCATCGTGTGCTCACCGCCTGAATGGCCCGAAGCCGTCCGTCGGCCAGGGCGCGGGTGAGGTTTTCGGCCTTGCGCCGGAAGTCGGGGACGAAGGCGTGCAGGCTCAGGGGGCCGGCGGGCTGGGCCAGCACGGTTTGCATGAGTGCGGCCGCCTGCTCGGTGAGGTCGTTCCAGCGTTCGACGGCGAACCCGGCGGACTCGACGGCGGCGCGCAACTCGTCGGCGCTGACCAGATGGCTGCGGGAGGGTTGGTCGGCCCATGGCAGGGGATAGTCGAGTCTGCCGTGTTTTCCTGTCGTGATGTCCCACAGGGCGAGCCGTCCGCCGACCTTGAGGACTCGGCGCGCTTCGGTGTAGAGGCGGGCCTTGTCAGCCACATTCATCTGGACATGCTGGCTGATGGCGACGTCGAAAGTGTCGTCGGCGAAAGGTAATTCGGTCACGTCGGCCTGGTGAACGTCGATGAGGCCGTCGAGGCCGACAAGGCGATTGAGCCAACGCGCCGTATCGCAGTATTCGTCAGTGAGATCCACCGTGGTAACCCGGCAGCCATAGCGGTCGGCGACGTATCGGGCGGTGCCGCCGATCCCGCTGCCGGCGTCGAGCACTTTGCTTTCACCGGCGATGCCGACCAGGCCTACGAGTTGGCTTGTCGCCACCCGGCCCATGGTGTGGAAGTCTTCCAGCAGGCCCAGATCGGTGGGGGCGAGGCGGCCGAGGTCCTTTCCGGCGGACAGCAGCGCCTGCTCGATGTTGTTCTGCGACAGTCCGGTTGAGTACTGGTCCGGAATCGTGTCGTTCATGGCCGCACCCGCGCCCAAGCGGTGATCAACGGGGGCATCGTGATGAAGGCGTTGGCCGCGAGCGCTTCCCGCTGAAATTGCGGCACGAAGTTGTCGATGTCGCTCACCTCCTCGATGACGAAGCCGCCCTGTTCCGCGACGGGGGACACCAACCGCCAGACTTCCGCGGCGTAGGCGAGGATGTCGGCGTCGGCGGCGGTGCCGACCGGCGTCCCCTGGGTCAGGCGCGGCGCGCCCAGGCCGGCGTCGGTGAAGACGGTGTGCAGCGTGGTGCCGAACCGCGCGGACAGGCCCAACGCCTCGAACGCGCGGACGATGCCCGCCGACACCCGCCCGAACAGCGGCAGGTCCGGGATGGCGCGCGTCGCGGTGATGTCGTTCTCGGAGAACGCGACGACGCCGCCCGGGCGCACGAACGAGCTCAGGTGCCGCAGCGTGCCGGCCGGGTCGGGCAGGTGCATGAGGATCAGCCGGCCGATCACCGCGTCCACCGGTTCGTCCAGTGTGATCGCATCGACGGCGTCCTGTGTGAAACGCACTGTGCGCAGGCCTTGCTCGGTGGCACGGGCGCGGGCGAGCTCGACCATCGCGGGCGCGGCGTCCACCCCGAGGACACGCCCGGTCGGGCCCACCAGCCGAGCGGCGATGAACGACACGTCACCGGGGCCGCAGCCGATATCGAGCACCCGCATGCCCGGCCGCAGCCCGGCGAGTCGCAGTGCGTGCTCGGTGTAGTCGTTGTACAGCCGCCCCTGCAGGAGGAGTCGCCGCACCTCCACGTCGGCGTGGCCGAGGACATAGGTGCTGTCGCTCATGGGAGTTTCCTATCGGTTTGACGTGCCGGCAGTAACCAGCCGACGACGATCGCGGCGCCCAGCGCTATGCCGGCGCAGACCAGCGAGCTCACCTGAAGGCCGTCCAGAAACGCGCGATCGACCGCGGCGCGGACGCCGCCGGCTTGTTGGGCGGGCAGCTGCTCGATTACCCGGTGCGCCAATGCCATTGAATGCCGCATGGCCTCGGCGGGCAGGCCGGTCAAGGCGGACGCGCCGAGGTGTCCCGAGTACACCGAGGCGAAGATGCTGCCGGCGATGGCGACCCCGAGCGTGCCCCCGAGTTCGCGCGTGGTGTCATTGACGGCCGAGCCGACCCCGGCCTTGTCGACGGACAGCGATCCCATGATCGCCTCGGTGGCCGGGGAAACGGTCAGGCCGAGCCCGCCGCCGAGCAGCAGCATCTGTGTGGCGATCTGGGTGTACGGCGTGGCGGCGTCGGCCGTGGACGCCCACGCCAGCCCGGCGGCGAATACGGTCAGGCCGGTGGCGACGACGGCGGTGGTGCCGACCAGTTCGACCAGCCGGGGCCCCGCAATGCTGGCCAGGGCGGTGGAGACCGCGACCGGCAGCAGCCGCACCCCGCTCTGAAAAGCGGTGTAGTCCTTGATGAATTGGAAGTACTGGGTGATGACGAAGATGAAGCCGAACAACGTCAGGAACCCGGCCGTCACGGCCAGGCTGCCGCCGGAGAACCGGCGGTTGACGAACACCGAGACGTCCAGCATGGGGTGGGTGCTGCGCCGCTCCCAGAGTGCGAATGCGACGAGGATAGTTGCAGCCAAAGCGAACCCGCTTGCAGTCCGGACGTTGGTCCATCCCCAGGTCGGCGCCTGGATGACCGTGTAGACCAGCGTCGTGATGCCGGCCGCGGACAGGATCAGGCCGGGGACGTCGACGCGTGGTGCCGCCGCGTCGCGCGAGGTCGGCACGAACAGGGCGCCCCCGGCGATGGCCAGCGCGGCGATCGGGATGTTCACCATGAAGATCGAGCCCCACCAGAAGTGCTCGAGCAGCCAGCCGCCGCTGATCGGCCCCACTGCCACCCCGACGCCGACCATCGCCGCCCACAGGCCGATCGCCTTGGCGCGCGCCGCCGGTTCGGTGAAGATGTTGGTGATCAGGCCCAGCGTGGTCGGGAAGATCACCGCCGCGCCCACCCCCATGGCGGCGCGTGCCGCGATGAGCGCGTCCGCCGAATTTACCTGTGCCGCAACGGCGGAGGTCGCCGCGAACAATGCGAGCCCGGAGTTCAGCCAGCCCCGCCTGCCGTAGCGGTCGCTAAGGCTGCCCGCCGAGAGCAGCAGGCCGGACATCACCAGGGTGTAGGCGTCGACGATCCATTGCAGTTGCGCGGTGTCGGCGCCGAGCTCGCGCGACAGGGTGGGCAGTGCGACGTTGACGATGGTGGCGTCGACGCTGATGACGAAGACGCCGAGGCAGATGACGGCGAGCGCGGGGATCGGGTGGTTCCGCAATACGGGTTCGGTACGCATGAACAAGATGGTAAAGTCGATAGACAAATAAATCAAGTAGTAAGTAGAAAAAGATGTCTAGCCTTGGTAGGGTGGCCTGGTGGCACCGCGCAGGACCTACAGCCAGAACTGCCCGATCGCCCGCGGACTCGATGTCCTGGGCGAGCGGTGGACGCTGCTGATCCTGCGCGAGCTGGTCGGCGGCCCCCGCCGCTACGGCGACCTACGCGCCGAGTTGCCCGGCATCGCAACCAATCTGCTGGCCGAACGGCTCAAAGAACTGCAGGACGCGGGGCTCGTCGACCGCGCCGACCTGCCCGCGCCGATCGGGCGGACCGTCTACACGCTCAGCGACATGGGCTGGCAGCGGGTGCTGCCGGTGTTGCAGAGCGTCGCGTGGTTCGGGCTGGACCGGCTGGACCCGATCGATGATGGCCCGGCATCGCCACTCAACGGGTTCTTGGCCGGGATCCTGCTCGGCTTCGACTCCGGGCGGGCCGCCGGATTGGAGGCGACGTGCCGGGCCGAGATCGACGGCCGGCGTTTCGACTTCGCGGTGACACAGGGACGCTTGGCTGCTGCCTACGGCGAACCCTCGGTGACGATCACCGGCGGGGCGGCGGATCTGGTGACCGCCCGCCTGGGATCGAGCGAGGCCAAGCGAAAGGCGGCGCTGCGGCGCATCGCTGTGACGGGCGACCCGGCGGCCGCCGGCGCGATGCGTCAGGCGTTCGCGCTGTAGGCGTGCGCCAGCAGCTCGTCCACCGTCCATTGGTCGTTGGCGTGGGTGCCGCGCTTGCACGCCACGACGCGGCCGTTCGAGCCGATGAGAAAGTCCGCGGGTAGGCCCAGATGGCCGCCGGTCGGATGCGGATTGGTCACCGGCATGCCGCCCCGGTTTCGCCAATAGCTGGGACGGGCCATCGCCACCACCGTCGGCGGCACCGCGCGGGGGTCGAGCACGGAACGCGGCGACGAGCCGACACCGAACTCGGCGTACAACGCCTTGGCCGGGTCGCCAATCACCGCGAACGGCAAATCGCCGACGTATTGCCGCAATTCGTCGTCGGTCGAGTGGAATACGACTACCTCACGGATACCGGCGTTGGCGATCTCGCCGTGGCGGCGCGCGATCGACTGCAGGTGAACATTGCAGATGGGACAGCCGGCGAAGCGTCGGAACTGCAAATGGACGAGTCGGTCGGGATCAGGAATCGGGACCGGTTCGCCGGAAACCGTGACCAGTTCTCGCGGGGCGACGGCGCTACCCCGGCCTATCGCCGGGTCCTTGCTCATGGGCGGCTCCTGTCTAACGAAGAGACTCCCTTCCCAACGAAGAAATGTACGGGCTGATTCCGACCCCACCAGGACACCTCGGGCCGCATCTCCTCCGATCGACTCGCGCAGTGGTGCGAGCCGACCGGGAGCGTTAGTCCCCGGCGTCCAGCAGGGCGTCGATGGCGAGGTCTTCGCGTCGCCGAAGAACGCACCATCAGCCCGTTCTTCGCCTCGGCCGAAGGCACCGCCGCGCCCGGCCGGTCGTCGCTAGCCACTAAGCTGGCTGCGTGGAAACCCCCTCCCCGCGGCCCGTGCTGGTGGTCGACTTCGGCGCACAATATGCGCAGCTGATCGCCCGGCGTGTCCGGGAGGCGCGGGTCTTCTCCGAGGTCATCCCGCACACGGCGTCGATCGACGAGATCAAGGCCCGGCAGCCGTCGGCGCTGGTGCTCTCCGGTGGGCCGTCCAGCGTCTACGAGGAAGGCGCCCCGCAGCTCGATCCCGCGGTGTTCGACCTCGGCGTGCCCGTGTTCGGTATCTGCTACGGATTCCAGGCCATGGCGCAGGCCCTGGGCGGGACCGTCGCCCACACCGGCACCAGCGAATACGGCCGCACCGAGCTGAAAGTGGTTGGCGGCGAACTGCATTCGGGGCTACCAAGCGTCCAGCCGGTGTGGATGAGCCACGGTGACGCGGTCACTGCCGCACCGGACGGGTTCGACGTGGTGGCCAGCAGCCCGGGCGCGACGGTGGCCGCCTTCGAGAACCGGAGCCGCCGCCTGGCCGGGGTGCAGTACCACCCCGAAGTCATGCACACCCCGCACGGCCAGCAGGTGCTCAGCCGATTCCTGCACGACTTCGCCGGGCTCGGTGCGGAGTGGACGCCCGCCAACATCGCCGGCGCGCTGGTCGAGCAGGTGCGCGAACAGATCGGCGACGGGCGCGCGATCTGCGGGCTGTCCGGCGGCGTGGACTCGGCGGTGGCCGCCGCCCTGGTGCAGCGCGCCATCGGCGACCGGCTGACCTGTGTTTTCGTCGACCATGGACTGCTTCGCGCCGGCGAGCGCGCGCAGGTACAGCGCGACTTCGTGGCGGCCACCGGCGCGAAGCTGGTCACCGTCGACGCCGCGGACACCTTCCTGCGGGCGCTGTCGGGGGTGACCAACCCGGAGGGCAAGCGCAAGATCATCGGCCGCCAGTTCATCCGGGCCTTCGAGGGCGCGGTGCGAGACATCGTGGGGGACAGTGACTCTCAGGTCGAGTTTCTGGTCCAGGGCACACTGTATCCGGACGTGGTGGAATCCGGCGGGGGCAGCGGGACCGCCAACATCAAGAGCCACCACAACGTCGGCGGCCTGCCCGACGACCTCAAGTTCAAGCTCGTCGAGCCGCTGCGACTGCTGTTCAAGGACGAGGTGCGCGCCGTCGGGCGTGAGCTTGGCCTGCCGGAGGAAATCGTTGCGCGCCAACCCTTTCCGGGTCCCGGCCTTGGTATCCGGATCGTCGGCGAGGTCACTGCGCAGCGGCTGGAAACCCTGCGCCGCGCCGACTTGATCGCGCGCGAGGAACTCACCGCCGCCGGCCTGGACAACCTGATCTGGCAGTGCCCGGTGGTGCTGCTGGGCGAGGTTCGCTCGGTGGGCGTGCAGGGCGACAACCGCACCTACGGGCACCCGATCGTGCTGCGCCCGGTGTCGAGCGAGGACGCCATGACCGCCGACTGGACCCGGGTGCCCTACGAGGTGCTGGAGCGCATCTCGACCCGCATCACCAACGAGGTGGCAGAGGTCAACCGCGTGGTACTGGACATCACCAGCAAACCCCCGGGCACCATCGAGTGGGAGTGATTTCCAGTCCGGATTGGCCACGACACGTAACCAGTTGCGAAGACGCGCCGACGGGAGTCGCGCCAGTTTATGTCCCGTCGAACGGGCCTCTTTAGGCCCATCCGCCCCACCGGTATCGATCGCATAAAGCCGCCCCTTTAGTTTCTTGACGGTTGTCGGAGGGCGGGTGTTTACTCTCAATCAGTCGAACATACTTTCGAAAATAGTCGTGCGAGAGCGGTGGTAGGAGGCTGATCATGACTGCGGCTTTCGCCCCCGATCATCGCCGGGAAACGCGCGCTGAGCAGCTCGAATCGCTGCGCCGGCGGATGGCCGTGATCACCGGCAAGGCGCCGGGCCCCGCGTCCGGCCGAGCCTCTTGTGCCGACGACCTGCTGCCGGAATCGGAATCCCGGCTGGCGCTGCCGCGGTGGCTGGCGGAGTCGCTGCCGGCGCCCCTGCCGCGCGGAACGGTGGCGGTGCTCTCGGGCGCCCGGTCGCTGCTGCTGGGCATGGTGGCCGCGGTGACGGCGACGGGGGGCAACGTGGCAATCGTCGGCCAGCCGGACATCGGGCTGCTGGCCGCCGCGGAGATGGGGGCGGACCTGAGCCGGGTCGCGGTGATACCGGACCCCGGCACCGATCCGGTGGAGGTGGCCGCGGTGCTCGTCGACGGCATGGATCTGGTGGTCCTCGGCCTGGGTGGCCGCCGGGTGCCACAGACCCGGGCGCGGGCGGTGGTGGCGCGGGCCCGCAACAAGGGGTGCACCGTGTTGGTCACCGACGGTGACTGGCAGGGGGCGCCCACCCGGCTTCAGGCCCGGGTCTGTGGCTACGAGATCACCCCGGGCCGCCGCCCGGGATTCGGCCGGATCAGCCGGGTGCGGCTGCAGGTCAGCGGGGTGTGCGCGGGACGGCGAGTGACCGCCCGGGCGCGAGCCGGGTGAATCCCGGTGGCATCCCGCGTGCTGGCCATCTGGTGCATGGACTGGCCGGCGGTTGCGGCGGCCGCGGCCGCCGGCCTGCCCGCGACCGCCCCGGTGGCGGTCACGTTGGCCAATCGGGTGATCGCCTGTTCGGCGGCCGCCCGCGCGGCGGGAGTGCGGCGGGGGCTGCGGCGCCGGGAGGCGGCGGCCCGGTGCCCGCAGCTGCACGTCGGCACCGCCGACGCGGACCGCGACGCCCGCTTCTTCGAAGCGGTCATTGCGGCGGTGGACGACCTGGTGCCGCGCGCCGAGGTGCTGCGGCCCGGGCTCCTGGCGCTGCCGGTGCGCGGGGCGGCCCGCTATTTCGGTTCCGAGGCCGACGCCGCCGAGCGGCTGATCGACGCGGTGGCCGTGAGTTCGGTGGCGGGCGCCGAGTGCCAGGTCGGGATTGCCGACCGGTTGTCCACCGCGGTCTTCGCCGCGCGCGCGGGCCGGATCGTCCCGCCGGGGGGCGACGCCAGGTTCCTGTCGGTGCTGTCGATCCGTCAGCTCGCCACCGAGCCCAGCCTGTGTGGTCCGGGGCGGGAAGAGCTGACGGATCTGTTGTGGCGGATGGGGATTCGCACCATCGGTCAGTTCGCCGCGTTGTCGGCCACCGACGTGGCGTCCCGGTTCGGCACCGACGGGGTGGTCGCACACCGGCTGGCGCGCGGTGAACCCGAGCGGGGACCGTCCGGGCGGGAGCCGCCGGAGGAGCTGGAGGCCGTGCTGGACTGCGACCCGCCGATCGATCGGGTCGACGCGGCGGCCTTCGCGGGGCGCTCGCTGGCCGCCGCGCTGCACCGGACGCTGATGGCCGCCGGGGTGGGCTGCACCCGGCTGGCCATTCACGCCGTCACCGAGGGTGGCGAAGGGCTGCAACGGGTATGGCGGTGCGCCGAGCCGTTGACCGAGGACGCCACCGCCGACCGGGTGCGCTGGCAACTGGACGGGTGGTTGAGCAGCCGGACGCGCGATGCGCGGCCCACCGCACCGGTGACGCTGTTGCGGCTGCGGGCGGTGGAGGTGGTGTCGGCCGAGGCGCTGCAGTTGCCGCTGTGGGGTGGCTTGGGTGAGGAGGACCGGCTGCGGGCCCGCCGGGCCCTGGTGCGGGTGCAGGGCCTGCTCGGCCCGGAGGCGGTGCGGGTGCCGGTGCTGTCCGGCGGGCGCGGGCCGGCCGAGCGCATCACGTTGGCCCCGCTGGGTGACGAGCCGGTGCCACGGGCCGACCCGGGTCTGCCGTGGCCCGGGCGGCTGCCCGAGCCGTCACCGGCGGTGTTGCTCGATGATCCGGTGGAATTGCTTGACGGGCAAGGCAATCCGGTGCGGGTGACGAGCCGGGGGCTGCTCTCCGCCGACCCGGTGCGGCTGACCCTGCACGGCCGAGACGAGCGGCTGGACTGGTGGGCCGGGCCGTGGCCGGTCGACGAGCGGTGGTGGGATCCCGAGGTGGCAAGGGGCCGCACCGCCCGCGCGCAGGTCCTGCTGGAGGACGAGCGGGCCTTTCTGCTGTGCTACCGCCAGCGGCGCTGGTACCTCGAGGGCAGCTACGAGTAACGGTGCTATCCGGTGGGCCGCAACGTGTCTGGCGTCACGATTTGGGTGCTGTATTAGTGGGTGAGATGTCGACTCAGCAGTCTTCGGCCCTCGTCGGTGAAGTTGTGGTGGGAGTAGTAGCGGAAGAGCTGATCGGCGTTGGTGCCGTTGGGAGCGATGACGAGCTCGAGGGTGCGGCAGCCGTGCGATTGGGCCCAGGCGGCGCTGTCGCTGATCAGTGCGCTGCCGACTCCTGTCCGCCGTGCGTGGGTTCCACAACAAGTCCTCGAGTTCTGCGATGGCCCCTTGTTCGAGTCCGAAGCTGAAGGTTGTGATGGCGAAGCCCACGATTTCGTCCTGGCGGCCAGCGACAGCGATTCGGGCGGTGTCAGCGTGCAGTAGGACGGTCAGATTGGCGTGAAGCTAGAAAACCGGTGTGGTGCTCGGCGAACCCCTCCAGGCCCACACCGCGATCGGCGGCGCTTTGATTGTGCTCGGCGTCCTCGTGCTGGCCAGGGCCAATCGCATCGGGACGACGGATCGCACGGCACCGATTTCTGGCGTCCCCTAGCACGACGAGCGTGAAAGTGTTGAGCGCCAAGCACGCGGATCTCGAAGGGTTCTAGCCAGGCCCGCGCGCGAGCGGGCCGACCCACAACCCGTGGGCCAAACGGCCTGTGCCTCAGGCCCGCCCGGTGCGTACCGCCCGCGCCCGCGCCATCAGCCCGCGACCGCCGGGCAGCGCCCCCACCACCGTGCGCGCCAACCGGTCGCGCCCGCGGAGGCCGTCGGTTCGGGCTTTGCCCGCGTGCAGGTGGCGCCAACCCAGGGCCGCCCACGACGCCGCGACGACGGCGTCGGTCAGCCCGCCGCGAGCCCGGCGTTGGTCGACCACGGCCAGGCCGAGCGCGGTGATCGAGTGCACCGTGTCGACCCAGACGCCGGCCGCCAGCACCTCGGGGCCGGGATCGATTCCCGACAGCAGCGCCTGCCCGAGGTGACGCCCGCCCAGGATCCGGGTGACGACCAGCGCCTTGCGATCGACCTGCACCCCATGGATGTGGTCCAGCACCTGGGACGGGGCGGTCAGCAGCGCGGCGCCCCAACCCGCGCGGAGGACTTCGATGAGACGAATCTTCATGAGGTATGGGCTTACCCGCGCGCGAAGTGCCCAACCCGTTCGATGAACTTCTCGAAGAAGGCCGCCGCGTCCACGTCAATGCCGATCAGCACGTTGGGTTCTCGCCGCCCCGACCAATCGGTCACCGTCATGGCGCGGGTCAGGGTCCCCGTCAGCTCGATGTCCACCGTCGCGGGGCGCGTGGTGACGAGCCCCGGGTCCAGCGCCACGGCGGCGGCCAGTGGATCGTGCAGATGCGCCTGGTAGCCATGGCCGACGTCGTGGTAGGCCTCCAGGTAGAACCGCATCGCGTCCTCGATCACCCGAATCAACGGGTTGGACGCCGTCGACCGGGTGCCGGGCTCGTCGTCCACGCTCATCGGCGTCGACGTCGACCCGGCCGCGGTCGCCAACCTGGCGAGGTGATCCGGCGTCATCGCCACCTTGCGGGTCAGGTCCAGGCCGCACAGGATTGGAAGGCGCTCGTGGCCAACGGCTTCGGGGGTCCAGGCGGCAAGGACCTCGGCGGCGGCCTCGGGGTCCACGCTGATGTTCCATTCCGCCACCGCAGTGGTGTTGCCCCGGTGATCGTAGGAACCGCCCATCACAACCAGCCGGCACAGCAGCGTCGGCAGCTCCGGCTCGGCGCGCAGCGCCAGCGCCAGATTGGTCAGCGGGCCCGTCGCCACGCCGACGAGCTCACCGGGATGGGCGTGTGCGGCGCGCACCCAGGCGGTCGCCGCGTCGTGGTCGGTCAGCCGGCGATCGGTGGGCGGCAGGTCGGCATACCCCAATCCCCTGGGGCCGTGGACCTTTGACGGCAGCCGCATCGGACCGGTCAGTGTTTCCGCGGAACCCTTCGAAACCGGTATGCCGGTGCACCCACATAGCTCCAGCAGGCCCAGATTATTCTCGCAAACCTGTTCCACCCCAACGTTTCCCCCGGTAGAGGCGATGCCGACCACGTCTGCGTCAGGGCTGGCGAACAGGTACATCAGCGCCAGCGCATCATCCACGCCGGTGTCGACGTCAACGAAGACGGGAGAGTTCATTGTGTCAAACATACTTACCTCGGCGGCTAGGCTGACACGATGCCAACGACATCGGAGCCGCCCGAGGGCACTGATTTAACGCCGCACTTCGACGATGTGCAGGCGCACTACGACTTGTCGGACGACTTCTTCCGGCTATTCCTCGACCCGACCCAGACCTACAGTTGCGCCTACTTCGAGCGCGACGACATGACGCTGGAAGAAGCGCAGATCGCCAAGATCGATCTCGCCCTTGGCAAACTTGGGCTGCAACCGGGCATGACGTTGCTCGACGTCGGCTGTGGTTGGGGCGCCACCATGATGCGCGCCGTGGAAAAGTACGACGTCAACGTCATCGGGCTCACCCTGAGCCGCAACCAGGCCGAGCACGTCGAGCGGCTGATCGGCCAGTCCCAGAGTCCGCGTTCCGCCCGTATCCTGCTGCAGGGCTGGGAGCAGTTCGACGAGCCTGTCGACCGGATCGTCAGCATCGGCGCCTTCGAGCACTTCGGGCACGAGCGCTACGACGCGTTCTTCACCCTGGCGCACTCGCTGCTGCCGGACGACGGGGTCATGCTGCTGCACACCATCACCGGGCTGCACCCGACGGAGATGGTCGAGCGCGGCATGCCCTTATCGTTTCTGTTCGCCCGATTCGTCAAATTCATTGTGACCGAGATCTTTCCGGGTGGGCGGCTACCGTCTATCCAGATGGTGCAGGAGCGCGCCACCGCGAACGGCTTCACCGTGAGTCGCGTCCAGTCGCTGCAGCCGCACTACGCGAAGACGCTCGACATCTGGGCTGCCGCGCTGCAAGCCCACAAGGACGAGGCGATCGCGGTGCAATCCGAGGAAGTCTACGAGCGGTACATGAAATACCTGACAGGCTGCGCCGAGATGTTCCGGATCGGATACATCGACGTCAATCAGTTCACGTTGCAGAAGTGATCACCGGCGCCCGTCAGGCAGGCGGCGACCCTACGGCCAGGCCGAGGCGAAGGTGACCACCAGGACGTCGCGCTGCACCGGGCGACAGCCGTCGATCGGCCGGATGGGGGAGACACCGTGCAGGGTGCGGCGGTCGTCGCCCAGCATCAGCGTACCGGGCTCGGCCAGCGTCGTCGCCAGCAGCTGCCGGCCGTCGGAGTCGCACACCGTGCTCTCGCCGCCGATGGCGTTGCGCCGCCCGACCAGCAAGGAGCTGACCAGGGTGACACCGTCGCGGTGCATGCCCTCGGGTGTCGGATGACCGCCCTCGTCCGTTAACGACCGAATCCGGAACGGGTGCACCTTCACGTTCCAGTCCGCCACGTCATCCAGGGCCCCCGCCACCCGGGCCAGCAGGTTGATCACCTTGTGCAGCAACGGATCCCGCGCGAACGAGTCGGTCAGCGGCTCGAAGTCGCGATCCTTGCCGATGTAGAGCGGGTTGGACTCCTCCGGCTGCACGAACGTGCGCCTGGGCATCGGGTGCAGCACGCCGTCGCGAAAGGAGTACTGGCCGTACCGGCGCAGCCGCTGCACCCCCAGCTCCGCCGCGTAGGGGTCGGGGCCCAGCTGCTGCCAGTGCCGGGCGAACCGGGTCCACTCCTGGTGGCCCACGCCCAGGCTTCGCGTCACGTCGAACGAGGACATCACCGCGGCGCCCGTCGTGGCGACCAGGCGGGCCGCGGCGGACACAGGGTCGGCGTCCGCCCGCCGCTCGGAAAGAATCTGGGTCATCGCGCCGGAATACCGCAATCGGGCGCGGCCGAAACGCTTTGGCCTACCAGTGCACCCCGGGCACCAGGCGCACCAGACGTTTGACTCCTCGCGGCGTCCGGACGCCGCGGGTGACCGAACGGACTGGCCGCCTGGGCTTGCGCGGTTGGGCAGCCGCGGCCGGTTCGGTGGGCAAGCCGCGGGCGGCGGCGGAGTCCGGGTAACCCAGGTAGAGCTGGTGCAGGATGCGCCGGGACGTCCGCGGGGCGAAGTAGTTGCCGACCTCGGCGAGCGTGCCCAGTGGGGTGTCGATGCGCGCCGGCTTTTCCACCAGGCCGCGCACCACCATGGCGGCCGCGCGTTCCGGGCTGATCGCGGGCACCGGGTTGAGCCGGTGCGACGGCGCGATCATCGGCGTACGAACCAGTGGCATATGGATATTGGTGAACGTGATGTGGTCGGACAGCGTCTCGGAGGAGACCACGTCGGCGAACGCGTCCAGCGCCGCCTTGGTGGGCAGGTACGAGCTGTACTTGGGGTTGCGCGCCTGCACGCCGGCGCTGGAGACGTTGACCACGTGACCGAAGCGGCGCTCGCGCCAGTGCGGCAGCAGCGCCAGCACCATCCGCACGGCGCCGAAGTAGTTGACCGCCATCACCCGCTCGTAGTCGTGCAGGCGGTCGCATGAGTTGATCACCGAGCGGCGGATCGACCGCCCGGCGTTGTTCACCAGGTAGTCGACGTGGTCGAAGCGGCCCAGGATGTCCTTGATGGTGTGCTCGACCGAGGTGGAATCGGTGACGTCACAGGTGAAGGCGTGGGCGTCGCCGCCGCCCGCGCGGATCTCGGCGACCAGTTGATCCAGCGCGTCGGCGCTGCGGGCCAGCGCGAACACCGTCGCCCCGCGCTCGGCCACCGCGATCGCCGCCGCGCGGCCGATGCCGCTGGACGCACCGGTGATGATGACGTGCCGGCCGTGCAGCGGCCCCTTCGGATCGTCCCGGCGGGCCCGGTCCGGGTCGAGGTGCTCGGCCCAGTACCGCCACAGCTTGGGCGCGTAATCCGAGAACTCGGGGAGGTCAATGCCCTTGCCCCGCAACACCTTCCGAGTCTGATCGCTGACGAAGGTGGGCTTGAGGTCGACGAGGTCGAAGACCTCGGCCGGGATCCCCAACTGGGTGGCCGCCATGTTGCGCAGCACCCTGGCCCGCCCGCGCACCTTCAGCACCGGCGCGGCGACCGAGCCGGGCAGCGACCCGCGCGCCGGCGGCAGGCCGGCCGCCTTGGCGACGCCGCGGTAGATGCCGCGCAGCCCAACGGTTTTGGGAGAGGTGAGGTGGAACGTGCGGCCGTCGATGCCGTCGCCACGCATGAGCGCGACGAGCGCGTCGGCGACGTAGTCGACCGGCACGATGTTGGTGCGGCCGGTGTCGGGCAGCAGGATGGGCGTCACCTTGGGCAGGACCGCCAGCCTGGCCAGCACCCCGAAGAAGTAGTACGGCCCGTCGATCTTGTCCATCTCCCCGGTGCGCGAGTCGCCCACCACCACAGCCGGGCGGTAGATCCGGTAACGCAGTCCGGGCGCCGACCGCACCAGCTGCTCGGCCTCGAACTTCGTCCGGTGGTACGGGGTCGGCAGCCGCTGGCCGACGTCGAAGTCGTCCTCGGTGTACTCGCCGGGGAAGTCGCCCGCCACGGCGATCGAGGACACGTGGTGCAGCGTGGCGCCCAGCCGCCGCGCCAGTTCGATGACGGCGCGGGTGCCTTCGACGTTGGTGGCCCGCTGTTCGGCTTCGCCCGCGGTGATGTCGTAGACGGCCGCGCAGTGCACGACGTGGTCGATCCCGCCCAGCTCGGCGATGGTCTCGTCGGTCAGCTGCAGCTCCGGCAGGCCGGCGACCAGCGGCTTTGCCCGCTCACCCCACTCGGCCGCGAGCCGTTCGAAGCGACCCAGGGACTGCCGCCGGACCAGCACCCACACCCGCGCATCGGGCTCGGCTGCCAGCAGACGACCCACGACGCGGCGACCAATAAACCCGGTACCGCCGGTAACGACATAGCGCATGCAGCCATCGTGGCGGCTCGCCGCCGCCCGCGTCAACTACCTATGGTCGCGACCCGCTTCGCCCGGCTACGCCGCGCTTGCGGTCGCCACGCGGTCAACTGTGGAAGTCGCGGATGCCGTCCCAGTCCACCAGGGTCCACCCGGTTATCGGGTTGCCGGTGATCACCACGCGCCCGATGTTGGGCAGCGGGTGGCTGGTCAGCAGCGTGTTCTTGGCGTTCTTCGCGTTCATCAGCGTCCAGTACTCGATGGCGAACTTGTGCGAGAACACCACCGGGTTGTGCTGGCCGCTGTTGTAGACCTTCTGGATGGCGGCGGTGAATTGTTCGTTGAACTGCTTGCCGCTGATCGACCCCGGGATGCTGTTCTGCATGTCGCCCCTGAGCCAGTCCGCCGGGGCCAGCAAATACGTCGCGGCCTCCTGGGCGATCGGCTTGCCCTCGAACCAGCCGGCGTTGATCTCCTGAATGCCTTGCAACACCTCGACCTGCTTACCCAGCTCGGAGGCCAACGGCGCCGCGGTCTGCTGGGCTCTGGCCATGGTGGAGGCGTAGACGCCGTCGTAGTCCTTATGGCCCGCTTGGTGGGCGACCTGCTGGGCCTGCCCCTTGCCCTCGGGGGTCAGGCCGACCCCGGGCACCGAGGTGTCGATGACCCCGCTGACGTTGCTCTCGGACTGGGCGTGCCGGATGAACGTCACCGTGATGCTGCGCGCCTGTGGTGATCCGCCACAGGCGCCGACGATGACGACCGCGACCAGCGCCGCGACCGCCTTCGAGACGCTGGAGACCAAGCTGCGCTTCGGCATGGGAGATAGCCTGCCCTGCCGACGGCATCGGTGGGAAGGGTTTGCGATGGTTAGGTGGAGAAAATACTTGCGAAGGAGGCTCAGATGGCGATTGACCCGAGTGCCGTCGGCGCGGTGACCGAACCGATGCTTTTCCAGTGGACCGACCGGGACACGATGCTGTACGCGCTCGGCGTGGGCGCCGGCGTCGACGACCTGTCGTTCACAACAGAGAACAGCCATGGCATCGACCAGCAGGTGCTGCCGACGTACGCGGTGATCTGCTGCCCGGCCTTCGGCGCGGCCGGCAAGATCGGGACGTTCAACCACGCCCTGCTCTTACACGGATCGCAGGGTATTCGGCTGCACGCGCCGCTGCCGCCCGCGGGGAAGCTGTCGGTGGTCACCGAGGTCGCCGACATCCAGGACAAGGGCGAGGGCAAGAACGCCATCATCATGCTGCGCGGCCGCGGCACCGATCCGGACTCGGGTGCGCTGATCGCGGAAACCCTGACCACGCTTGTCATTCGCCAGGCGGGCGGGTTCGGCGGACAGCCGGGTCAGCGGCCGACCGCACCGGAATTCCCGGATCGCGAGCCCGACGCTCGCGTCGCGCTGCCCACCCGGGAGGACCAGGCGCTGATCTATCGGCTCTCCGGTGACCGAAACCCGCTGCACAGCGATCCGTGGTTCGCCCGGGAGATGGCCGGGTTCCCCAAGCCGATCCTGCACGGGCTGTGCAGTTATGGGGTGGCGGGCCGCGCGCTGGTCGCCGAGCTCGGCGGCGGGATCGCGGCCAACATCACCTCGATCGAGTCGCGGTTCACCTCGCCGGTGTTTCCCGGCGAGACGCTGACCACGCTGATCTGGCGCACCGAGCCGGGCAAGGCGGTGTTCCGCACCGAGGCTTCGGGGGCCGAGGGCTCCGGCAGTCGGGTCGTGCTCGACGACGGCGCCGTGGAATACGTTCAGGGCTGACCGGACAGCCGGCGTGCCAGCCGCGCGGTGAACTCGGTGGCCTGCGCGGGGCTGTCCAGCGCGAACCGCGCCGCGGTGGCGCGGTCCCCGTCTTCGTAGTGCCGCACCAGGATTGGCACACCACCGTCGCGGACCGCGTCGAACGCGTCCTCGTCGGTGATGTCGTCGCCGAGATAGACCGGCGTGCGGGGGTCCGAGCCGGAGCCGGTCAGGTGATCGAGCACCCAGCGCAGCGTTTTCCCCTTGTCCCAGTCCAGGTCTGGGCGCAGCTCGATGACCTCGCGGCCGGTGGTCACCCGGAGACCGTCACGACGGCCCGCCGCGCGCACCGCGGCCGCCACCTCGCCGACCCGGTCGCGCGCGGCGTTGCGGTAATGAGCGGCGACCCCAAAGCGCTTGTGCTCCACCACCACACCGGGGATGGTGCCCAGTCGCTCGCGCAGCTCGCCGGCCGCGGCGTCCAGCACCGGTATGGCCGCCGCGGCGGCGTCGTTCTGGTGGTGCGTGCCGTCGGGCGCGGTCAGCTCGAAACCATGGCTGCCGGCATACCAAATCCCCTGCACGCCTACTCGTTTCGTCACGTCGGCCAGATCGCGGCCCGACAGCACCGCGACCGGGCAGCGCGCGGCCAGCTGCCGCAGCGCCTCGGTGGCGCCGGCGACCGGGGTGGCCGCGTCGGGCTCGCTGACGATTTCGGACAGCGTGCCGTCGAAGTCGAAGAACACCGCCGGCCGGCGCGCGGCCAGGTCGTCCAGGGCGGTCAGCGCGTCGGGCAGCTGCGACATCCGGCGGTCCCCGGTGCGCACGGCGACCTCGCGGAGGTCGGCGACCACCGCGTCCGCGCCGGCGTCTAGCAGCGCGTCGCCCCGGCCCGCCCGGTCGACGCCGATGACCAACGCGAATCCGGCGGCGCGCGCGGCCTCGACGCCGGCTTCGTCGGCGGTGACGACCGCGCACCGGCCGGGCCGGACCTGCAGTCGCCGGGCCGCTTCCAACGGGTCCTCGGTGTAGACCGCGGTGCCTACCCCGATCTCGCGCAGCCGCCCTTCCAGGGTGGGGTCGGACGCGTCGAACAGCACCGCGTCATGGCGGCGCGGGTCGATGGTGACCGGTCCCGGCTGTGGCATGACCCCACCTTCTCACGGTGGTCGGCCCGGCCGAGCGTCGGTCGGTGCCGCTTGCGGCGGCGCTCGCCGAACAACAACACCGAGTCCTGCCCGAGGCAATTCGAACACACATTCGATAGACTGGCGCGCTGTGGGCTGGTTCAACGGGCCGCCGAGTTGGGCGGAGATGGAGCGGGTGCTCGACGGCAAGCCGCGCCATGCCGGCGTGCCGGCGGGGCCGGGGGAGGACGCCCCCTTGTCGTCCAAGCGCGGAACGTACCGGCCGCCGGACGGCCCGCGGGCGGCCCGCTCGTCCGTTCCATATGCCGAGCTGCACGCGCATTCGGCGTTCAGCTTCCTCGACGGGGCCAGCACGCCGGAGGAGTTGGTCGAGGAGGCTGCCCGGCTGGGGTTGCGCGCCCTGGCGCTGACCGACCACGACGGCCTGTACGGCGCGGTGCGGTTTGCCGAGGCGGCCGCCGAACTCGAGCTGCGCACCGTGTTCGGCGCCGAGCTGTCCCTGGGGGCCGGGGCCCGCACCGAGACGCCGGATCCGCCCGGCCCGCACCTGCTGGTGCTGGCCCGCGGCCCGGAGGGGTATCGGCGGCTGTCGCGGCAGCTGGCCGCCGCACACCTGGCCGGCGGGGAGAAGGGCAAGCCGCGCTATGACTTCGACACGCTGACCGAGGCGGCGGGCGGGCACTGGCACATCCTGACCGGGTGCCGCAAAGGCCATGTGCGCCAGGCCCTGTCGCAAGGGCCGGGCGCGGCGGGGTTGGCGCTGGCCGACCTGGTGGACCGGTTCGGCGCGGACCGGGTCAGCATCGAGCTGACCCACCACGGTCACCCGCTCGACGACGAACGCAACGCGGCGCTGGCCGCGCTCGCGCCGCGCTTCGGCGTCGGCGTCGTCGCCACCACCGGGGCGCATTTCGCGGGGCCGTCGCGGCGCCGGCTGGCCATGGCGATGGGCGCCATCCGGGCGCGGCAGTCCCTGGACACCGCCGCCGGATGGCTGGCCCCGCTGGGGGGTTCGCACCTGCGGTCCGGCGAGGAGATGGCCCGGCTGTTCGCTTGGTGCCCCGACGCGGTGAGCGCCGCCGCCGGGCTCGGCGAGCAGTGCGCGTTCGGGCTGGCGTTGATCGCCCCGCAGCTGCCGCCCTTCGACGTGCCGCCCGGGCACACCGAGGACAGCTGGCTGCGGCAGCTGACCATGGCGGGCGCGCGGGACCGCTACGGGCCGGCCGAGCGTGCGCCGCGGGCCTACACCCAGATCGAGCACGAGCTGAAAGTCATTGCCGGGTTGCGTTTTCCGGGCTACTTCCTAGTGGTGCACGACATCGCCCGGTTCTGCCGTCAGAACAACATCCTGTGTCAGGGCCGGGGGTCGGCGGCCAACTCCGCGGTCTGCTATGCCCTCGGCGTCACCGCGGTGGATCCGGTGGCCAACGAGCTGTTGTTCGAGCGATTTTTGTCGCCGGCCCGCGACGGGCCGCCCGACATCGACATGGACATCGAGTCCGACCAGCGCGAGAAGGTCATCCAGTACGTCTACGACAAATACGGCCGCGACTACGCCGCCCAGGTCGCCAACGTCATCACCTATCGGGGCCGGATCGCGGTGCGCGACATGGCCCGTGCCCTGGGCTTCTCGCAGGGCCAGCAGGACGCGTGGAGCAAGCAGATCGGCCACTGGAACGGGCTCGCCGACTCGCCGGACGTCGAGGGCATTCCGCCACAGGTGGTCGATCTGGCAAACCAGATCCGGAACCTGCCGCGGCACATGGGGATCCACTCCGGCGGCATGGTGATCTGCGACCGCCCGATCGCCGACGTGTGCCCGGTGGAGTGGGCGCGCATGGCGAACCGCAGTGTGTTGCAGTGGGACAAAGACGACTGTGCGGCAATCGGCTTGGTGAAATTCGACCTGCTCGGGCTGGGCATGCTCAGCGCGTTGCACTACGCCATCGACCTGGTGGCCGAGCACAAGGGCATCGAGGTGGACCTGGCCAAACTCGACCTCTCCGAGCCGGCGGTGTACGAGATGCTGGCCCGCGCCGATTCCGTGGGCGTGTTCCAGGTGGAGTCGCGAGCGCAGATGGCCACGTTGCCCAGGCTCAAGCCCCGGATCTTCTACGACCTGGTGGTGGAGGTCGCGCTGATCCGTCCCGGACCCATCCAGGGCGGGTCGGTGCACCCCTACATCCGCCGGCGCAACGGCCTTGACCCGGTCGTCTACGACCACCCGTCGATGGAGCCGGCGCTGCGAAAGACGCTGGGGGTGCCGCTCTTTCAGGAACAGCTGATGCAGCTCGCGGTCGACTGCGCCGGCTTCTCGGCCGCCGAGGCCGACCAGCTGCGCCGCGCGATGGGCTCCAAGCGCTCGACCGAACGCATGCGACGGCTGCGCGGCCGGTTCTACGACGGCATGCGTGCGCTGCACGGCGCCCCCGACGACGTGATCGACCGGACCTACGAAAAGCTGGAGGCCTTCGCCAATTTCGGCTTCCCGGAAAGCCACGCGCTGAGTTTCGCGTCGCTGGTGTTCTACTCGTCCTGGTTCAAGCTGCACCACCCGGCGGCGTTCTGCGCGGCGCTGCTGCGCGCGCAGCCGATGGGCTTCTATTCGCCGCAGTCGCTGGTGGCCGACGCGCGCAGGCACGGCGTGACGGTGCACGGCCCTTGCGTCAACGCCAGCCTGGCGCACGCCACCCTCGAGAATGCCGGAACGGAGGTGCGCCTGGGGCTGGGCGCCATCCGCCACATCGGTGACGACCTCGCCGAGCGGCTGGTGCAGGAACGAAAAGCCAACGGCCCCTTCGCTTCCCTGCTCGACCTGACCACGCGGCTGCAGCTCTCCGTGCCCCAGGCCGAGGCGCTGGCCACGGCCGGGGCTTTTGCCTGCTTTTCCATGTCGCGGCGCGAGGCGCTGTGGGCGGCCGGGGCGGCCGCCAGCCAGCGCCCGGACCGACTGCCCGGCGTGGGCTCGTCGTCGCACGTCCCGGCGTTGCCCGGGATGAGCGAGCTGGAACTGGCCGCCGCCGACGTGTGGGCCACCGGCGTCTCCCCGGACAGTTATCCGACGCAGTTCCTGCGGGCGGACCTGGACGCGATGGGCGTGGTGCCCGCCGAGAAGCTGCTGGAAGTGCCCGACGGCGACCGCGTGCTGATCGCCGGTGCGGTGACCCATCGGCAGCGGCCCGCGACGGCCCAGGGGGTGACGTTTCTCAACCTCGAGGACGAGACCGGGATGGTCAACGTGCTCTGCACGCCGGGGGTGTGGGCGCGGCACCGCAAGCTGGCGAACACGGCGCCGGCGCTGCTGGTGCGCGGCCAGGTCCAAAACGCCAGCGGCGCAGTCACCGTCGTCGCCGAGCGGCTGGGCCGCATCACGCTGGCGGTCGGCTCGAAGTCGCGCGACTTCCGGTGAGCCTTTCGCCGAGTGTGAAGCTCTTGCGAAAAACGCGGCGAAATTTCGCAGCAGCTTCACGTTCGGTGAGGGGCGGTAGTCTCGCCGACATGACCCTCAACCTGTCCGTCGACGAAGTCCTGACCACCACCCGCTCGGTCCGCAAGCGCTTGGACTTCGACAGGCCGGTCGGCCGGGAGATCCTGATGGAATGCCTCGAGCTGGCGCTGCAGGCGCCGACCGGTTCCAATTCGCAGGGCTGGCAATGGGTGTTCGTCGAGGACGCGGAGAAGAAGAAGGCGATCGGCGACGTCTACCTGAAAAACGCCCGGGGCTACCTGAGCGCGCCGGCGCCGCAATACGGCGACATCCGCGGGGAGCGGATGGGCAAGGTCCGAGACTCGGCGACCTACCTCGCCGAGCACATGCACGAGGCGCCGGTGTTGTTGATCCCCTGCATCGCAGGCCGCGAAGACTCCTCGCCGTTGGGCGGCGTCTCGTTCTGGGCGTCGCTGTTCCCGGCGGTGTGGAGCTTCTGTTTGGCGCTGCGCTCGCGCGGGTTGGGGTCGTGCTGGACGACGCTGCACCTGCTCGGTGGCGGTGAAAAGCAGGTCGCCGACGTGCTGGGCATTCCCTACGACACGTACAGCCAGGGCGGGCTGTTCCCCATCGCCTACACCAAGGGCACCGACTTCCGCCCGGCCAAGCGGCTGCCCGCCGAGCAGCTCACGCACTGGGATAAGTGGTAGCGATTCAGACGGCTCCCGGGTAGCCGTGCTGTCGCCAGGCCTCGTAGACGGCGACGGCCGCGGCGTTGGCCAGGTTCAGCGAGCGGCGGCCGGCCAGCATCGGGATGCGCACCTGCTCGGTGATGTGCGCGTCGGCCAGCGTCGCCTCATCCAGCCCGGTGGGTTCGGGCCCGAACAGCAACACATCGCCCGCCCGGTATTCGACGTCGGCGAACAACGTGGGCGCGTGTGAGGTGAACGCGATCACCCGGGCCGGTGACAGCGCCTCCCACGCGGCCGCCAGCGACGCGTGCACGGTGACCGAGGCCAGGTCGTGATAGTCCAGCCCGGCCCGCCGCAGCTTGGGTTCGGACAGGTCGAATCCCATCGGCTCTACCAGATGCAGTTCGCAGCCGGTCGCCGCCGCCGTCCGGATGGCGTTGCCCGTGTTGGGGGCGATGCGCGGCGAGTAGAACATCAGCTTGAACACAACGCGATAATGGTCGCATGGTCGAGCAGAGCCTCTGGATGCAGAAAGTCGCGGTCGATCCCGGTCATTCGCACTGGTACATCGAGCGGTTCCGGGCCATGGCCCGCGCCGGCGACGACCTGGCCGGCGAGGCCCGCTTCGTGGACGCGATGGCGCCCCGCGGCGCCCGCATCCTCGACGCCGGCTGCGGCCCCGGCCGACTGGGCGGGTACCTGACCGCCGCCGGTCACCACGTCGTCGGCGTCGACGTCGACCCGGCCCTGATCGAAGCCGCCGAACATGATCATCCCGGTCCGCGCTGGCTGGTCGGCGATCTCGCCGAACTCGACCTGCCCGCCCGCGGCATCGCCGAACCGTTCGACGTGATCGTGTCCGCCGGCAACGTGATGACGTTCCTCGCGCCGAGCACCCGGCGCCGGGTGCTGGGCCGGCTGCGGGCCCACCTCAGAGACGACGGTCGCGCGGCGATCGGCTTCGGCGCCGGCCGCGACTACGAGTTCGGCGAGTTTCTCGACGACGCGGCGGCCGCCGGGTTGAAGCCCGACCTGCTGCTGTCCGCGTGGGACCTGCGACCGTTCACCGACGACTCGGATTTCCTCGTCGCAGTCCTGCGGCCGGCGTAGATCTTTCGCGGGCAGGTTTGCCAGACTCGTCCGCCCGTGCGATGGCCCACCTTGGAGGGGCCTGTCTGCTCAGTACGGATTCTGGTGACCTGGGCCGCGGGCTGTCATACTCGTCGGGTTGCCGCGTTGACGCGATCGCGCCCATCTGGCGTGGCACGGGTGGATAAAGCAGGAAGTCTCATGAGCCTCTCGTTTTCTCGAGCGCTGACCATCGGCGCCGCGGCCGGTCGCTCGGCCGCGGCGACGTGACCATGTTCGCCCGCCCGGCCCACCTGGCCGAGGCGGCCGCCTCCGAATCCGCAGAGCACCGCGGCGCCGACGCGGCGCCGGCCAAACGCCCCCCGAGCTGGTCGCTGAGCAACTGGCCGGTGGGGTGGAAGGTGCTGGCGATTGTGCTGGTCCCGCTGATGGTGGCGACGGTCTTCGGGGCGCTGCGCATCCACGGCGCCATGGCCAACTCGGCGGGTCTGCGGCTGGCCGCGGCCCGCGCCGACGTGGTGCCGGTGATCACCAAATACATGTCGGCCCTGGACGTCGCCCTGCTGGCGGGCAGCACCGGGCGCGACGTGGAGGGGGCCAAGAAGAACTTCGAGGCGCGCAAGTACGAACTGGACACGCGGCTGCGCGACACCGACGTGTCCCCCGAGGTCCGGTCGGGGGTGAACACCCTGCTCGACGGCGGTCAGATGCTGGTGAACAAGGTGGGCGACAACAACCTTGGTTTGCGGGAGCGGGTGACCCTCTACGCGCCGATCCTGTTGACGGCCGAGGACGTGATCAACGCGTCGGTGCGCGTCGACGACGAGAAGATCCGCGCCCAAACGCAAGGCCTGAGCCGGGCGGTCGGGGCCCGCGGGCAGATGACAATGCAGAAGATCCTCATCACCCGCGGCGCCGACCTGCCCGAGCCGCAGCTGCGGACCTCGATGATCACCCTGGCCGGGACCGAGCCGTCGACGTTGTTCGGGATGAGCGAGGTCCTCGGCGCCGGCTCGCCCGAAGCCAAGACGCTGCAGCAGCAACTGGTGACCCGGATGGCGATCATGTCCGACCCGGCCAGCGTGCTCGTCGACAACCCTGACCTGCTGCGCTCGATACACGCCACCGACGACATCGCCGACCAGGTCATCAAGGACGCCACCGCATCCGTGACGAAGTCCGTGCACGCCCAGGCCGCCGACAAGCGCAACGCCGCCGTCCTCGACACCGTGCTGGTGCTGTCCGCCATCGTGGTCGCGCTGGCGGTCGTGCTGCTGGTGGCGCGCGCGCTGGTGCGGCCGCTGCGCGCGCTGCGTGACGGCGCCCTCAAGGTGGCCCACATCGACCTCGAGGAGGAGATCGCCCGGGTCAAGGCCGGCGGCGCCGAGCCGACGCCGCAGCCGCTGCCGGTCTACACCACCGAGGAGATCGGCCAGGTCGCCCACGCCGTCGACGAACTGCACACCCAGGCCTTGTTGCTCGCCGGGGACGAGGCCCGGTTGCGGCTGCTGGTCAACGACATGTTCGAAACCATGTCGCGGCGCAGCCGCTCGCTGGTCGACCAGCAGCTGTCGCTCATCGACCGGCTGGAGCGCAACGAGGAGGACCCCGAGCGCCTCGACAGCCTGTTCCGGCTGGACCACCTCGCCGCCCGGCTGCGCCGCAACAGCGCCAACCTGCTGGTGCTGGCCGGCGCGCAGCTCGCCCGCGACCAGCGCGACCCGGTGCCGTTGTCGACGGTGCTCAATGCCGCGGTGTCCGAGGTGGAGGACTACCGCCGCGTCGAGATCGCCGGGCTGCCCGAGAACACCACGCTGCTCGGCGCAGCCGCCGGCGGCGCCATCCATCTGTTCGCCGAGCTGATCGACAACGCCCTGCGCTACTCGCCGCCCGCTACCCCTGTACGGGTGTCGGCCGCCCGCGGCGGCGACGGGGGAGTCGTGGTGCGGATCGCCGACTCCGGGCTGGGCATGAACGACAGCGATCGGCGGATCGCCAACATGCGGCTGCAGGCCGGGGGTGAGGTCAGCCCCGACAACGCCCGCCACATGGGTCTGTTCGTGGTCGGCCGCATCGCGGCCCGGCACGGCATCCGGGTGGGGCTGCGCGGCCCGGCGGCCAACGAGGCGGGTTCCGGCACCACCGCCGAGATCTACCTGCCGCCAACGATTCTCGAGGGCGCGGGCGTGGCCCAGCCGGTCCGAACCGCGCGGATCCGGGCGGTTTCGTCGCCCAGCGCGCAGCCAGCACCGGCCGAGGAGCGCCGGCCCGAGCCGGCGACGCGGCGCGCCGCCGCGGAACCCGTGCCGTCGGTCACGTTGTTGCCGCGCCGCAATCCCGGTTCCAGCGGCATCACCGAGGTGCCCGCCCAACCCGCCGAACCGCGGCCACAGCGGCGCGAACTGCCCACCCCGTGGTGGGAGAGCGGCACCCCGGCCACACCGGCCGCCCCGGCCACCCCGGCCGCCCCGGCCGCCCCGGCCACGCCGGTGACCCCGAGCGCCCCGGAGCCCCAACCCGCGCCGCCGCGGGCGGCGTCGGACACGTCGGCATTCTTCGCGGCGCGGTCGCGGGAGGCCGACAAGCCGGCCCCGAGCGCGCCCGGCCCGTCGATCCCGGCCGCCCCGAAGAGCGCGTCCACCCCGGCCGACGACGACGTGATCTACCGGCGCATGCTGTCGGAGATGCTGGGCGATCCGCACGACCTGGTCAACAGCCCCGACCTGGATTGGCAGTCGGTGTGGGACCGCGGTTGGACACTGGCCGCCGCGGCCGAGGACAAGCCCGTCGAGGCGCGCACCGCCGAGCACGGCCTGCCGGTCCGCACGCCCGGCGCCCGGCTGGTGCCCGGCGCGGCCAACGGGACGGGCCTGCCCGAGCAGGACCAGCCCGCCCCCGACCGCGAGCCGCAGCACGCCACCGCGGCGCGCGACCCCGACGCGGTTCGCGCCTCCTTCAGCAGTCACTTCGGCGGGGTGCGCACCGGCCGGTCGCACGCCCGCGAGCAAGGGGATGATCGGCAATGACGTCGCCCGGCAATTCCCTGGACTGGCTGGTGACGCGGTTCGCCCGCGAGGTACCCGGCGTGGCGCACGCCTTGCTGGTTTCCGTCGACGGGCTGCCCATCGCCGCCAGCGAGCATCTCCCGCGCGAGCGCGCGGACCAGCTGGCCGCGGTGGCCTCCGGTCTGGCCAGCCTCGCGACCGGCGCCGCGCAGCTGTTCGAGGGCGGCCAGGTGCTGCAGTCGGTGGTGGAGATGCAGAACGGCTACCTGCTGTTGATGGCCGTCGGCGACGGCTCGCATCTGGCGACGCTGGCCGCGACGTCGTGTGACATCGGTCAGATCGGCTACGAGATGGCCATCCTGGTGGAACGGGTCGGCGGCGTGGTGCAGTCCACCCGCCGCTCTGGCGTCTCGTGAGCCGCGATGGACGACCGCGAGCCCCGGCCGACCGCACATAGAGGGAATCTGGTCCGCCCGTACACCCTGACGTCCGGACGGACCGGCACCGACGTCGACCTCCCGGTGGAAGCGCCGATTCAGACCCTGCAGGCCGGGCTGGCCCACAGTTGGCCCGCCGACGACACGAAAGGCAAGATCATTCAACTGTGCGTCGGCAGCCCGTCGGTCGCGGAAATCTCGGCCCGGCTGGATCTCCCGCTCGGCGTCACGCGCGTCCTGGTCGGCGATCTGGTTCTGTCCGGCTACCTTCGGGTGCACAGGACGTTGTCCGAGCGTTCGACCAGAGATGAGCGCCACGAACTGATAGGAAGGACGCTGCGTGGTTTACGAGCGCTCTGAGGGGGGAGCTCACGCCTCGACGAAGATCGTCATCGCCGGCGGCTTCGGCGCCGGCAAGACGACGTTCGTCGGAGCGGTGTCGGAGATCATGCCGTTGCGCACCGAGGCGATGCTCACCAACGCCTCGACCGCCTTCGACGCGCTGGAGGCCACCCCGGACAAGCGGACCACCACCGTCGCGATGGACTTCGGCCGGATCACGCTGGATCAGGACCTGGTGCTCTACCTGTTCGGGACGCCGGGTCAGCGCCGGTTCTGGTTCATGTGGGACGACCTGGTGCGCGGCGCCATCGGGGCGATCGTGTTGGTGGACTGCCGGCGCCTGGAGGACAGCTTCGCCGCGGTCGACTTCTTCGAGCACCGCAACCTGCCGTTCTTGGTCGCGGTCAACGAGTTCGACGGCGCGCCGCGCTACCCCGTCGCGGAGGTGCGCGAGGCGCTCACCTTGCCCGCGCACATCCCGGTGATCACGGTCGACGCCCGCGATCGCCGGTCGGCGACCGACGCGCTGATCGCGGTCAGCGAATACGCCCTGGAAAGCCTGGCGAGCTAGAAACGCTCAGTGCTTGAGCCGGATGCGCCAGCGCACCACGGCGGCATAGGTGACCGACAACAGCGCGAGCATGCCCATGTCGAACAGCCAGGTGGCCGCGGTGTGCTGGAAGTGGCTGTCCCGGGGGCTCTGCGGACCGGGCGCCACGGTCCACAGATCGACCGTCGAGGCCTGCGCGGCGTACCCCCACCGCGAGGGCACCGTCCAGGACAGCTGGTCGAGGAAGATCCGGTCGGTCACCGGCACCATGCCGCCGGACAGCACCATCTGCATCATCAGCGACACCACCAGCAGCGGCATGATCTGCTCGTTGGAACGCGCCAGCGCCGACAGCAGCAGGCCCAGCATCGCCGCGGCCACACACGTCGCCGCGACGGCGACGAACAGCTCGAGCGTCGCGTTGCCGAGCAGCACGGCCGGCCGCTTCGGCGGACCCTTGCCCATCACCACGATCGCGGTCGCGATCGCCGCCTGCACAACGGCGAACACGCAGAACACCGCGATCTTGGCCATCAGGTACGCGGTGGTGGACAGGCCGACCGCCTGCTCGCGGCGGAAGATCGGGCGCTCCCCGATCAGGTCGCGGATCGTCAGCGCGGTGCCCATGAAGGCGGCGGCCATGGTGAGCAGCATCAGGATCGTCCCGGCTTCGCCGGCCGATTCGCTCGTCGGATCGGCGTAGCCGAAACCCGTGGTGCCGGGGACGGTCAGCGACAGCGCACCCATGACGAACGGCAGCAGCGCCAGGAACACGAAGTAGGCGCGGTCGGCGACCACTAGGCGAACCTGGCGGCGGGCGACGGTGGAGAACTGGTGGCGCATGCTGGTGCGCGGCGGGACGCCGAGGTCGGCGGGCGCCTCGGTCTGCGTGGGCGGCGGGGGTTTGTTCTGCGCCAGGAACCGGCGGTTGGCCTCGTCGGGGTCGGCGCCCACCTTCGCGAAGATCTGCGCCCAGTTGGTGGTGCCCATGGCCGTCCCGATCCGATCGGGCGGCCCCAAAAAGGCCGTCTTGCCGCCGGGCGCCATCAGCAGCACTTGGTCGCAGACGTCGAGGTAGGTCAGGGAGTGGGTGACCACCAGCACCACCCGGCCCGCGTCGGCCAGCTGGCGCAGCATCGTCATCACCTGCAGGTCCAGCGCCGGGTCCAGGCCGGAGGTCGGCTCGTCGAGGATGAGCAGCGACGGCCCGGTGAGCAGCTCGAGTGCCACCGAGGCGCGCTTGCGCTGCCCGCCGGAAAGCCTGTCGACGCGGGTGGCGGCGTGCTGGGTCAGCCCCAACTCGTCGAGCACCTGCGCGACGACCTGTTCGCGGTCGGCCTTGCTGGTGTCCGGCGGCAGCCGCAGCTCGGCCGCGTAGCCGAGCGCCTGGTTGACCGTGAGCTGGCGGTGCACGACGTCGTCCTGGGGGACCATCCCGATGCGGGTGCGCAGCGACGCGTACTCGGTGTGGATGTTGTGTCCCTCGAACGTGACCACCCCGGCGGTCGGGGTCGCGTACCCGGCGATCAGCCGCGACAGCGTGGTCTTGCCCGCGCCGGACCCGCCGATCAGCGCGGTCAGCGTGCCCGGGCGGGCCGTCAGCGAGATCTTCTCGAGCAGGTTCTTGCCGTTGACGCTGAAGTCGACGCCGTGCACCTCCAGGCCGCCGGTGCGCGCCGCCGCCTCCTGGCGGCGGACCAGGACGCCGCCGGTGAAGACCAGGTCGACGTTGCCGATGGTCACCACGTCGCCCTCGGACAGCACGGCGGACGCGGCCTTGACCCCGTTGACGAAGGTGCCGTTGCTGCTGTTGGCGTCGCGGATCTCGGGCCCGGCCGGCGTCGGGGTCAGGAACGCGTGGTGGCGCGAGGCCAGCACGTCATGGATGACGATGTCGTTGTCGAGCGCGCGACCGATCCAGGCGGCGCGTCCGGGCCGCTCGGTCGGGCGCTCGGATTCGGGGCCCAGGTTCTTCACCCGAGTGGTGGGGAACTCCGCCACCTGGCCGCTGACGCCGATCTGGGTCGGCGGGGTCGTGTCGGGCGGGCCGGCCGGCGGCGGGACCGATCGGGTCGCGGCGTCCGGCCGGACGATCGGGACGGCGGTGGTGCGGTGCGGGCCCTCCCAGGGGCGCGGCGGCGGCGCCGGAGGTTGCCGCGGCGGCGCCGGCGGTCGCTGGCCGGCCGGCTGTGCGCGCAGCGGTGGAGCGTCGCTGGGCGGCGTGATGACCGGGATCGACTCCGTGGTCGGCGGGAGCATGCCCACGGTCCCGGTGTGGTGGCCGATCTCGAAGGTGATCCGCGGACCGTCGGGCTTGCCGATGTTGATGGTCTGGCCGTCCTCGATGTCGACCCACGGCACCCGCTGCCCGTCGACGTACACCCCGTTCAGCGAATTGTTGTCCAGCGCAATCCATTTGCCGCGATCGAAGCGCAGCAACAGGTGTGCGCGGCCGACCAGTGGGTGCGCGACCCGGAGGTCCGCGCGCAGGTCGCTTCCCACGACCACGTCGCGTCCGGCCGCGAAGCTGCCCTTCGATCGGTCGGATCGAACCGTCAGCACGTGCTCCGCGGCCTGAGTCATCTCAGCGTTTCAGCCGGATGTACCACCGGACGAAGCCGGTGTAGGCGATGGACAGGAATACCAGCATTGCCATGTCGAACACGAAGATGTGCTTCGAATGCTGCCAGATCGGGTCGTTGGTCGGGATCTGTTTGACCTTCACCAGCGACGGAAAGTCGATCGACGAGGCGCCCGCGGCGTAGCCCCAGCGCGCGGGCGTCAGCCAGGCGAGTTGCTCGAGACCGAAGCGCTGGTAGACGGGAATCATGCCGCTGGAGAACACCAGCTGCGACATGATCGAGACCACGAGCAGCGGCATGATCTGTTCGTTGGACTGCGCGCAGGCGGACAGCAGCAGGCCCAGCATCGCCGAAGCCACGCAGGTGCCCGCGACGGTGACGAACAGCGAGAAGGTGGAGTTGCCGAAGAACGGCGGGTGTGCCGTCGGCGCACCCTTGCCCAGCCGCACGATGATGGTCGCCACGGCCGCCTGGGCCGTCGCGAAGACGCAGAACACCGCGATCTTGGCCAGCAGATAGGCGGTGGTGGACAGGCCGACGGCCTGTTCGCGCCGGAAGATCGCGCGCTCGCCGATCAGGTCGCGGATGGTAAGCGCGGTGCCCATGAAGACGGCGCCGATGTTGAGCAGCACCATGATGTACTGCGGCTGCGTGGGCGCGGGACCCAGTGGGTCGGCCGGGCCGAGGCCGGGGTGGGGGCCCTTCACCGTCAGCGACAACGCGCCGATGAGGAACGGCAGGATCGCCAGGAAGATCGTGTACCCGCGGTCGGATACGACGAGGCGAACCTGGCGGCGGGCGATGGTGGACAGCTGCTGCCACAGGTCGATCTTCGGTGGTTCGCCGAGGTCCGCCGGGCTTTGCGGGGACGGCGGCTGGGTTGCCCGCTGGTTGCGCTCCTTGAAGCGGCGGTTGGCCTCGTCGGGATCGGCGCCCACCTTGGCGAAGATGTCGGCCCAGTTGCGGGTGCCCATGGCCGCCTCGACCTGGTCGGGTGGCCCGCAGAAGGCGGTCTTGCCGCCCGGCGCGACCAGCAGGATCTGGTCGCAGACGTCCAGGTAGGACACCGAGTGGGTCACCACCAGCACCGTGCGGCCGGCGTCGGCGAGCTGGCGCAGCATCAGCATCACCTGACGGTCCAGCGCCGGGTCCAGCCCGGAGGTCGGTTCGTCGAGGAGCAGCAGTGACGGCTGGGTGAGCAGCTCGAGGGCCACCGAGGCCCGCTTGCGCTGCCCGCCGGACAGCTTGTCGACCCGGGTCTCGGCGTGCTTGGTCATGTCGAGCTCTTCGAGGACCTGGGCGACGATCTGAGCCCGCTCCGCCTTGCTGGTGTCGGGGGGCAGCCGCAGCTCGGCGGCGTAGTTCAGGGCCTGGTTGACCGTCAGCTGGCGGTGCACGACGTCGTCCTGCGGGACCATCCCGATCCGGCTGCGCATGGTCGCGTACTCGGCATGGATGTCGTGTCCCTCGAAGGTCACCGACCCCGACGTGGGGCTGGTGTACCCGACGATCACCCGCGAGAGCGTTGTTTTGCCGGCGCCCGAACCGCCGATGATGGCCGTCAGCGTGCCGGGCCGGGCGGTCAGTGAGATGTGGTCGAGCAGCTGCTTGCCGTGGTCAACGGTGTAGCAGACGGAGTTCACTTCCAGGCCGCCGGTGCGCGTCGCGGCCTCGGTGCGGCGCAGCAGCTCGCCGCGGGTGAACACCAGGTCGACGTTGCCGATGGTGACCACGTCGCCCTCGGTCAGCACAGCGGACCCCACCCGCACACCGTTGACGAACGTCCCGTTGACGCTGTGCGCGTCGCGGATCTCGGTGCCCAGCGGCGTCTGGGTCAGAAACGCGTGATGGCGCGACGCGAGGACGTCCTGGATGACGACGTCGTTGTCGGTGGCCCGGCCGATCGTCAGCGCGCCGGAAGGCTTCTGCAGCGCCCCCGATCGCGAGGGCCTGAGCGCCTGGAACATCTTCGTCGCCAGGTTCGCCACCTCGGGCGGCTTGGGTGCGGGGCGCGACATCTCGGTCTGCGGCGACGCCGACATCTGCGGGTGCGGCTGGAAATTGGGGGGCGGCGGCGCGGGGGGCGGGGGAGCGGGCGCGCGCCCGCCGCCGGCATACATCGGTTGTGCGGGCGGGGCGGGGCGGGGACCGGGCGCGCCCGGGTGCGGTCGTCGGGGCGACGCCCAGCTGGGCGCGCGGCCCGGCGGCCCGGGCGGGGGGCCGGGTGGGGCGGCGACGGGTGGGCCCCCCGGCGCGGCCGACCACGCCGTCCCGGACGGGTGCGCCGCCACCGGTATGCCCATCGATTCGGTTTGCGGTGGGCGCCCGGCCATCCCTTGGTGCCGCCCGACCTCGAACACGAGCTGCGGCCCGTCCGGATTGCCGATGTTGACGCACTGGCCGTCGTGGATATCGACGACCGGCACCCGCCGGCCGTTCACGAAAGTGCCGTTGAGCGAACCGTTGTCGATCGCCAGCCACCGGCCCTGGTCGAAGCGCAGCAACAGATGCGCGCGGGAGATGAGCGGGTGGGTGATGCGCATGTCGGCGCGCAGATCACGGCCCACCACCACGTCGTGACCGGCGGCGAAGGTGCGTTCTGACCCGTCATAGCGAACCGTCAAGACGGGCGGGGCAGGTGCGCTCATCGAACCAACTGTATCTCGTGGACCTCAGGCCACCCTGAGGCCCAAATGTGCGTTTGCGCGCCCGCTCTCGTCAGCGCTAGGTCCGATTGCCCGCCAAAACATCGGGGGCACCGGTGACCACGCAGCGCGTCCGGGTGTAGATCGTGGGCATGCACCGGTTGCAGTGGGTGCATGCCGAACGCACGCTGTGCGCGGCGCCGTCGGCCGCGATCCGATTGATCAGGTCCGGTTCGGCCAGCAGCGCCCGGGCCATCGCGACGAACTCGAATCCCTCGGCCATCGCCAGGTCCATCGTTTCCCGGTTGGTGATGCCGCCGAGCAGGATCAGCGGCATCGTCAGCTCCGCGCGGAACAGCTTGGCATCGCGCAACAAATAGGCCTCGCGGTAGGGGTACTCGCGCAGGAACTTCGTGCCCGTCATGCGCATGCCCCAACTCAGCGGCGGTTTGAAGGCGCCGGCGAATTCCTTGAGCGGCGCGTCGCCGCGGAACAGGTACATCGGGTTGACCAGCGAGCTGCCCGCGGTGAGTTCGATCGCGTCCAGGCCGCCGTCCTCCTCGAACCATTTGGCGGTTCTCAGCGATTCTTCGGTGCTGATGCCGCCGCGCACCCCGTCGGCCATGTTGAGCTTGGCGGTGACCGCGATCGGCGTGCCCTCTTTCTCCACCGCGCGCCGCACGGCCATCACGATGCCGCGGGCCACCTTCGCCCGGTTCTCAAGCGATCCGCCGAACTCGTCGTCGCGGCGGTTGATCAACGGGGACAGGAACGAGCTCGCCAGATAGTTGTGGCCCAAATGGATTTCGACGGCATCGAAGCCGGCTTCGATGGCCAGACGGGCGGCGTTGGCGTGGCCTTCGATGACTTCGTTGATGTCGTCGCGGCTCGCCTTCTTGGCGAACCGCATCCCGATCGGGTTGAAGAACCGCACCGGCGCCAGCGCCCTGGCCTTGTTGGACTTGGCGTTGGCGACCGGCCCGGCGTGGCCGATCTGCGCGCTCACCGCGGCGCCCTCGGCGTGGATGGCGTCGGTGAGCCGGCGGAAGCCGGGCACCGCCTCCGGGCGCATCCAGATGCCGTTGCCCTCGGTGCGGCCGCCGGGGGAGACGGCGCAATAGGCGACGGTCGTCATGCCGACGCCGCCGGCGGCGGGCAGGCGGTGGTATTCGATCAGGTCGTCGGTCACCAGGGTGTCGGGCGTGCGGGCCTCGAAGGTCGCCGACTTGATGGTGCGGTTGCGCAGCGTGATCGGGCCAAGCTTGGCGGGGCTGAACACGTCCGGAGGGGTTGACATACCGGGAGCGTGCCAGACTGTCAGGCGTGGGCGCAATCACACTGGACGGCAAGGCCACCCGTGACGAGATCTTCGTTGACCTCAAACAACGGGTGGCCGCACTGACCGCGTCGGGTCGAACCCCCGGGCTGGGCACCATCCTGGTCGGTGACGATCCCGGGTCGCAGGCCTATGTCCGGGGCAAGCACGCGGACTGCGCCAAGGTCGGGATCACGTCGATCCGCCGGGATCTGCCCGCCGACATCGGCACCGCGACGCTGGAAGACACCATCGACGAACTCAACGTCAACCCCGACTGCACCGGCTACATCGTGCAGTTGCCGCTGCCCAAGCATCTCGACGAGAACGCGGCGCTGGAGCGCGTCGACCCGAACAAGGACGCCGACGGACTGCACCCGACCAACCTGGGCCGGCTGGTGCTCAGCGTTCCGGCACCGCTGCCGTGCACCGCCCGTGGGATCGTGCACCTGCTGCGGCGCTACGACGTCGAGATCGCCGGGGCGCACGTGGTGATCATCGGCCGCGGTGTGACGGTCGGCCGCCCGTTGGGGCTGCTGCTGACACGCCGTTCGGAGAACGCCACGGTGACGTTGTGCCACACCGGGACTCGCGATCTGGCAACGCACACCAGGCAGGCGGACATCGTCGTGGCCGCCGTCGGGGTGCCGCACATGCTGACCGCCGACATGGTGCGTCCGGGCGCCGCGGTCGTCGACGTCGGGGTCAGCCGCACCGACAATGGGTTGGTCGGCGACGTGCACCCCGACGTGTGGGAGGTGGCCGGCCACGTGTCGCCGAATCCCGGTGGTGTCGGCCCGTTGACGCGGGCGTTCCTGCTGAGCAACGTCGTCGAGCTGGCCGAGCGGCGATGAGCGCGCGGTCCGTCGTCCGGGCCCAGTGGCCGATCCTGCTGGTCGGCCTGACCTTCGCCACGGCGCTCGCGCTGGTGGGGGCGAGCTTCTGGCGGCGCGGTTCGCTGCTGATCGGCATCGGCGTGGGCCTGGCGGCGGCCCTGCGACTGGTGCTGTCCGACGATCGGTGCGGCCTTTTGGTGGTGCGCAGCAAGGGAATTGACTTCGTCACCACCGCGACGGTCGCGGCCGCGATGGTCTACATCGCGTGGACGATCGACCCGCTGGGCACCGGCTAGATACCCGGCGCCGCCGGGATCTGCCCGGTCATGCCGGGGATCTGTCCGGTCATGCCGGGGATCTGTCCGGCCATGCCAGGGATCTGTCCGGTCATGCCGGGGATCTGTCCGGCCATGCCCGGCATCTGCGGAACCACGCCGGAAAGGTTGCCATTGGCCAGGTTCGCCATCTGCTCGGGGCAGTAGGTCTGGATCGCGATGGTGGTGAACATGCGCGCCATCATGGGTGACATGCCCCGGCCGGAGACGCTGGACGCGGCCGCGGCGAAGTTGCCGCCCGGTTCGGCAAGCATCGGGCAGATGGACTGGCCGACCGACATCGCGTTCCCGGGTTCGCCGAAGTCGATGCCGGCGTGGTTGAGCGCGTCGATGAAGTTGTCGTCGGGGTTGTCCGCCCCGGCCGGCGCGGCGAAGGCCGACGCCGCGGTGAGGAGCGCGGCGGCCGCGGCCAGCAGGCGAACGGTCAGGGGCTGGTTTCGAAACAGCCAGATCCAGCGGTGCGTTCGCGCCGGTGCCTTCATGCGGCCTCACCCTCGGTCGTGGAGTGCGCCGATTGCACTCGAATCACGTTGTGAACTCTGAGCTATCACTGTCACGTTTGCGACACGGTGGGGTAAAGGTTCGCACAATAAGTTTTTTGAGAGCCAGCCGCGGCTCGAGCATCGATTATCGCGCGCCGCGCATCGGCCAGCCATTCGGCGGATCGAAGCCACACTGTGATCTGACACGGACGCCAATTCCGGGCTTTCGCGTGAGAAATGTTTAAGAATCTCCGCACATGACGACGAATAGCGGCCGTCCGCCGGAGCTCTACTTGCAGAGGGGCATCTCGCGCCAGGCATTTCTTCGCGGCGCCGTCGGAATGTTGGCGACCGGCACGGTTTTGGGCACCGCGCGGGCGGAAGCGGATCCCGCTGTTGGTTGGGGCGGTCTGGCATCCTCCATCGGTGGCGCCGTCGTGCTTCCGGACAACGGCGCTCAATTCTCCACCAGCAAAAAGGTTTTCAACTCGTTTTACGACGGCTCCACTCCCGCTGCGGTGGTGACGGTTTCGTCACAGCCGGACGTGCAGAAGGCGGTCGCGTTCGCGGCGGCCAACAACCTCAAGATCGCCCCGCGCGGCGGCGGCCATTCCTACGTCGGCGCCTCCGCCGCGAACGGCACGATGGTGCTCGACCTGCGCGGCCTTCCCGGTGGCGCCACCTTCGACGGCAACAACCTGACGGTCACCCCCGCGACCACCCTCTACGCTATCCACCAGGCATTGACCGGGGCCGGGCGAGCGATACCCAGCGGCAGCTGTCCGACCGTCGGCGTCGCGGGTCTCGCGTTCGGTGGCGGAATCGGCCCCGACACCCGGCACGCGGGCCTGACCTGTGACGCGCTGCGGTCCGCCACGGTGGTGTTGCCCAGCGGCGACGTGGTGACCGCCTCCCCCAACGACAATCCGGATCTGTTCTGGGCGCTTCGCGGCGGCGGCGGCGGCAATTTCGGCGTGACGACGTCGATGACGTTTTCCACCTTCGCGACCTCCGACAGCGACGTCGTCCGACTCGACTTCCCGCCCGCGTCGGCCACGCAGGTGCTCGTCGGTTGGCAGTCCTGGCTCAATGGTGTAGACCGAAACACCTGGGGCATCGTGGATCTCATGATCGGCTCGGCGCCGAATTGCCACGTGTTGGCGACCTGCCCCGCGGGTGCCGGGTCCGGTGTGGTCGACGCGATCAAGTCCGCGGTCGGTGTTGCACCCATTGCGGTGTCGAACAAGACGATGAGCCGCACCGATCTGGTGATGTTCCTGGCCGGGGGCAGCTCGTCGCCCCCGGCGCGTGCCTTCATTGCCGGTTCCGACGTCATCGGCCCGGTGGATTCCCCTGCGGCGCACGCCATCGCCACAGCGATCGGGCAGTGGCCGGTGGGTGCCGGACAGGCATCGGTGCTCGTCGACCCGCTCGGCGGTGCCGTCGCGGACGTGGCCGCGGGCGACACCGCGTTCCCGTGGCGCAATCAGTCGGCCGTGCTGCAGTGGTACGTCGAGCCCTCGGGCAGCCAGGTGGCCGCCGCGAACACCTGGCTGAGCAACGCACACCAAGCGGTGCAACAAATCTCGGTCGGTGGGTACGTCAACTACCTGGAGGCCAACGCCGCCCCCGCGCGGTACTTCGGTTCGAACCTGTCGCGGCTGACGACCGTGCGGCAGAAGTACGACCCCAATCGGGTCATGTTCTCCGGGCTGAACTTCTGACGAAATTATTTGCGGGAGTGTGCGTCTGTGGCGATTTTTGGGGTCTTTGTTGTCGGTGGTGGTGGCTAGTTTGGGGGTGTGAGTCCACGTGGTGACGTCGAGGTCGACGCGGTGTTCGACGACCTTGATGCCGCCTTGGCTCGGGCCCGTGCGTTGCCGGTGGACGCGATGGACTTCCAGCAACAGCTGGGGATGCTGGAGCGCTGCGAGAAGGTGCGTCGGCAGTTGCCGGCCATCGAGCATCCGCTGATCAACACCCTGGCCCGCCAGGCCACCGCCGAGGAGTTGGGCGGCACACTGCCGCAGGCGATCGCCGACGCGACGTTGATCAGCCGCGCCGAAGCCTCCCGGCGGGTCAAAGAGGCCACCGACCTCGGGCCCCGGCACGGGCTGACCGGCGAACCCCTAGAGCCGATCCTGCCCGCGACGGCCGCCGCCCAACGGGAGGGCAAGCTGGGTGGCGGCCAGGTGGCGGTGATCCGCCGGTTCTTTCACCACCTGCCCGGCTCGGTGGATGCGGCCACCCGCGCGGCCGTGGAGGCCGACCTGGCCGGCGCGGGGACCCACTTTCGGCCCGAACAGCTCGCTGAGCTGGCCGATCACGTCGCCGACTGCCTCAATCCCGACGGCACCTACCGCGACGAGGACCGCGCCCGGCGCCGCGGCCTCACCCTGGGCAAACAAGGCCCCGACGGCATGTCCGAGCTGCGCGGCCTGCTCACACCCGAGTTGCGCGCCACCCTCGAGGCGGTGTTGGCCAAGCTGGCCGCACCCGGCATGTGCAACCCGCTCGACGACGTGCCCTGTGTCGATGGGGCCCCTCGCCAGGAGGCGATTGACCGTGACGCCCGCAGCACCGCCCAACGCAACCGCGACGGGCTGCTGGCTGCCTCCCGCGCGGCGCTGGCCTCGGGAAAACTGGGCCGGCACAATGGGTTACCGGCCTCGATCGTCGTCACGACGACGCTGCAAGACCTGCAGGCCGCCGCCGGGACCGGCCGCACCGGCGGGGGCACCCGGTTGCCGATGAGCGATGTGATCCGGCTGGCCCGCCACGCCCACCAGTACCTGGCCGTCTTCGACAACGCCAAACCTCTGGCGCTCTATCACACGAAGCGGCTAGCCTCACCCGGACAGCGAATTGTCCTGTACGCCAAGGACCGCGGCTGCTCGGCACCCGGATGTACCGTGCCCGGCTATCTCTCCGAAGTCCATCACGTGACCGACTACGCCCAATCCCGGCGCACCGACATCGACGATCTCACTTTCGCCTGCGGACCGCATCACCGGATGCTCAAACCCGGCGGCTGGAGCACCCGCAAGAACGCCAAACACCAGACCGAGTGGATCCCGCCCCCACACCTCGACAAAGGCCAACCCCGCACCAACACCTTCCACCACCCCGAAAAACTCCTACGCGACGAGGATGACGACGAACCGTAGCCCCGCCTACTCGGCCAGTGTCGCCCGGATGCACACGGTGACATAGGGCAGCGCCAGCCCGGTCGCATTCGCCAGCGCCGGATGGGTGGCCAGCAACCCACGCACCTCGTCCAGCGTCCTGGTGCGGACCTCGGTCGGCGAGGTGATGCAGTAGCTGCGTGATGCGACCAGGTCGATCAGGGCTTGCGGCGTAAGGTAATTCGTCCACTCGACCTGGTGGCGTTCAGGCTCGGTGAACGACTCGGACAGCGTGACGTCGAAGCGGCCCCGGTCACCGTCGGAGCCGATGATCTCGCCCAGCTCCCGCACCCAGCCCAGCCGCTCGTCGCGGGTGTTCCACACCAGGCCCAGCCGCCCGCCCGGCCGCAGCACGCGGGCCACCTCCGGAATGGCGCGTTCGGGGTCCACCCAGTGCCACGCCTGCGCCACCAGCACGACGTCAACGCTGTTGTCCGGCAACGGGATCTCCTCCGCGGTGCCCAGCAGCGCCCGGGTCTCCGGCAGCGAGGTGCGCAACACTTCCAGCATGTCGGGAATCGGGTCGACGGCGACCACGTCCAGCCCGCGTTCCACCAGCCGGGTGGTCAGCTTGCCGGTGCCCGCACCGAGGTCCAGCACCTGGCGCGCGCCGCGCGGCAGCAGCCAGTCGATGGCCTCCGGCGGATAGGACGGGCGTCCACGCTCGTAGGCCGCGGCGGCCGAACCGAACGACAGGGAGCGGTCTTGGCGAGAGCGGGTCACCGCCGACACGTGCCTTCGGCCTCGCCGGTCTGGAGGGCCAAGTCCAGCGTCTTGCGGATCAGCTCGCCGACCGCTTCGGATTCCACCAGGAAGCCGTCGTGCCCGCAGATGGACTCGACGACGTGCAGGCCGCTGCAGCCCGGCAACAGCTCGGCGAGCTCCTGCTGCAGCCGCAGCGGGTAGAGCCGGTCGGAGGTGATGCCGCCGACCACGGCCGGCACCGGGCAACCGGTCAGGGCGTTGCGCACCCCGCCGCGGCCGCGGCCGACGTCGTGGCTGTTCAGCGCCTCGGTGAGGGTGACGTAGCTGCCCGCGTCGAAGCGGGCCAGCAGCTTGTCGCCCTGGTGTTCCAGGTAGCTCTGCACCGCGTAACGGCCGCCGTTCGCCGGGTCCTCGGCGCCCTGCGAGTCGTTGCCGAACCGGGTGTCGAGCTCCGCTTCCCCGCGGTAGGTCAGGTGGGCGAAGCGCCGGGCGATGGTCAGGCCGGTGTCCGGGGTGCGCCCCGTGTCGTGGTAATCACCGCCCTGCCAGTTCGGGTCGGCCTTGATGGCCGCGATCTGCGTGGTCTGCGTGCCGATCTGGTCCGCGGTCGCCCGCGCCCCGACCGCCAGCAGCAGCCCGGCCCGGACCCGGTCGGGGTGGCCGACCATCCACTCCAAAGCCCTTGCGCCGCCCATGGATCCGCCGACCACGGCGGCCACCTCGTCTATCCCCAGTGCGGCCAGCGCGGCGATGTCGGCCTCCACCTGGTCGCGTATCGAGATCTTCGGAAACCTTGAGCCCCAAGGCTTTCCATTCCGGGCCAGCGAGCTGGGGCCGGTCGAGCCGCGGCAACCGCCCAGCACGTTGGTGGCCACCGCGCACCAGCGGTCGGTGTCGATCGGCGCGCCCGGCCCGGCCACCCCGTCCCACCAGCCGCCGGTGGGATGCCCGGGCCCGGCGGGCCCGGTGATGTGCGAGTCACCGGTCAGCGCGTGCAACACCACCACCACGTTGTCGCGGGTCGGCGACAGCTCGCCCCAGCGCTGAACGGCGATGCACACGTCGTCGATCACCGCGCCGCTCTCGGTGGTCAGCGAGCCGATGTGCACCAGGCCGATCTCGCCTTCGGCCGGCAGCGTCTGGGTGGGGACGTCGGAGATCGTCATCGCCGGGCCCCTTAGAACGCCGCCACGGCTTGCGGGTCGGAGCCCGAGGTTTGCGCGTTCGCGCCGTACTTGCGCGCAGCGGCGAAGCCGAGATCCAGGTCGGCCAGGATGTCGTCGATGCCCTCGATCCCGACGGCCAGCCGCACCAGGCCCGGGCTGACGCCGGTGCTCAGCTGCTCCTGCGGGCTGAGCTGGGCGTGGGTGGTGGACGCCGGGTGGATGACCAGGGAGCGCACGTCGCCGATGTTGGCGACGTGGCTGTGCAGCTTCAGCGCGTTGACGAACGCCTTGCCGGCCTCGACGCCGCCGTCCAGCTCGAAGGCCAGCACCGCGCCGGTTCCCTTGGGCGCCAGCTTCTTTGCCCGCTCGTACCACGGTGAGCTGGGCAGCCCGGCGTAGTTGACCGACAAAACGCCGTCATGGCCGGCCAGGTACTCGGCCACCCGTTGCGCGTTGGCGACGTGGCGTTCCATGCGCAGGCTCAGCGTTTCGATGCCCTGGGCGACCAGGAACGCGTTGAACGGCGAAGCGGCCGACCCGAGGTCACGCAGCAGCTGCACGCGCGCCTTGAGCGCGTAGGCCGGCGGCCCGAGCTCGGCGAACACCACGCCGTGGTAGCTCGGGTCGGGCGTGGTGAACCCGGGGAAGCGGCCCTGCGTCCAGTCGAAGGTGCCGCCGTCGACGACGACGCCGGCGATCGCCGAGCCGTGCCCGCCGAGGTACTTGGTGGCCGAGTGCACCACGATGTCGGCGCCGTGGGCGAACGGCTGGATCAGGTACGGCGTGGCGATGGTGTTGTCGACGATCAGCGGTATCCCGTTGGCGTGCGCGACGCCGGCCACCCCGGGGATGTCCAGCACATCGATCTGCGGGTTGGAGATGGTCTCGCCGAAGAACGCCTTCGTGTTCGGGCGCACGGCGGCCTGCCAGGAGTCCAGATCGTCGGGATCCTCGACGAAGCTGACCTCTATGCCGAGCTTGGCCAGCGAATAGTGGAACAGGTTGTACGTGCCGCCGTAGAGCCGCGGGCTGGACACGATGTGATCCCCGGCACATGCGAGGTTCAATATGGCGAAGGTCTCAGCGGCCTGCCCGGAGCTCAGGAAGAGCGCCGCCACGCCGCCCTCGAGCGCGGCGATGCGCTGCTCGACGACATCGGTGGTCGGGTTGCCGATCCGGGTGTAGATGTTGCCCGGAACCTCCAGCCCGAACAGGGCCGCGGCGTGTGTGGTGTCGTCGAACGTGTAGGACGTGGTCTGGTAGATCGGCAGGGCGCGCGCGTTGGTGGCCGGGTCCGGTTGCTGGCCGGCGTGCACCTGCTTGGTCTCGAACGACCAGCGCGCGGTCGGGTCGGTGTCGTTGCTGGTGGTGCTGTTGTCGGGGCTCACGTGAGTTTGCTTTCTGCTTCGAGATCGGCGAATCGGGTATCGGGGTCGCGGTCAGCAGCGACACACGAGTCGACACATGAGCCGATCCGACGGAGCTTGATATGTGCACATCACGTCTTCCCCTCTAGTCAGGGGTCCGTTATGGCGGACCCGCGCTTGCCGCGCAGCCTGTGGCTACTAGACCTGGTCATCACCCGGGGCACCCCACCGCGGTTGGAGGGTTGCCGGCCAGCAAGCCGGGGCTTGACGCTGGCGCTCATGACCAATACGGAGACTATCTTACTGTGCCGACTTCGTGCCAATGCAGCTGGACACCTGCCCAAACGCCCTTGATAACGTGGCAGGAAGAACGCTGACTCCCCAGATCTGACTGATAATCGAAGGTTTTCCACGCCGGAAGAGAGACCGTGAGCGCCGAACAGCCGACCGTCATCTACACACTGACCGACGAGGCGCCGCTGCTGGCGACCTACGCGTTCCTGCCGATCGTGCGGGCCTTCGCCGAGCCGGCGGGCATCGAGATCAAGACCAGTGACATCTCCGTGGCGGCCCGGATCCTCGCCGAGTTCCCCGAACACCTGACCGAAGAGCAGCGGGTCGGCGACAACCTGGGCGAGCTGGGCCGGCTGACGCAGCTCGCCGACACCAACATCATCAAGCTGCCGAACATCAGCGCCTCGGTGCCCCAGCTGATCGCCGCCGTCAAGGAGCTGCAGGGCAAGGGTTTCAAGGTTCCGGACTTTCCGCAGAGCCCGAAGACCGACGAGGAGAAGGAAATCCGCGCTCGCTATGGCAAATGCCTGGGCAGCGCGGTCAACCCGGTGCTGCGCCAGGGCAACTCGGACCGGCGCGCCCCCAAGGCCGTCAAGGAGTACGCGCGCAGGCACCCCCACAGCATGGGGGAGTGGTCGCCGGCCTCGCGCACTCATGTCGCAACCATGCGGCACGGCGACTTCTACCACGGTGAGAAGTCGATGACGCTGGACCGCGCGCGCAACGTGAAGATGGTCCTTGCAACCAAGAGTGGTAAGACCCTCGAGCTCAAGCCCAGGGTCGAGCTGCGCGAGGGCGACGTCATCGATTCCATGTTCATGAGCAAGAAGGCGCTGGTCGAGTTCTACGAGGAACAGATGCAGGACGCCTACGAGACGGGCGTGATGTTCTCGCTCCACGTCAAGGCGACGATGATGAAGGTCTCCCACCCCATCGTCTTCGGCCACGCCGTGAAGGTGTTCTACAAGGACGCCTTCGCCAAGCACCAGGAGCTCTTCGACGAACTCGGCGTCGACGTCAACAACGGACTGGTGGATCTCTACAGCAAGATCGAGTCGCTGCCCGCGTCGCTGCACGAGGAGATCATCCGCGACCTGCACGCCTGCCACGAACACCGCCCCGAGCTGGCGATGGTCGATTCGGCCAAGGGCATCAGCAACTTTCATTCGCCCAGCGACGTGATCGTGGACGCGTCGATGCCGGCGATGATCCGCGCCGGCGGCAAGATGTGGGGCGCCGACGGGCGGCCGAAGGACACCAAGGCCGTCAACCCCGAGTCGACCTTCTCCCGCATCTACCAAGAGATCATCAACTTCTGCAAGACCCACGGGCAGTTCGACCCGACGACGATGGGCACCGTGCCCAACGTCGGCCTGATGGCGCAACAGGCCGAGGAGTACGGCTCGCACGACAAGACATTCGAGATCCCCGAAGACGGCGTCGCCGACATCGTCGACCTCGACACCGGGGAAGTGCTGCTGACCCAGAACGTGGAAGAAGGCGACATCTGGCGGATGCCCATCGCCACCGACGAAGCGATCCGCGACTGGGTCAAGCTGGCCGTCAACCGGGCGCGAAACTCGGGCATGACGGTGGTGTTCTGGCTGGACACCGAGCGGCCGCACGAGGTCGAGCTGCGCAAGAAGGTCAAGAAATACCTGAAGGAGCACGACACCGAGGGCCTGGAGATCCAGATCATGCCGCAGGTGTGGGCCATGAGGTACACGCTGGAGCGCGCGATGCGCGGGCAGGACACCATCGCCGCGACCGGAAACATCCTGCGCGACTACCTCACCGACCTGTTCCCCATCCTCGAGCTGGGCACCAGCGCCAAGATGCTGTCCATCGTGCCGTTGATGGCCGGCGGCGGCATGTACGAGACCGGGGCGGGCGGCTCGGCGCCCAAGCACGTCCACCAACTGCTCGAGGAGAACCACCTGCGCTGGGATTCCCTCGGCGAATTCCTCGCCCTGGGTGCGTGTTTCGAAGACATCGGCATCAAGACCGACAGCGAGCGCGCCAAGATCCTGAGCAAGACGCTGGACGCGGCGATCGGCAGGCTGCTGGAGAACGACAAGAGTCCGTCGCGCAAGGCCGGCGAGCTCGACAACCGCGGCAGCCAGTTCTACCTGGCGCTGTACTGGGCGCAGGAACTTGCGCAATGCGACGACGAGGAGCTGCGCCGGCACTTCGCCGCGCTGGCCGACTCGCTGCGCGAGAACGAGGACACCATCGTGGCCGAGCTCGCCGAGGCGCAGGGCGAGACGGTCGACATCGGTGGGTACTACTACCCGGACAGCGAGAAGACGACTGCAGTGATGCGGCCGAGCAAGACGTTCAATGAAGCGCTAGCCGCTTCGCAAGGCTCGTAACGTGTGGGCCGCGAGATAGGGAGTTGACCCGATGTCCGACAAGATCAAGGTCAAGGGTCCGGTTGTAGAGCTCGACGGTGACGAGATGACCCGCGTCATCTGGAAGTTCATCAAGGACATGCTGATCCTGCCGCACCTCGACATCAACCTGGAGTACTACGACCTCGGCATCGAGAACCGCGACCGCACCAACGACCAGGTGACCATCGACGCCGCGTATGCCATCAAGCGGCACGGCGTGGGCGTCAAGTGCGCCACCATCACCCCCGACGAGGCCCGCGTCGCCGAATTCAACCTGAAGAAGATGTGGCTGTCGCCCAACGGCACGATCCGAAACATCCTGGGCGGCACCATCTTCCGCGAGCCGATCGTCATCTCCAATGTGCCGCGGCTGGTGCCGGGCTGGACCAAACCGATCGTCATCGGTCGTCACGCGTTCGGCGACCAGTACCGGGCGACGAACTTCAAGGTGGACAAGCCGGGCACCGTGACCATCACGTTCACCCCGTCCGACGGCAGCGAGCCGATGGTGCACGAGGTGGTGTCCATTCCCGACGACGGCGGCGTCGTGATGGGGATGTACAACTTCAAGGAATCCGTCCGGGACTTCGCCCGCGCCTCGCTGGCCTACGGCCTGAACGCCAAGTGGCCGGTGTACCTGTCCACCAAGAACACCATCCTCAAGGCCTACGACGGCATGTTCAAGGACGAGTTCCAGCGCATCTACGAAGAGGAGTTCAAGGACAAGTTCGAGGCCGAGGGGCTGACCTACGAGCACCGGCTGATCGACGACATGGTCGCGGCCTGCCTCAAGTGGGAGGGCGGCTACGTGTGGGCCTGTAAGAACTACGACGGGGACGTCCAGTCCGACCTCGTCGCGCAGGGCTACGGCTCGCTGGGGCTGATGACTTCGGTGCTGATGACCGCCGACGGCAAGACGGTCGAGGCCGAAGCGGCGCACGGCACCGTCACCCGGCACTTCCGCCAGTACCAGGCCGGGAAGCCGACCTCGACCAACCCGATCGCCTCGATCTTCGCCTGGACGCGGGGGTTGCAGCACCGCGGCAAGCTCGACAACACCCCGGAGGTGATCGAGTTCGCGCAGACGCTGGAGGACGTGATCGTCGAGACGGTCGAGAGCGGGAAGATGACCAAGGACCTCGCCATCCTCATCGGCCCCGACCAGGAATGGCAGCAGAGCGAGGAGTTCCTCAACTCGATCGCCGAGAACCTGGAAAAGAAGCTGGCTAACTAGCCGAGGGGTTGGCGCCCCGGGTCGCCGGCGTGCACTCGTCGAGGAAGTCGACGATCACCTCGGTGACGCGCTCCGGCGCCTCGAACATCGGGATGTGCCCCACGCCGTCGAGCTTGGTGACCTGGTGGTCGTCGGGCAGGTGCGTGGTGAAATGCCGGCTGAACCTGGGTGCGGGCACGATCCGGTCCTTCTCGCAGATCACCAGGTGCGCCGGGACGGCGTTCTCGGCCAGCTCCCGCAGCCCGTGCAGCGCCAGCGACTTGCCCAGCAGTTGGAAGTAGGCGGGGCAGTGGACGACGTCGTCGATGCAGCCGAGCAGTTGAGCGTCGCTGACCCCGTCGGGCGTCGCGCTGATCGCGTAGGTGGCCAGCCGGCGGCTGAACGGCAGGCGCATCACCTTCGGGCCGAACAGCCAGGCCAGTATCAGCAGCGGGATGCCCAGGACGAACTTGGCGATCACCTCGAACTTGGCCGGGCTCCATCGCGTCCATCCACCCGCCGGGGCGATGCCCATCACGCTGCGCGCCCGCCCGCGCCGCTCGAGTTCGAACGCGACCCAACCGCCGAGCGAGTTGCCCACGATGTGGGCGGTGTCCCAGCCCAGCTCGTCCATCTGGTGCTCCACGTGGTCGGCCAGCACCGCCGAGGACAGCAACCAGGTGCCCGCGGGCGGCCCGCCGTTGTGGCCGGCCATCGTCGGGGCGAAAACCTCGTACCGCCCGGTGTCGGCCAGCCGCCGGGCGACGTCCTCCCACACCGCCTGGGACAGCAGGAACGGGTGCAGCAACAGGACCGGCTCTCCCGAGCCGAGGTGGATCGGTGGCCGCGTCCCCGTGTTGGTGTTCGTCCCCATACCCGCGACATTAAAGCCGGTACCGCCGGTACCGCAACCGAGCGGCTCGCGGACGTGAAGCTGGCCGTGGGTTCCCGGAAAGGGTCGCGTGAAAAGATCGGTGCATCATGAGCACCGCTACCGGATCCCGCCGGATTTTCTCCGGCGTGCAGCCGACCTCCGATTCGCTCCACCTCGGGAACGCTCTGGGCGCCATCACCCAGTGGGTCGCGCTGCAGGACGATCACGAGGCCATGTTCTGCGTGGTCGACCTGCACGCCATCACCATTCCCCAGGATCCCGAGGCGCTGCGCCGGCGGACCCTGGCCACGGCCGCCCAGTACCTGGCGCTGGGCATCGACCCCGCCCGCAGCACCGTGTTCGTGCAGAGCCACGTGCCCGCCCACTCCCAGCTGGCCTGGGTGCTGGGCTGCTTCACCGGTTTCGGGCAGGCCTCGCGGATGACTCAGTTCAAGGACAAGTCGGCCCGCCAAGGCGGCGAAGCCACCACCGTGGGCCTGTTCACCTATCCGGTGTTGCAGGCCGCCGACGTCCTGGCCTACGACGCCGAGCTGGTGCCGGTGGGCGAGGACCAGCGCCAGCATCTCGAGCTGGCGCGCGACGTGGCGCAGCGCTTCAACAGCCGGTTCCCCGACACGTTCGTGGTTCCCGACCTGCTGATCCCCAAGGCCACCGCCAAGATCTACGACCTACAAGACCCGACGTCGAAGATGAGCAAATCGGCCGCCACCGACGCCGGCTTGATCAACCTGCTCGACGATCCCGCCGTGTCCGCGAAGAAGATTCGTTCGGCGGTGACCGACAGCGAGCGCGAGATCCGCTTCGACACCGACGCCAAGCCCGGGGTGTCAAACCTGCTGACCATCCAGTCGGCGGTCACCGGCACCGGCATCGACGAGCTCGTCAAGGGTTACGCCGGACGGGGTTACGGCGACTTGAAGAAGGACACCGCCGAGGCGGTCGTCGAGTTCGTCGGTCCGATCAAGGCCCGCGTCGACGAATTGCTGGCTGACCCAGCCGAATTGGAGGGGGTGCTCGCGGCGGGAGCGGAGCACGCCGAGGATATCGCCGGCAAAACCGTTCGGCGGGTCTACGATCGGCTAGGGTTCCTTCCGCAACGAGGGTGAGTCTCACCATGAGCGAGCCGGCCAAGGCGGGCATCCTCGATCGGCTGCGGGCCCGGCACGGATGGCTCGACCACGTCCTGCGCGCATACCAGCGGTTCGACGGCCGCAACGGCGGCTTCTTCGCGGCCGGCCTCACCTATTACACGATCTTCGCGTTATTCCCATTGCTGATGGTGGGTTTCGCGGCCTTCGGGTTCATCCTGTCCCGGCGGCCCGAGCTGCTGAGGACGATCGACGACCACATCCGGTCGCAGGTGACCGGACCGCTGGGCGATCAGCTGCTGGACCTGATGAACTCGGCGATCGACGCGCGGGCGTCGGTGGGGATCATCGGCCTGGCCACCGCGGTCTGGGCGGGCCTGGGCTGGATATCGCATCTGCGGCAGGCGTTGACGGAGATGTGGTGGGAGGAGCGCATCGAGTCGCCGGGCTTCGTGCGCAACAAGCTCTCCGACCTGTTGGCCATGCTCGGGACGTTCGCGGTCATCATGGCCACGGTCGGTCTGACGACTGTCGGCCATGACGCCCCGTTGGCCGCGCTGCTGAAATGGTTTGGGATACCGGAGCTTGTGGTCTTCGACTGGCTTTTCTGGCTGCTGTCGATCGTGATCTCGACGGCGGTGTCGTGGTTGCTGTTCGCCTGGATGATCGCCCGGCTGCCGCGCGAGAAGGTCAGCCTGGCCGATTCGATGCGGGCCGCGCTGATCGCGGCCGTCGGCTTCGAAGCGTTCAAGCAGGCGGGCTCCGTATACCTGCGCGTGGTGCTGCGCAGCCCGGCGGGCGCCACCTTCGGGCCGGTGCTGGGCCTGATGGTATTCGCCTACATCACCTCGTATCTCGTGCTCTTCTGTACCGCGTGGGCGGCGACGGCATCCGATCACCCGCGAACCCGCCATGTGGCGCCTCCCGCGCCGGTGATCATCGCCCCGCGGGTGCAACTGGACGAGGGGATCAGAGCGCGGCAGACGCTGACCGCGATGGCGATGGGAGCCGTTGGGGCGCTGGCCCTTTCCCGCGTCAAGCGGTGGCTGCGCTAGCCGCGCACCCGCCAGCGGCCCGCCACCATGACCGCCCTCACCCGCAGATCGCTATCCAGCACAACGAGATTGGCGTCATAGCCGGCACTCAGGCTGCCCACCCGCTCGAGGCCGAGGGCCCGCGCCGGCGTGGCCGAGGTAGTCTGCGCCGCGACGGCCAGGCCCGCATCGGCATGCACGCTGCGAAAGAGCTGGTCCATGGTGGCGGTGCTGCCCGCGATCGTCGACGTCCCGCGCACCCGTGCCACGCCGGACACGACGTCGATGGCCGTGGTGCCGAGGCGGAACGCCCCGTCGCCGCGCCCCGCCGCGGCGATGGCATCGGTGACCAAGGCGACCCGCTCGGGTCCCGCGGCCCCGATCACCGCGTGCACGACGGCCGGCTGCACGTGCACGCCGTCGGCGATCAGCTCCACGGTGACGCCCGGATGGCGGAGCAGGGCGAGCGCGGGCCCGGGCTCGCGATGGTGCATCGGCGGCATCCCGTTGAACAGGTGGGTGCCGACCGTGGCGCCCAGGGCGATGGCGCGCTCGGTCTGCTGGTACGTGGCGTCCGTATGCCCCACCGCCACAACGACCCCGGCGTCGAGAAAGCGCCGGATCGCCCCGTCCGCACCGGGCAGCTCGGGCGCCAGCGTGACCATCCGGACCGCGCCGCCGCCCGCGTCCAGCACGGCGTCGATCTCTCCCGGATCCGGGTAACGCATCTGGGCGGGGTCGTGCGCCCCGCAGCGGGCCCGGCTCAGCCACGGCCCCTCCAGATGGACGCCCGCGACCGTGCCGCGCCGGGCGGCTTCGGCGGCCGCCCGTACGCCGGCGAGCAACTCCGCGGGCGAGGTGGTCACCAGGCTGGCGAGGGTCGTCGTGGTGCCGTGCCGCAGGTGGAATTCCGCCGCCGCGGCGATGCCGGCGCCGTCGAGGTCGGCGTCGGTGTAGGAAGCCCCGCCGCCGCCGTGCACGTGCATGTCGATGAAGCCGGGCACCACAGTGCAATCCGGGAAGTCCGCGTCGGCCGGGCGGGGCGCGGGGCCCGCGCCGCAGGCCAGGATCCGCCCGTCGTCCGTCTGCAGCCAGCCCGGCCGGTGCGCCTGCCCGTCGAGCACCATGGTGCCCGCGGCGATCGTTACCATCGGCCGCCCTTCTCCCAGAAGTGCCGGATCTCCTCCAGCTGGCGGCCCTTGGTCTCGGGCGCATACCGGTAGACGACGGCGAACGCGACCACCGCCAGGGACGCGAACACCGCGAAAGTGCCTGCGCCGCCCAGGGAATGCAGCATGGTCAGGAACACGGCGGCGACGATGGCGTTGGCCACCAGGTTGGAGGTGAGCATCGTGCTCGACCCGATGGACCGCAGCCGGGACGGGAAGCTCTCGCTGGCGTACACCCAGCCCAGGGAGCCGAACCCCATGGTGTAGCCGATGATGAACAGCAGTATGCCGGCGAACCCGAGGACCGCACCGTCGATGCCCCGCCCGAACACGGCCATCAGCACGACGTCGGCGGCGATCATCATGGCGATGCCGGACAACAGGATTGGGCGCCGGCCCACCCGGTCGACGAGGAGCAGCGACGCGCCCACCGCCGCCAGTCCGGCGACCTGAACCAGGGCGGGCAGCCCCAGCAGCGCGAAGTTGCCCGTGAAGCCCATGGCCTCGAATATCCGCGGGCAGTAGTAGATGATCGCGTTGATGCCGGTGATCTGGATCAGGAAGCCGAGCGTGATCACGAAGGCGGTGGCCCGCGAATACGGTGGCCGCAGCATCTCCGACCAGCCGCCGCCGGCCTCGCCGAGGGCGCGACCGATCTCGGCAAGCTCGTCATCGACCTGGGCCGTGGGCTCCACGCGCAGCAGCGCCCGGCGGGCATCGTCCAGGCGGCCCTTCAGCACGTACCACCGTGCCGTGTCGGGCGCCCGCATCAGCAACGGCAGCAACAGCAGTGCGGGCACGGTGGCCAGGCCCAGCATCCAGCGCCAGCTGTGGGTCCCCGCCAGCAGATATCCGGTGAGGTAGCCGACGATGAGTCCGCTGACGATGGCCAGCTGATAGGCCGTCAGCAGCGAGCCGCGCACCGCCGTCGGAGCCGATTCCGCCACGTACACCGGAACCACCACCACGGCCACGCCGAGTGTCAACCCCAGCAGGAGCCGGGCCGTCAACAGCATCGGCAGGGACACCGAGAGCGCGCCGAGCAGCGCGAACGCCGCGTAGGCGACCAGGAGCAGCACCACCGACTTCTTGCGCCCGATGGCGTTGGCCAGCACGCCCGCGCCGAGCGCCCCGGCGATCTGCCCGATCACCACCATCGTCGTCAGCAGTTCCTGTTGCCGCGTGGACAGCCCGAAGTCCTCGGTGACGTACAGCTGCGCGCCGGCGATGATGGACAGGTCGTAGCCGTAGATGAGGCCGACGCTGGCGGCGGTCAATCCAACCAATAGGCCGCCCCGGGCGTTGGTCATCTGGGTGAGTCTAGTGTCGCGCTCCGGCTGCTCATTGGGCCCTTGTCCGCCAATCGGAGGACTCACAATTCCACCCCCGGCATCCGATCGGTGGATGTTTCCCACTCTTCACCGGATCTAAATTCTTTTGTTATGTCCGTCACGCACGCACCCTCCTTGGCGCAGAGAAGCCCGTTCGGGCGATTGCTGTCCCAGGGCACGCTCTACACGGCAGGGATGCAGCTGAGCAATTGCGCCGTCGTGCTGCCGATAATTTGCGCCCACCAGGGCCTCGGCTGGGCGGCCGGGCTGATTTTCCCCTTGTACGGAATGGGCGCGCTCACGGGAAATTCGATCTCGCCCGCGGTCATGCAGCGCTCGGGCCGGATGCGCCACCTGCTGCTCGCGGCGGTCGGAGCGACCGTTGCGGCCATGGTGCTGCTCGACGCCGTCATTCCCTGGACGGGCGGTTTGACCGCCGCGGTGTTCCTGCTCACCTGCGTGGTCAGCGGAGTTGTCGTCGGGATCGGCTGCGTCGCGTACCCCGACCTGGTCTCCAACAAGCTGTCCGCATCGCGGCGTGGGGAGCTGCTGCTAACCCAGGGCGCGACCGGGTCGGTGCTGGCCACCACCACCGCGTTGCTGGTGGTGCCGATGCTGGCGCACGGCAACGAAATGACGTATCGCCGCGACCTGCTGTGGCTGGGCGCGACGGGCCTGGCCGCATCCGGCATCGCGGCGCTGTTCGTCGGCCCGATGCGGTCTGGGTCGATCACCACGCGGATGTCCGTACGAGACACCTACCGCCAGGGCTTCGCGGTCGCCCGTACCCAGCCGTGGTTCCGCCGGTATGTCATCACCTACCTGTTGTTCGCTCCAGTCAACCTGGGCACGTTTTTCTACACCCTGCGCATCGCTCACCAGAGCGGGAGTGTGCGCGTGCTGGTGATCCTGTCCAGCGTCGGACTGGTCGTCGGTTCGGCGCTGTGGCGCAAGTTTCTCCGCCTCTTCGGAGTGCGCGGCATGATGCTGGGCAGCGCCCTGCTCGGTGTCGCCGCCATCGTGCTGTGCATCGTGGCCGAGTCGAGCGGCCAGTGGTCCCACATGTGGGCGTACGGCACCGCCTTCTTCCTGGCGACCGTGGCCGGTCAGGCCATCTTCCCCTCGGCGATATCGTGGATCAGCGTCGTCGCCGCCGAAGAGCACCGCGGGACACTGATCGGCTTCGCCTCGACCCTGTTCAATGTCGCATCCGCAGCGTTGGGGGCCGCCCTCGGCGCAATCGCCCAGGTTCACACCACGGTCTGGCCGGACGTCATCATGCTGCTCCTGGGCATCGCCACCGTTGTGGCGGCTCTGGGGGCGCCGGCGGCGGAGAAGCGGCGGGCAGTCGTGCGCCGCCTGCGCACGGTGGCAAGCCCGGAGCGGCCGCTCTCGGCGATGGCACCGGCGCCCTGCCTGCAGGCCGCCTAGGGTCGCCTAGGGTCGCGCCGTCTCCGGCGACTTCTCGGGAGGCGTGAGCAACAGGGCGCGCACCAATCGGCGGGCCGCGTAGGGCCGCAGCATCTGACTCGCGGGCCGCGGGCGCACCCGTAGCGGCCACCAGAACCAGCGGCCGAGCAGCGCGGCGATGGACGGCGTCATGAACGAGCGCACGATCAGGGTGTCGAACAGCAGGCCCAGGCCGATGGTGGTGCCGATCTGACCGATGATCTGCAGATCGCTGAACACGAACAGCGACATCGTCACGGCGAAGACCATGCCGGCGGCGGTCACCACCCCACCGGTGCCGGCCATCGCGCGGATGATTCCGGTGTTCAAGCCGGCGCCGATTTCCTCTTTGAGCCGCGAGATCAGCAACAGGTTGTAGTCCGAGCCCACCGCCAGCAACAGGATCACCGACATCGCCAACACCAGCCAATACAGGTTGATGCCAAGAATGTCCTGCCACAGCAGCACGGACAGGCCGAACGAGCAGCCCAGGGACAGCAGCACCGTCCCCACGATGACCGCGGCGGCAATCAGGCTCCGGGTGACGATCATCATGATGATCAGAATGAGGCTGATCGCGGCCACTCCGGCGATCAGCAGATCGTAGAAAGCGCCCTCCTGGATGTCCCGGTACATCGAGGCGGTGCCGCCCAGCGAGATCGCGGCGCCCTGCAGGGGGGTTCCCTTTATCGCCTCTTTGGCCGCCTGCTGGATCGGCTCGACGCGCGAGATGCCCTCGGGCGTCGCGGGATCGCCGTCCAGGGAGACGATGAAGCGGGCCGCCTTGCCATCCGGCGACAAGAACATCTTCAACCCGCGCTTGAAATCCGGATTGTCGAAGGCCGACTGGGGCAGGTAGAACGAATCGTCCACCTGGGCGGCGTCAAAGACCCGGCCCATCGCGCCGGGATCTTTGCTGTTCATCTCCTGTTCCTTGTAAAACGAGACCAGGGTGCCGTGCCAGACCACCAGCATGTCGCGCATGATGGTCATCGTCGAAATCATCGGCAGCATCTGCGCCCGCATCTCCGGCAGGAGCCGGGTGAGGACGTCCAGGTCCGTGACGAGGCCCTCCAATTTCTGGCTCAGCTGGTCGATGTTGTCGAAGGTGTCGAACACCGACCGGATGGCCCAGCAGGCGGGGATGTCGTAGCAATGTCTTTCCCAGTAGAAATAGCTGCCGATCGGTCGCAGGAAGTCCGAGAGGTCCGCCAGGTGGTCCCTGATGGTGTCGGTGATGTTCGACATGTCGTGGGTGAGGTGATCCATGTCGACGGTGTTGTCGACGATCTGACCCATCAGGTCATACATGTGCTTCATGGTTTCGATGGACACCGTCATGGCCTGCTGCTGCACCACCATGTCGTCCAATCGGTCCTTCATGAATTGCATGTTCTCGGCATTCGCAATGCCCTGCATGCTGATGATGAAGGGGATCGAAGTGTGTTTGATCGGCGTTCCCAGGGGCCGGGTTATCGCCTTCACCTGTGCGATTCCGGGGCTGTGAAAGATGGCTTTCGCGATCTTGTCCAGGACGAGCATGTCCACCGGGGTGCGCATGTCGTGGTCGGTCTCGATCAACAGCACGTCGGGGTTCAGCCGGGCCGGCGAGAAGTGTCGAGCCGCGGCCGCAGCCCCGACATTGGACGGCATGCTGGCCGGCATGAATCTGCGCAGATCGTAGGTCGTCCGGTAACTCGGCAGCGCCAGCAGGCCGATGGAGGCCACCGCGCACGTCGCCGCGAGCACCGGGCCGGGCCAACGGACGATCGCGGTCCCCACGCGGCGCCAGCGCCGAGTGGCCATCCTCCGCCTGGGGTCGAAGAACCCGAAGAAGCTGGCGACGGTGAGCGCCGCGGGTCCGAGCGTGAGCGCGGCGAGGACCGCGACCAACATGCCCACCGCGCAGGGCGGGCCGAGCGACTTGAAGTACGGCAGCCGGGCGAAGCTCAGGCACAACATGGCGCCGGCGATGGTCAGGCCCGAGCCCAGGATCACGTGCGCGGTCCCGCGAAACATGCTGAAGAATGCGGCATTCCGGTCTTCGCCCGCGTAGCGCGCCTCGTGGTAACGGCCGAGCATGAAAATCGCGTAGTCCGTGCTGGCGGCGATCGCCAGCAGCGTGAGCAGATTGACCGCGAAGGTCGAGAGGCCAAAGACGTTGTGGTGGGCCAGAAAACTGACGACTCCCCGGATCGCCCCCAGCTCGATCCCGACCATGGCGAGCACGAGGATCATCGTGACCACGGATCGGTAGATGAAGAGCAACATCACCGCGATCACCGCCCCGGTGATCAACGTGACCCTTGCGATGCTTTTGTCGCCGGCCTCCGACTGATCGGCGATCATCGCTGTCGAGCCGGTCACGTATGCCTTGAGCCCGCGCGGCTTCGGCGTGGTGTCCACGATATGCCGCACGGCGTACACCGAGTTGTACGCCGCCGTTTCGCTGTTGCCGGCGAGATAGACCACGGCATACGCAGCTTTGTCGTCGGGGCTCTGCGATCCCCCGGCGGTCAGCGGATCACTCCAGAAGTCCTGGATGTGCGCGACATGCTTGGTATCGGCCGAAAGGCGTCGCATCAGCTCCTTGTAGAAGCGGTGAGCGTCATCGCCGAGTGGTTTGCTGTCCTCCAGCACTATCGTGGCCGCGTTGTCCGAACCGGTCTCTTTGAACACCTCTCCGATGCGCCTCAGCGCCTGAATGGAAGCGCCCCCCGCGGGGCTCATCGAAACCGAGTGCGCTTTGCCGACCACTTCCAGTTGCGGGATCGCGATGTTGAGAACGGCGGTGAGCCCCAGCCATAACAGGACGATCGGCACCGCAAACCGGCGGATCAGCTGTGGAACAAGCGATTCGCTCATCCGGCGTTCACCTGGCAGAAGGTCAACGCCTTCGGTCCGGTCTGGGACCGTTCGTCCTTGGTTTCGCCGTTCACCATGATGCGGCAACCGATCTCGCTGCCGGTGCTTTGCGCCAACAGGTTGACGGTGACCGATGTCAGCGTCGTCGTCACAGTTTGCGACCACGGCAGCGGAATGTTTTCCAGGCGTTGCACGTGCGCCTCGGGATCCAAATAGGCGATCTTTGCGGTCGCGGCGGGGCCAAAGACTTCATAGGTCACGCGTTTCGGGTCGAATAACGGATCCTCGAGATCGGCCTTGACCCTGACAACGGGGTGTCCGTGAACGCCGAACATGCTGTGGAGACGGTAGATACCGAACCCCGCGACTCCGGCAATGGCGACAACGGCCAGCAGCAACCACATTCGCTTCACGGCTCTGGTAACCGAATTCATTTTTTACCCTCGCGCTTTGCCCCGCGCCGCAATTTCATGTTCCGTGCGTTAGCGACGTAGACGCTACCGCCGACGGGCAAAACCATCGGCGGATTTGCGCGAATCGTTATACGGCGCGGCACCGCGCCGCCGTCTAATGCTGGGGTCGGCGGTTCATCGAGCGCGCGACCATGATCAGGCTGAGCACGATGAGCGCTCCGATGACGGCTACGCCCACCCGGATCGGCAGCGCATCGGCCGATCCCATGAGCCCGGCGGCCTGCGCGCCGTTGCCCTGTCGGTCGGCGGCGGCGTCACGCTTGGCGGGCGCCAGCGAGGGGTCGGGTTCGATCAGGTTGCCGACCTGGGTGCCCTGCGGCGTGCTGAATCCGTAGTCCAGCAGGTGTGCAGCCTGCTCCCACGGGGCGATCGGCTGCCGCGTCCCGTGCAGCAGCACGGCCATCAAGCGTCGCCCATTGTGGTTGGCCGCGCCCACGAAGGTCTGGCCGGCGTCGTCGGTGTAACCGGTCTTGCCGCCCAGCGCGCCCGGGTACTTGTAGAGCAGCTGGTTGTCGTTTTCCAGTTCGTAGCCGGGGCTGTCGCCGTGGCCGGGAAAGTCGAACGTCCGCGTCGCGACAATGTCGGCGAAAGTCGGGTTCTGCCAGGCATATCGGTAGAACAGGCCGATGTCGTAGGCCGACGTGCTCATGCCGGGCCCGTCCAGACCGGACGGCGTCGCCGCCCGGGTGTCCTTACCGCCGAGCTTGGCGGCCAGCACGTTGATCTTCTCCACCGCCTGCTGCATCCCGCCGAGCTGCATGGCCAGCGCGTGCGCGGCGTCGTTGCCGGAGTGCATGAGCAGGCCATGCAGCAGCTGGTTGACGGTGAACACCCCGCCTTCTTCGACGCCGACCTTGGTGCCCTCGGCGGCGGCGTCCTCGGCGGTGCCGGGCACCGACTTGTTCAGGTTGAGCGCGTTGATGGACACCATCGCGACCAGCACCTTGATGATGCTGGCGGGGCGGTGCCGGCCGTGCGGGTCCTTGGCCGCGATCACCGCGCCGCTGTCCAAGTCCGCAACCAACCACGCGTCGGCGGAGACATCCGTGGGCAACGGCGGCGTGTCGGGCGCGGCGACGATGCCGCAGCTGCCCAGCGCCTCGCCGCCGACCGGCTTGGGCGGCACCGCCAGCGGGAGCGGCGGGTCGCCGGCCTGCGGAACCTCCGACGAATCGACCGCGGGTGGGGTGTTCACCTTGAAGGGGCAGTTCGCGGGGGCGGCGTTGGGTTCGGCGCCGGGCTCGGCTGTAGCGATCGGCGCGGCCAGCGTCGCCGGGGCGGCGCCCAGGAAAAGGGCCGCTGCCAGGCACGATGCGGGGCGGAGGAAGTTCATTGCTTGTGCAGACTAGGCGATCGCGCGCGCGATTCGAAGGAGCCGCGCTGTGACTGGTGAGACGGAAGTTAAGAAGCGGCCGTCAGCCGATGGTCGGCTCCAACCCCTACACTGTCGGCTATTCCAAACAATCGGTTGTGGTCTCGCTTGCGGGGTTCCCGCGATGGTGCCGGCGCGTCGGGTCCGCGCCCGCTGAAGCACCTGCTCAAGCGGGTCGAGCAGGCGACGCAGGTCCGGCGCTCGGGGCTCGACCGGGCGTTGGTGGAGTTGCAGCTGCATCGTGACGCGACACCCGATGCCGAGCTGCGTTCTGCGCTCGCCTGGCTTTGTAACGCCGTCTCGCGGTTCTCGAAGGAGCCGACCGCCCCGCGGGCCCGGGAGGTGGCGTTGGCGGTCGACGCCGTCAAGCGGCTTCCCGCCGCCGGCTGAGCGGTTCCCCCAATCGGGGGACATGCAATTCGTCCGGTGGTGTCCGATCGGAGGATAGTTCTGCCTGCTCAGCGCCCATAATGTCGGCGTCATGGCCGTGTTACTGCAGGGGGCTTCAGCGCAGACGAACCCGTTCCCGCGCCTGCCTTCCCAGGGCGCCTTTTACACCGCCGGGATGCAGTTCAGCAATGGAGCCGTGGTGCTGCCGTTCATCTGCGCACACCTGGGCCTCACCTGGCTGGCCGCGTTGCTGTTTCCGGCGTACGGGCTGGGCTCCATCGTGGGAAATTCCATGTCGCCGGCGGTCCTGCAGCGGGTGGGCCAGATGCGGCACCTGCTGCTGGCGGCGATGGCGGCGAGCGCGGCCGCGCTGATCCTGTGCGACTCGGTGATCCCCTGGAATGGCCTGCTCGCGGCGGTGGTATTTCTGCTGACGAGCGCCGGGGGCGGAGTGATCGTCGCGGTCTCCAATGTCGCCTACCCCGACACGGTCTCCAGCAAGCTGTCCGCGTTGAAGCTGCTGATGGTCCAGGGGGCCATCGCGTCGGTGGTCGCCACCGTTGTCGCGCTGTTCGTCGTGCCCGGGTTGGCCACCGGCGACAAGATGGCGTTGCACCGAGACCTGCTGTGTCTGGGCGCATTCGGACTGGCGGCCTCCGGCTTCGCGGCACTGTTCGTCGGGCCGGCGCGGTCCACGTCGATCGCCCCAAAGATGTCCGTGCGCGACACCTGCCGGCGGGGCTTCGCGGTCGCCCGGTCCCAGCCGTGGTTTCGCCGCTATGTGATCACGTGCCTGTTGTTTGCCCCGCTCACCCTGGGCACGACCTTCTACGCCCTGCGTACCGCGCACCAGAGTGGCACGTTGCATGTGCTGGTGTTTTTATCCAGCAGCGGACTGGTCATCGGTTCCGCGCTGTGGCGCAAGGTCTACCAGCTGTTCGGAGTGCGCGGCATGCTGCTGGGCAGTGCCCTGCTCAGTGTGGCCGCCGCCGTGGCGTCCATCGTGGCCCAGTTGTGCGGGCAGTGGTTCCACATGTGGGCCTACGGCACTGTGTTCTTACTGGCGACGGTGGCCGCCCTGGCCGTCTTCGCCGCGGCGATATCGTGGATCAGCGTGGTCGCCGCCGAACCCCACCGCGGGACGCTGATCGGCTTTTGCTCGACGCTGCTGGCCATCGAAACCACGGTGCTGGGCGGTGCCCTCGGCGGCATCGCACAGAAACACTCCACGGTCTGGCCGGTCGTCGTCGTGCTGATCCTGGCCGTCGCCGCCGCCGTGGCGGCACTGGGCGCGCCCGCGTCGGAGCCGCGGTGCGCGGCGGTGCCCGCCTAGGGCAGGGCCGTCGGCGGTGACTCCTCTGCGGGCGTGAGCAACAGGGCGCGCACCAATCGGCGGGCCGCGTAGGGCCGCAGCATCTGACTGGCGGGCCGCGGGCGCACGGGATGCGGCCACCAGAACCAGCGGCCGAGCAGCGCGGCGATGGACGGCGTCATGAACGAGCGCACGATCAGGGTGTCGAACAGCAGGCCCAGGCCGATGGTGGTGCCGATCTGACCGATGATCTGCAGATCGCTGAACACGAACAGCGACATCGTCACGGCGAAGACCATGCCGGCGGCGGTCACCACCCCGCCGGTGCCGGCCATCGCGCGGATGATTCCGGTGTTCAAGCCGGCGCCGATTTCCTCTTTGAGCCGCGAGATCAGCAACAGGTTGTAGTCCGAGCCCACCGCCAGCAACAGCATGACCGACATCGCCAACACCAGCCAGTACAAATCCTTGCCGAGAATGTCCTGCCAGAGCAGCACGGACAGGCCGAACGAGGAGCCCAGGGACAGCAGCACCGTCCCCACGATGACCGCGGCGGCGATCAGGCTGCGGGTGACGATCATCATGATGATCATGATGAGACTGATCGCGGCCACGGCGGCGATCAGCAGATCGTAGGTGGCGCCCTCTTGCAGGTCTTTGAACGTCGCGGCGACGCCGCCGATGGCGATCGCGGCGCCCTGCATGGGAGTTCCCTTCATCGCCTCTCTTGCCGCCTGCTGGATCGGTTCGACGCGCGTGATGCCCTCGGGCGTCGCGGGATCGCCGTCCAGGGAGACGATGAAGCGGGCGGCCTTGCCGTCCGGCGACAAGAACATGCTCAGGCCGCGCTTGAAATCCGGATTGTCGAAGGCCGACTGGGGCAGGTAGAACGAATCGTCCACCTGGGCGGCGTCAAAGTCCCGGGCCATCGCGCCGGGATCTTTGCTGTTCATCTCCTGTTCGGTGTAGAAGGTCGAAAGTGTGCCGTGCCAGACGACCAGGATGTCGCGCATGGTGGTCATCGACGAAATCATCGGCAGCATCTGCGCCCGCATCTCCGGCAGGAGCCGGGTGAGGACGTCCAGGTCCGTGACGAGGCCCTCCAATTTCTGGCTCAGCTGGTCGATGTTGTCGAAGGTGTCGAACACCGACCGGATGGCCCAGCAGGCGGGGATGTCGTAGCAATGTCTTTCCCAGTAGAAATAGCTGCCGATGGGCCGCAGGAAATCCGATAGGTCCGCCAGGTGATCCCTGATGGTGTCGGTGATGTCCGACATGTCGTGGGTGAGGTGATCCATGTCGACGGTGTTGTCGACGATTTCGCCCATGATTTGGTACATGCGCTGCATCGTTGCGATCGATACATCCATCGCGCGCTCCTGGACGACCATGTCGTCCAGTCGGTCCTTCGTGAATTGCATGTTCTCGGCATTCATCACGGCTTGCATGCTGATGATGAAAGGAATCGAAGTCTGTTTGATGGACGTTCCCAGGGGCCGGGTTATCGACGTCACCTGGGCGATTCCGGGGCTGTGAAAGACGGCTTTCGCGATCTTGTCCAGGACCAGCATGTCCACCGGATCCCGCATGTCGTGATCGGATTCGATCAAAAGCACCTCGGGGTTCAGCCGGGCCGGCGAGAAGTGCCGAGCCGCGGCCGCAGCCCCGACATTGGACGGCATGCCGGCGGACATGAACCTGCGCAGATCGTAAGTCGTCGTGTAATTCGGCAGGGCCAGCAGGCCGACCGACGCCACCAGGCAGGTCCCCACGAGCACCGGGCCGGGCCAGCGGACGATCGCGGTGCCCACGCGGCGCCACCGCCGTGTGTTCAGCCTCCGCCTGGGGTCGAAGAACCCGAAGAAGCTGGCGACGGTGAGCGCCGCGGGTCCGAGCGTGAGCGCGGCGAGGACCGCGACCAACATGCCCACCGCGCAGGGCGGGCCGAGCGTCCTGAAGTACGGCAGCCGGGCAAGGCTCAGGCATGACATGGCGCCGGCGATGGTCAGGCCCGAGCCCAGGATCACGTGCGCGGTCCCACGAAACATGCTGAAGAACGCGGCATTCCGGTCTTCGCCCGCGTAGCGCGCCTCGTGGTAACGGCCGAGCATGAAAATCGCGTAGTCCGTGCTGGCGGCGATCGCCAGCAGGGTAAGCAAGTTCGTTGCGAAGGTCGAAAGGCCGAAAACGTTGTGATACGCGAGAAAGGCGACGACCCCGCGAATCGCCCCCAGCTCGATGCCGACCATGACCAGAACGAGAACCATGGTGACCACGGATCGGTAGATGAAGAGCAACATCACCGCGATCACCGAGGTGGTGATCAGGGTGACCTTGGCCACGCTCTCGTCGCCGGCCTCAGTCTGATCGGCGATCAGCGCGTACGGACCGGTGACGTATGCCTTGAGCCCGCGTGGCGCCTGTGTGCTGTCCACGATGTGTCGGACGGCGTGAACCGAGTCGTATGCTTGCGTTTCGTTGGTGCCGACGAGGTACACCACGACGTACGCGGCCTTGCCATCCGGGCTTTGCGCTCCCCCTGCGGTCAGCGGATCACTCCAGAAGTCCTGAATGTGGGCGACGTGCCCGGTGTCCGCGGAAAGCTTGCGCATCAACTCGTTGTAGAACCGGTGCGCATCGTTATCGAGTGGCTTGTCGCCCTCCAGCACGATCGTCACCCGGTTGTTGGAATCGAACTCGTGGAACAGCTGACCCACCCGCATGATCGCCTGAACCGCAGCGGCGTCTTTCGGGCTCAGCGATACCGAGTGCGCTTTGCCGACCACTTCCAGCTGGGGGATGGCGATATTGAGAAAGGCGGTGAGCCCCAGCCATAACAGGACGATCGGCACCGCAAAGCGGGTGATCATCCGCGGCAGAAAGGGCGCGTTGCCCAGTCCGGTATTCACCCTGCCGCGGCTCCTTTAAGAGGTTCGGCTAGAGAGCGCCCATCGCGGCGAAGGTACACCTCCGATGGGCTATGGCAACTTGTATTTCGGCGAATCGTTATGTTTGTCGCCGTTCGGCGAGGGCGGCTACACCTCGCGGAGCACGCTGCGCAGGATGGATTCGATGGTGTCGAACTCGGCCTGACCGCTGATCAGCGGCGGCGCCACCTGGACGACGGGATCGCCGCGGTCATCGGCGCGGCAATACAGGCCCGCCTCGAACAGCGCGGGCGAGACGTAGCCGTGCAGCAGGCGTTCGCATTCCTGCGCGCTGAACGTTTCCTTGGTCGCCTTGTCCTTGACCAGCTCGATGCCATAGAAGTAGCCCTCGCCGCGGACGTCGCCGACGATCGGCAGGTCGTACAGCCGCTCCAGGGTGGCGCGGAAGGCCGAAGCGTGTTGCCTGACGCGGTCGTTGAGGCCCTCGCGTTCGAAGATGTCGAGGTTGGCCAGCGCCACGGCCGTCGAAACCGGGTGTCCGCCAAAGGTATAGCCGTGCGGGAAGATGGTGGCGCCGTCGTTGAACGGCTCGAACAATCGCTCGCTGGCGATCATCGCGCCCAGCGGCGAGTAGCCCGACGTCAGGCCCTTGGCGCAGGTGATCATGTCGGGCACGTAGCCGAAGTCGTCACAGGCGAACATCGAGCCGATCCGGCCGAACGCGCAGATCACCTCGTCGGAGACCAGCAGCACGTCGTATTCGTCGCAGATCTGGCGAACCCGTTCGAAATAGCCCGGCGGAGGGGGGATGGCGCCGCCCGCGTTCTGCACCGGCTCCAGGAACACCGCGGCGACGGTGTCGGGGCCCTCGAACTCGATCGCCTCGGCGATGCGGTCGGCGGCCCATCGCCCAAACGCCTTGGGGTCGTTGGCGAACGGCTCGGGGGCGCGGTAGAAGTTCGTGTTGGGCACCCGGAAGCCGCCCGGCGTCACCGGTTCGAATGGCGCCTTGTACGCCGGCAGGCCGGTGATCGCCAGGGCGCCCTGGGTGGTGCCGTGGTAGGCGATCGACCGCGAAATCACCTTGTGCTTACCGGGTTTGCCGGTCAGCTTGAAGTACTGTTTGGCCAGCTTCCACGCGGTTTCCACGGCCTCGGTCCCGCCAGTGGTGAAGAACACCCGGTTGAGGTCGCCCGGGGCGTAACGCGCGAGGCGCTCGGCGAGTTCGATGGCGGTCGGGGTGGCATAGCCCCAGAGCGGGAAGTACGCCAGCGTGCTCGCCTGCCGGGCCGCGACCTCGGCGAGTTCGGTGCGACCGTGGCCGACCTGGACGGTGAACAGCCCGGACAGCGCGTCGAGGTAGCTCTTGCCACGGTCGTCGAAGATCGTCACGCCGTCGCCACGGACGATGATCGGCGGCGTGATGCCGGCGCTGTGCCGGGCGAAGTGCAGCCACAGGTGCTCTGTCATGTTGTGTGCGAGCCTAACGCTGGGTTTCATGGCCCGGCTCCTTACTCGCGCCGTTCCGGCGCTCGCCGTCGCCGCGCTGGGTTTCATGGCCCGGCTCCTTACTCGCGCCTTTCCGGCGCTCGCCGTCGCCGCGCTAGGCTCGCTGCATGACCGCAGCGCAGCAGGTCAGCGAATTCGAGTCCCTGCGGCCGCATCTCATGTCGGTCGCCTACCGCCTCACCGGCACGGTGGCCGATGCGGAGGACATCGTGCAGGACGCCTGGCTGCGGTGGGTCGGGCAGGGCGCCGACATCACCGACCTGCGGGCCTGGCTGACCACCGTGGTGAGCCGGCTGGCCCTGGACAAGTTGCGCTCGGCCGCGCACCGGCGCGAGACCTACACCGGCAACTGGCTGCCGGAGCCGGTGGTGACCGATCTCGGCGGCGCGGATCCCCTGGCGGCCGTGGTGGCCCGCGAGGATGCCCGGTTCGCGGCGATGGTGGTGCTGGAGCGCCTCTCGCCCGATCAGCGGGTCGCGTTCGTGCTGCACGACGGGTTCGCGGTGCCGTTCGCCGAAATCGCCGACGTGCTGGGCACCACCGAGGCGGCCGCCCGGCAGTCGGCGTCGCGGGCCCGCAAGGCCGTCAGCGCCGAGCCACCGCCCGAGCCCGACCCGTCGCACGCCGAGGTGGTCGGCCGGCTGATGGCCGCGATGGCCGCCGGCGACCTGGACACCGTCGTTTCGCTGCTGCATCCCGACGTCACCTTCACCGGTGATTCGAATGGCAAGGCGCCCACCGCCGTTCAGGTCATCCACGGCCCGGACAAGGTGGTGCGGTTCATGCTGGGCCTGGCGCAGCGCTACGGGCCGGCGATGTTCAGCTCGTATCAGCTGGGACTGGTCAACGGCGAACTGGGGATCTACACGGCCGGCTGCCCCGCGTCCGACGGGTATCGGGAGATGATGCCGCGGATCACGGCGATCACCGTGCGCGACGGAAAGGTCTGCGCCCTATGGGATATAGCCAACCCGGAGAAGTTCACCGGCTCCCCGCTGCGACGGCCCTGAGGCCGGGTCGGCGCCGGTCGGGGCGGGATCCAGCAGCGCGCGACACGATTCGTCGACCAGCGCGCTCACGCTGTCGATGACGGGCTTACCCGCCATCTTCGTGTCGACCACACCGGAGAATTCGGCGCAGTCGAGCACCACCGCGTCCACGCCTTCGCTGAGGTTGGTGACGGCCCGCAGGAAGCTCGCGGGGACCGGGACCGGAGTCGCGGACCAGCGCAGTGACTCGATGAACCGGTCGATCACCTCCTGATCGTGGGCGGCCGGTGCCACGACGGTGATGCCGGCGTCGGCCAAGCCGCGCTCGTAGGCGGCGGAGGCCACCATGATGCTCGACGCGAGAAGGCCGACACGGCGGGCGTTCAGCCGTCGCAGCGCCTTACCCGTCGCTTCGACCATCCCGATGCACGTAGATGTGGCGATCGAGGGATCGACCGTGGTGGCGTTGCACGCGACGGCGATCACGTCCGCGCCGCTTCCAGCGAGGGATCGACATGTCCGGGCCACGAGATGCCGCAGCGCTTCGGAGTTCTCGGGCCGCACTGCGCCGGCCGAGGCCACCTCGACGAGACGCCGCTGCACCGAGATGCTGTGCACCACCACGTCCGGAGACGAACCGCCCGTGAGCGCCCGGTGCTTGTCGCACAGCAGTCGGTAGAACCGGGCGGTGGTGTGGGGGCCCAGCCCATCGACCACACCCAGCCGCCGTTGCCGCGCCGGCTGATGGGACGGGGGGGCGATGAGTTGGTCCATTTCGGTTCTCCCGGTCCGGTCCCGTGCGATGCGTTTCGCATCTTGGGCTCACGATAACTCTCCCCGTCAGCCCGGGCGATGTCTTTCCACCATTCGGCTCCTCGTTGCAGGATTCGTCTTTCCCCAGTTCGGACGATCCGTTAGTCCACCGATTGGGGGAGCTCGTCGGCCCACGGCACGCGGCAGGCGTCACCGGAACTGAAGCCCTGCTCGGTGATGCCCAGCGCGGTGTTCATCCGGGCCCGCATGTTCTCCACGCCGATCTGGTAGGTCAGCTCGATTACGCCGGCGTCGCCGAACCGGGCGCGCAGGTCGGCGACCTGCTCGTCGGTGACGGTGTGCGGGTCGGTCGTCATCGCGTCGGCGTAGCGGATCGCCGCGCGCTCGTCGTCGGTAAAAAGCGGTGAGCTGGCGTAATCGTCGATGTCTTTGAGTCGCTCGATGTCCAGGCCGTCCAGGCGCTGCAGCATGGACCCAAAGTCGACGCACCATGAACAGCCGATGGCGCGCGCGGTCCACAACACCGCCAGCTCACGCACGCTGACGGGCAGTGCCTTCGACGCCCGGTCGACCATCGTTTCGTGCACGGCGCCGGCGACCATCAGCTTGCGATGGTGGGCGGTCACGGCGAAGGGTTCGGGGACCTCGCCGAAGCGCCGCCTGGCGTACCGGTACATGGCGCGGGTCAGCAGCCCGGTGCGCCGCGGGGGAAGGGGTTCGATGCGGGTTTTCTGTGTCATACCCCTCAGACGAGACAGATCGCCGGGTTGTGACGAGCAGACGCTCGCGCCGATTAGCGCGAAAACATCAGCGCGCGCTTGACCTCCTGGATCGCCTTGGTGACCTGGATGCCGCGCGGGCAGCACTCGGTGCAATTGAACGTGGTGCGGCAGCGCCATACGCCGTCGACCTCGTTGAGGATGTCGAGGCGCTCGGCGGCGGCCTCGTCGCGGCTGTCGAAGATGAAGCGGTGCGCGTTGACGATCGCCGCCGGCCCGTAGTAGCTGCCCTCGTGCCAGAAGATCGGGCAGCTGGTGGTGCACGCCGCACACAGGATGCACTTGGTGGTGTCGTCGTAGCGGGCGCGGTCGGTGGGGCTCTGAATGCGTTCCCGGGTAGGCGGATTCCCGCTGGTGACCAGGTAGGGCTTGACCGCGCGGTAGGCGTCGAAGAACGGCTCCATGTCGACCACCAGGTCCTTTTCCACCGGCAGCCCGCGGATCGGCTCGACCGTGACGGTGAGCCCCCCCTTTTTGGCCTTGCGCCGGTCTCCTGGCAGCAGGTCGCGCATCAGCACCTTGCACGCCAGCCGGTTCATCCCGTTGATGCGCATGGCGTCCGAGCCGCACACCCCGTGGGCGCAGGAGCGCCGGAAGGTCAGCGTCCCGTCCAGGTAGCTCTTGATGTAGATCAGCAGGTTGAGCAGCCGGTCGCTGGGCAGGCAGGGCACCCGAAAGCTCTGCCAGCCACCGGTTTCGGCGAAGGCGTCGGGGTTGTCGGGGTTGAACCGGGCGATTTTGAGGGTCACCATCACCGCGCCCTCGGGAACGGGCGGCAAGGGCGGCTCCACTTCGGCGGACATCAGTACTTCCGTTCCTTTGGTTCGTAGCGGGTCTGCACGACGGGCTTGAAGTCCAGCGCGATGTCGCTGCGCAGATCGGTGCCCCGCTTATCGGCCCCAATCTCCTTGTAGGCCATCGTGTGCCGCATGTAGTTGACGTCGTCGCGGTTCGGGTAGTCCTCCCGAGCGTGCCCGCCGCGAGACTCCTTGCGGTTCAGCGCACCCACCACGGTGGCCTCGGCCAGCTCCAGCAAAAAGCCCAGTTCGATGGCTTCCAGCAGGTCGCTGTTGAAGCGCTTTCCCTTGTCGTGCACGGTAATTCGGGAATACCGCTCCTTGAGCGCGTGAATGTCGGTCAGCGCCTGCTTGAGCGTCTCCTCGGTGCGGAACACCGCGGCGTTGTTGTCCATCGACTGCTGCAGCGCGCCGCGAATGTCGGCCACCCGCTCGCTGCCGTGCTCACTCAAGATGTCGGCGACCCAGCCGACGACCATAGCCTCCGGGTTGGGCGGCATGTCGACAAAGTCATGCATGCCGGCGAAGTCCGCGGCGGCGATGCCGGCGCGACGGCCGAAGACGTTGATGTCCAATAGGGAATTGGTGCCCAACCGGTTGGCGCCGTGCACCGACACGCACGCGCATTCGCCGGCCGCGTACAGGCCCGGCACGGTAGAGGTGTTGTCGGCCAACACTTGTCCGGTGACGGTGGTGGGGATGCCACCCATCACGTAGTGGCACGTCGGGTAGACGGGGACCAGCTCGTGCACCGGGTCGACGCCCAGGTAGGTGCGGGCGAACTCGGTGATGTCGGGCAGCTTGGTCTCGAGCACGTCCTCGCCGAGGTGGCGCACGTCGATGTAGACGTAGTCCTTGTGCGGGCCGGCGCCGCGGCCCTCCAGCACCTCCAGCACCATGGAGCGGGCGACGATATCGCGCGGCGCCAGGTCGACGATGGTCGGGGCGTAGCGCTCCATGAAGCGCTCGCCGTCGGCGTTGAGCAGGCGGCCGCCCTCGCCGCGCACGGCCTCGGAGATCAGGATGCCCAGCCCGGCCAGCCCGGTCGGATGGAACTGGTGAAACTCCATGTCCTCCAACGGAAGTCCCTTGCGGAACACGATGCCCATGCCGTCACCGGTCAGTGTGTGCGCGTTGGAGGTGGTCTTGTACATCCGGCCCGACCCGCCGGTAGCGAGCACCACGGCCTTGGCGTGGAAGACGTGGATCTCACCGGTGGCCAGCTCGTAGGCCACCACGCCGGTGGCCACTGGGCCGCTCGGGGTCTGCGTCAAAACCAGGTCCAGCGCGTAGAACTCGTTGAAGAACTGCACGTCGTGGCGGACGCAGTTCTGGTAGAGCGTCTGCAGGATCATGTGGCCGGTGCGGTCGGCGGCGTAGCAGGCCCGGCGCACCGGAGCCTTGCCGTGCTCGCGGGTGTGCCCGCCGAAGCGGCGCTGGTCGATGCGGCCCTCGGGGGTGCGGTTGAACGGCATCCCCATCTTCTCCAGGTCGAGCACCGCGTCGATGGCTTCCTTGCACATGATCTCCACCGCGTCCTGGTCGGCGAGGTAGTCGCCGCCCTTGACGGTGTCGAAGGTGTGCCATTCCCAGTTGTCGTCCTCGACGTTGGCCAGCGCCGCGCACATCCCGCCCTGGGCGGCGCCGGTGTGGCTGCGGGTGGGGTAGAGCTTGGTCAGCACCGCGGTCCGCACCCGCGGACCGGCCTCCACCGCCGCGCGCATGCCGGCGCCGCCGGCACCCACGATGACCACGTCGTATCGGTGTTGGGCGATCACCTCGACCGCCGCCGACGATGCAGTGGGGGCACACCCAGCCGCGAAGCGGCGAGGGGGACGAAGCGATGAGATGGGGGCACCTCCCGCTTGCGGGGGCGAGGTGGCGCAAACATGTCAGCCTCCGATATTCGGGTCGAACGTCACCAGCACATAGGTGCCGAGCACCAGCGTGAACGCCATCGACAACAGCAGCAGGCTGTTGAGCCAGAACCGGGTGCGGTCCTTGCGGCTGTAGTCGTCGATGATGACGCGCAGGCCGTTGCCGCCGTGCAGCTGCGCCAGCCACAACAGCGCCAAGTCCCATAACTGCCAGAATGGCGAGCCCCAGCGCTGCGCCACGTAGTTGAAGTCGATGCGGTAAACGCCGTCGTCGACCATCAGCATGATGAACAGGTGCCCGACGGCTAGGAATAGCAGCGCGACACCGGAGAACCGCATGAACAGCCACGCGAACTTCTCGAAGTTTCCGATGCCGGCCCGGCGCCGCGGCGAGCGCGGGTTGTCCAGGCCGGCCGGCCGGTCGTGGCCGCGCTGGCGCACCGGGGCCGCCTGGCCCCGGCCGAGCTGCAGGTCGGGGCTGCTCATCGCAGGTGCTCGGTCATGTGGATGCCGATCACTACGCCGGCCGGAACCATGAGCAGCAGAAAGACGACGCCGACGACCCAGAACATCACCTTCTGATAGCGGGGGCCCTCGGACCAGAAGTCGATGAGGATGACGCGGATCCCGTTCAGCCCGTGGAATGCCACCGCCGCCACCAGCCCGTACTCCATCAGTCCGACGATCGGGGTCTTGTAGTCGTGGATCACGGCGTCGTAGGTCTGCGGGCTCACCCGCAGCATCGCCGCGTCCAGCACGTGGACGAACAGGAAGAAGAAGATCGTCGCGCCGCTGATGCGGTGCAACACCCACGACCACATGCCGGGGTCGCCCCGATACAGGGTCCGGGGTGGTCGCCGCCCGCGCGCAGATTGTGTTGCCGGATCCGCGGTTGTCGCCTGTCTGGTCACCCAGTCCTCACCGCCTTCTGACATCGGGGCAGTTCAGCCTAACCCGGCGCGCGGACCGCCCGCGTCGAGCAGTCCGCCAAGCGAAGTGCCATGTCAGAGTTAGGGTGGCAGTCTTACGTGCCCAAAGGCGAACGGGGTTGGGTATGCCTGATGTCGATTGGAAAACCTTGCGCCACAAGGCAATCAGTGCCGCGGCGAGGGCCTACGCGCCGTACTCGCGCTACCCGGTGGGGGCGGCCGCGCTGGTCGACGACGGCCGCGTGGTCACCGGCTGCAATGTGGAAAACGTCTCATATGGCCTCGGTCTCTGCGCCGAATGCGGTGTGGTGTGCGCCCTACACGCGACCGGCGGTGGCCGGCTGATCGCGCTGGCCTGCGTCGACGGGCAGGGGTCCCCGCTGATGCCGTGCGGGCGATGCCGCCAGCTGCTGCTGGAGCACGGCGGCCCCGAGCTGCTGGTCGACCATCCGGCCGGGCCCCGCCGCCTCGGTGAGCTGCTGCCCGACGCCTTCAGCGCCGACCTGCCACGGGAACCCCGTTGACCGACTACACATTCGACGCGCCCACGGTGATCCGGACCAAGCGCGACGGCGGGCGGCTGTCCGACGCCGCCATCGCGTGGGTCGTCGACGCCTACACCCACGGCCAGGTGGCCGAGGAACAGATGTCGGCGCTGCTGATGGCGATCTTCCTGCGCGGCATGGACCGCGGCGAGACCGCCAGCTGGACCGCGGCGATGCTGGCCTCCGGCGCACGGCTGGACTTCCGCGACCTGCCGAGGCCGACCGTGGACAAGCACTCCACCGGCGGCGTGGGGGACAAGATCACCCTGCCCCTGGTGGCCGTCGTCGCCGCCTGCGGCGCGGCGGTGCCCCAGGCGTCGGGGCGGGGGCTCGGGCACACCGGCGGCACCTTGGACAAGCTCGAGTCCATCGCCGGGTTCACCGCGGCGCTGTCCAACCGGCGGGTGCGCGAGCAACTTCTCGACGTCGGCGCGGCCATCTTCGCCGCGGGCGAGCTGGCCCCGGCCGACGCCAAGCTGTACGCACTGCGCGACGTCACCGCCACCGTCGAGTCGCTGCCGCTGATCGCCAGCTCGGTGATGAGCAAGAAGCTGGCCGAGGGGACCGGCGCGCTGGTGCTCGACGTGAAGGTGGGCTCCGGCGCGCTGCTGAGCTCCGCGGAGCGGTGCCGCGAACTGGCCCACACCATGGTCGAGCTGGGCGCGGCGCACCGGGTGCCCACCCGCGCGCTGTTGACCGACATGAACCGCCCGCTGGGCGCGACGGTGGGCAACGCCCTCGAGGTCGCCGAGTCGCTGGACGTGCTGGCCGGCGGTGGCCCGCCCGACGTGGTCGAGCTGACGCTGCGGCTGGCCTCCGAGATGCTCGAGTTGGCCGGGGTCGACGGATGCGACCCCGCCGAGACGCTGCGCGACGGCACCGCGATGGACCGCTTTCGCCGGCTGATCGCCGCCCAGGGTGGGGATTTGTCGGTTCCGTTGCCCATCGGTGCGCATTCCGAGACCGTGACCGCCGGGCGGGGCGGCACAATGGGCGATATCGACGCGATGGCAGTGGGGCTGGCGGCTTGGCGGCTCGGCGCGGGCAGGTCCCGTCCGGGCGAACGGGTGCAGGCCGGCGCCGGCATCCGGATCCACCGCCGCCCCGGCGAGCCGGTCACGGCCGGCGCCCCGTTGTTCACCCTGTACACCGACACCCCGGAACGCTTCGGCGCCGCGCTGGCCGAATTGGACGGCGGCTACCGCGTCGGCGACACGGCACCGGCTCCCCGGCCGCTGATCATCGATCGGATCACCACGTGACAACACCATTGGGCCTCGAGCAGATCAAGAAGGCGCCCAAGGCCCTGCTGCACGATCACCTCGACGGGGGGCTGCGCCCGTCGACCGTGGTGGACATCGCCGGCCAGATCGGCTACGACGAGCTGCCCACCACCAACGTCGACGAGCTGGCCACCTGGTTTCGCACCCGGTCGCACAGCGGCTCGCTGGAGCGTTACCTGGAGCCGTTCTCGCACACCGTGGCGGTGATGCAGACGCCGGAGGCGCTGCATCGCGTCGCCTACGAATGCGTGGAAGACCTGGCCGCCGACTCGGTTGTCTACGCCGAGATCCGATTCGCGCCGGAGCTGCACATCGACCGGGGGCTCTCGTTCGACGAGATCGTCGACGCCGTGCTGGCCGGTTTTGCCGACGGCGAGAAGGCCTGCACCGCCGCGGGCCGGCCGATCGTGGTGCGGCTGTTGGTCACCGCCATGCGGCACGCCGCGGTGTCTCGGGAGATCGCCGAGCTGGCAATCCGGTTCCGGGACAAGGGAGTCGTCGGCTTCGACATCGCCGGCGCCGAGGCCGGCAACCCGCCGACGCGGCACCTGGACGCCTTCGAGTACATGCGGGACAACAACGCGCGCTTCACCATCCACGCGGGCGAGGCGTTCGGGCTGCCGTCGATTCACGAGGCGATCGCGTTCTGCGGCGCCGACCGCCTGGGCCACGGGGTGCGCATCGTCGATGACATAGACGTCCTGGGTGACGGCAAAGTCAGGTTGGGCAGGCTGGCATCGATCCTGCGGGACAAGCGAATTCCGCTGGAGCTGTGCCCCAGCTCCAACGTGCAGACCGGTGCGGTGAAAAGCATCGCGGACCATCCGTTCGACCTGCTGGCCCGCGCCCGGTTCCGGGTGACCGTGAACACCGACAACCGGCTGATGAGCGATACCACGATGAGCCTCGAAATGTCCCGGCTGGTCCAGGCTTTCGGCTACGGCTGGAGCGATCTCGAGCGGTTCACCATCAACGCGATGAAGTCGGCGTTCATTCCGTTCGACGAGCGGCTGGCGATCATCGACGACGTGATCAAGCCGCGGTACGCGGTGCTGATCGCAGGCTGACGCCGCTCGCCCAAAAGTGGGCGAGCGGCGCAGCTTTCGGCTCAGCGGGGGAGCCGGGTGCCGGTGCGGCGACCGGCCAGCGATTCGTAGATGGCGATGAGGACGATGGCGGCGCCCACTCCGATGAAGAACGGAATCCAGGCCACGCCACCGTTGGCGTTGTGGTATCCGAGCGCGCTGGCCACCGCCGAGCCGATCAAGCCGCCTACGGCGCCGATCACGACGGTCATCACCATGCCGACGTTCTGCTTTCCCGGCATCACCAGGCGGGCGACCAAACCGATGATCGCGCCCACCACGATGGCGAGGATTATGGATGTGATCACTTCGAGCTCCTGTCGTAGCGGCGCCCAGGGTGGGCGCCATCTTTGACGGGACTTCCCCGAATCAGCGGACTTCTAACACAATTCGCCCGGGCTCAAATCAAGTCGGCCGCCAGACCGATGGCGCGCACCGTGCTGGCCAGGTGCGTCTGCACCGCGCGCAACGCTCGCTGGGCGTCGGCGTCGCGCAACGCCTCGGCGATCTCGCGGTGCTCGTGCAGGATCGTCGCCACCCGGTCCGGATCGCGCAGCGCCGATTCGCCGATCATCCGCATCTGCCGATCCCGCAGCGACGCATAGAAACCCGACAAAATGGCGTTCCCCGATTCGGCCAGGGTGATGGCGTGAAAGGCGCGGTCGGCCTCGAGGAACGCGGACCAATCGGAGCGGTCGACGGCGGCGCGCTGCCGTTGCAGCTCGCCCGACAGCCGCTCGAAAACCGCGGCGCACGTGGCGGGCCCGCGACCCACCACCTTCGTCGCGGCGAACTGCTCCAAGACCAGCCGCGCCTCCATCACCGAGCGGACCTCGTCGGGCGACACCGGGACGACCAGGGCGCCGCGCTGCGGGTACAGCCGCAGCAGCCCCTCGGCCTCCAGGCGCAGGAACGCCTCGCGCACCGGCGTGCGCGACATTCCGAGGGCCGAGGCGACGTCGCCCTCGCTGATCAGCTCGCCGCCGGGGTACGCGCCGGTGAGCACCTGCGTCTTGACGTAGTCCAGCGCGCGGTCCTTGGCCGTGCCCGGCCGCGGGTCGATCGTTGCCACTGCAGCCTTCCGTAGCTAAGTCGTATCCCAGCAGTGTCGTGACGGTACACCAATGGCCACCTTGACAGGGCCACAACTGAGATACAAGATAGATACGAAAAAAACATTACGCACTCAAGAAGCCCCGAGCAGCTCGAAGGAGCCGCGAAAATGCCCATCACCGAACAAGCCGTGACCCCGAACCTGGACCCGACGATTCCCGCGCCGATGATCAACGTGGCCGACTACGGCTTCGAAGGTCGTTTCCAAGACTGGGCCTCCGACGCCGAGTACTTCGAGTACTCCAAGGCCGCCAACCCCATCGGCTCGGGCCACGTCCCGCGGGTCCCGGTCACCCGATTCGATCCGGAGGTCTACACCGATCGGCCGACCGGTGTGATCCCGCTGGATCTGTCCAAGGAGCTGGGCATCGAGACCGGCGCGGCGACCAGCCCCGCGCTGCTGGCCAACTTCCTGCGCATCCGTCCGGGCGAACAGGTCGACACCAGCCCCAACGCCACCTCGCAGCTGTACTACGTGCTGTACGGGCGGGGCTTCGCGGCGGTCAACGGCCAGCTGGTGCAGTGGGAGAAGGGCGACTTTTTGACCCTGCCCGCCGGCACCCACTCGGTCTTCTACGCGGCCACCGACACGGCCATCTACTGGGTGCACGACGAGCCGCTGATGCGCTACCTGGGCGCCGACGCCACCCGGCCGCGGTTCCGCGCCACCAAGTTCCGCCGCTCGGATGCGGTCGCGAAGCTGGAGGAGATCGCGTCGCGCCCGGGCGCCAACGAGAAGAGCCGGGTCAGCGTGCTGCTGGCCAACGCCAACCAGGAGCAGACGCTGACCATCACCCACGTGCTGTGGGCCATGTTCGGCGTGCTGCCGCCGAATCAGGTGCAGCGCCCGCACCGCCACCAGTCGGTCGCCCTGGACCTGATCCTCGACGCGCCGCCCAGCGGCTGCTACACCCTGCTGGGCACGCGCCTGGACGAGCACGGCGACATCGTCGACCCCACCCGGGTGGACTGGCGGGCCGGCTGCGCCTTCACCACCCCGCCGGGCATGTGGCACGCCCACTACAACGAGAGCGACGAGCCCGCACACCTGATCCCGATCCAGGACGCCGGGCTGCAGACCCATCTCCGCAGCCTCGACATCAAGTTCACGCAGCGCCGCGACCTCGTCGCCGGCTGAGCCGGCGGGGCGGTGCACGGGGCCCACCGGGCGCATAGTGTGGCTGCACATGAAGCTGCCCCTGCTGGGCCCCGTGTCGGTCACCGGCTTCCAGAACGCGTGGTTCTTCCTGGTCCTGCTGGTCGTTCTGCTGGTCCTGGGCATCTACGTCGTGCTGCAGTTCGCCCGCCGCCGCCGCGTGCTGCGGTTCGCCAACATGGAGGTGCTGGAGCGGGTCGCGCCCGCGCACCCCAGCCGGTGGCGGCACGTGCCGACGATCCTGCTGGCGGTGTCGCTGGTGCTGCTGACCACCGCGATGGCCGGGCCGACCTCCGACGTCCGCATCCCGCTCAACCGTGCGGTCGTGATGCTGGTCATCGACGTGTCGGAGTCCATGGCCGCCACCGACGTCCCCCCCGACCGGCTCACCGCCGCCAAGGAGGCCGGCAAGCAATTCGCCGACGAGCTGACGCCGGCGATCAACCTGGGGTTAGTGCAGTTCGCGGCCAACGCGTCGCTGCTGGTGTCCCCGACGACCAACCGCCAGGCCGTGAAGGCGGCGATCGACCGGCTGAAGCCGGCCCCCAAAACCGCGACGGGCGAAGGCCTCTTCACCGCGCTGCAGGCCATCGCGACGGTCGGCTCGGTGATGGGGGGCGGCGAGGGCCCGCCACCGGCGCGCATCGTGCTGGAGTCCGACGGCGCCGAGAACGTGCCGCTGGACCCCAACGCCCCGCAGGGGGCGTTCACGGCCGCCAGGGCCGCCAAGGCCGAGGGGGTGCAGATCTCGACGATCTCCTTCGGGACGCCATACGGCACCGTCGAGTACGAGGGCGCCACCATCCCGGTTCCGGTCGACGACCAGACCCTGCAGAAGATCTGCGAGATCACCGACGGCCAGTCGTTCCACGCCGACAGCCTGGACTCGCTGAAGAGCGTCTACGCGACCCTCGAGCGCCAGATCGGCTACGAAACCGTCAAGGGCGACGCCAGCCTGGCCTGGATGCTGCTGGGGTCCGTCGCCATGGCCGGCGCCATCCTGGCCGGCCTGTTCCTGAACCGCCGGCTGCCCGCCTGAGCGATCAAACCGGCAGCCGCCGGTTGATCAGCAGCGCCAGCGCCGTCGCGATCAGGGCGACCAGCACGCCCAGGCGCAACCACCCGGCGCTGCCCGGCCCGGCCACGACGCGGTAGCCGATGTCCTTCTCGATGGCGTTGTAGCTCTTGTTGAGCTCGGCGATGTTGCTGGCGGTGTAGGACTGCCCGCCGGACAGCTTGGCGATCGTCTTCATCTGGTCCGTCGAGACGGGGACGGCGACCCGCTGCCCGTCCATCTCGATCTCACCGGTCTTGGTGCCGAACGAGATCGTCGAGATGGGCACGCCCTCGTCGCGGGCCAGCCGCGCCGCCGTGTACACGCCGTCGTGCGGATCGCTGGGGTTGGACGGCTTGTTCTCCCCGCCGTCGGACAGCAGCACGATGCGGGCGGGTGGCGGGGTGTCGCCACCCGTGATGGCCGTGGCGCTGACCGCGTGCAGGGCGGTGAAGATGGCCTCGCCCGTGGCGGTGCTGTCGGCGAAGTCGAGCTTCTTGAGCGCGTCGATCGTTGCCTGGTGCTGCGGGGTCGGCGGCACCAGCAGGTAGGGCGTGCCCGCGAAGCCGACCAGCCCGAGGTTGATGCCCGGCGTCAGCTGACTGGCGAACTGACTGGCCGCCTCCTCGGCGGCCTTGAGCCGGTTGGGTGCGACGTCGGTTGCCCGCATCGACTGCGACATGTCGATGACCAGCACGACGACGGCCCGGTTGCGCGGGATGCGCATGTCGTGGGTGGGGGTGGCCAGCGCGATGGTCAACAGGATCAGGCTGAGCAGCGACACGGCGATCGGAATGTGCCGCGTCGGCGACTGGGGCACGGGCGCCTCGGTGAACCGGTGCAGGCGGTGCCGACGGCGAGCCTGGACCAGGATGTAGACCGCCAGCAGAGCCAGCGGGAGCAAACCGAACAACAGCATGCCCGGGCGTTGAAAGCCGTACAGCGGTAACGGGCCGATCCCCGGAAGCGACACCCGCCAGTAAAGATGAGACTCAACGGGCCGTCAAACGGTGGGCCTACTCCCTGCGGAGCCGCCCGTCGACGAATTGCTCCAAGTTCTCCCACTCGCGGACCGCCGCGGCGTACGGCGCCGAGGGCTTGCCGACCGAGCCCGGCTCGAGCACGTAGGCCACCAGCTTGCCCAGCGGGCGCCCCGGGTCGAGCGCCTTGTCGACCGTCCCCTCCTCCGAGTAGTCGCCGATGTCGCGGAGTAGCTCGACGGCGAGGTCCAGCTGGTCGCGGTCCACGGCGTCCGGCCCGTCGGCGATGTCGTCGGCCAGCCCGCTGAGCACGTAGATGTTGTCCTCGGTGACCTTGACCTCCAGCGAACCGTCGGTGGCCGCGGTGCGGATGTCGTCGTAGGTGCTCAGGTCGGCCAGGTCGTGGTCGTGCTCGTCGGCGAGGTAGCGAGCCAGCGCCCGCTCGGAGCTGAACACGCTGATCCGCCCGTTGCGTCCCAGGAAGATCGGACGGTCGTCCAGGTAGCACCGCAGCGTGTAGAAGGTGCCCGAACTCGTCATGATCCGAATGGGGTCGATGCCCACCTGCACCCAGAAGTCCTCGTCGCTGCCCAGGATCACGGTGTCGCCCGCCGCGCGGGGTTCCTCGTCGTCGGTCCCTTCCGACTCCTCGGCCTCCTCTTTTGTCTCCTCGGCGGCTTCGGCTTCGTCCGCCTCTTCCTCCTCGGTCTCCTCGGGCTCTTCGGCCAGCTCGTCGGCGGCCTTGGCCGACAGCTTGGCGTCGACCTCCGGGGTGGTGGCGATGCCCTCGATCGCGCCGAGCACGTCGTCCCAGCCGCGCCCGATGATCTCGCCGATCGCGTTCCAGCGTTTGAGGCCGGCCTTGCCGGTGAAGTGGTCGATCCCGCCCGACACGGTGCCCAGCGTGGGGTTGCCGTTGAAGAATTTCGACACCGCCGCGAGCTCGCACACCGACCCGATGGACGAGACGAGCGCCAGCGTGCGGGCCAGCGCGGTCACCGACTCCTCGGTCGGCTTCTCCGAGACCAGCTCCTCGACCGCGACCAGATCGAACTGCTTGTCCTCGGCCGGTGCGAACTTGTGCGCGTGCGCCGAGGTCAGGTCCTTCCACGCCGGGTGGTCGACCAGGTCGTTGTCGGTGTCGGAGCGCACGAACGCGACCAGGTCGGCGACGCCTTCGAAGACGTACAGGTCCTCGTCCTTGCCCAGGAATGCCTCCCACTCGTCGCCGGCGTCCCGCCAGCGGGGTGCCCACACCGTGTAGCGGTCACCGTCGGACAGGCTCAGGCGGATGGGCACGAGGTCAGCAGCCATGCGGCACACAATAGCGACGGCCGGGGAACGCGCCCGGCTCGGCTGGCCCGAGACCTAACCCCAGATATCGGTGATCGGGGGCGCGGTGGCCGCGTACCCGGTCTTGGGCAGCCCGTACATCTGCTCGATCGTGGAGAGCACGTTGTAGTGGTTGATCCGCTCGCCGTAGTTGCCGGGGACGACGTGCGCGCCGTAGAAGATCGTCGGGATCTGGTTGCGACTGGAATTGTCGTCCTCGTCCCACGTCACGATCAGCAGGCTGTTGTTGGCCATCGCCCAGTTGGCGTAGCCCGTCAGCTGGCGGTTCAGCCAGGTGTCGGCCTGCGCGATCGAGCCGTCGTGCATGTTGTTGTCGTTGTTGGGGATAACGAACGACACGGTGGGCAGGCTCGCGTAATTTCCCATCGGGAACGCGGAGAACGGCAGCGAGTTCGCCGGTGGCACGTTGGTGAAGTTGGCCCAGGGCACATGCTTGCGCGCGTACTTGCCGGCGGTGCACGCCGGCGAGCCGACCGCCGGCAGGCCTTCGGCGAAGCCGGCGAACGTGTAGCCCGCGGCCAGCAGTTCGGAACCCAGGTTCGGCGCGGCGCCGGCGTTGACCGGGCAGCGGTCGCTGGTCACCCCGAAGGTGTCGCCGGCGAACATCGCCAGGTAATTCGGCTCGCTGGGGTGTGTTTCGGCGAACGACTGAACCATGTTGGCGCCGCCCGCGGCCAGCGCGGTGATGAAGGGCGCCGACTTGTTGCCGATGATGTTGGCCGCCGAGCGGTTCTCCTCCACCACGATCACGATGTGCGCGGGCTGCGGGAGCGCCGTTGCCGCAAGGCCTATGCGCCCGGTCAGCGGAATGGCCGCCAGCCCCACCAGGGCCACCGCGCCGAGCAGCCGCAGGGCCCGAAATGTCCTGCCCATCAAGCCTGTTGAACCCGTGATTCCGCCCGGCACCACCGGAGCATAGGGGCGGGGGTGGCGCGCCGACGGCGCCGACGCGGGCGGTTTCCGCGGGGCGTTAACCAAATGCGGCCGGATCGTTATATAGGGTCGAACACCGTGGAGGTGCGCGTCGTCGATCACCCGCTGGCGGTGGCCCGGCTGACGACGATGCGTGACGAACGCACCGGCAGCGACGGATTCCGGGCGGCGCTGCGTGACGTGACCGCGATGCTGGTCTACGAGGCCACCCGCGACGCGCCCCGCGAGACGTTCCCGATCCGCACGCCGGTGGCCGAGACGCTCGGGGTGCGGCTGGCCAACCCGCCCCTGCTGGTGCCGGTGCTGCGGGCCGGGCTGGGCATGGTCGATCAGGCCCTCGCATTGTTGCCGCACGCGCGGGTCGGATTCGTCGGCGTGGCCCGCAACGAGGAAACCCATCAGGCGACCGGGTATTTCGAGTCGCTGCCCGACGAGTTGGCCGGCCTGCCGGTGCTGGTGCTGGATCCGATGCTGGCCACCGGCGGCTCGTTGAAGCACACCGTCGGGCTGCTGCTCGAGCGCGGGGCCGACGACATCACGGTGCTATGCGCGGTGGCCGCGCCCGAAGGCGTTGCCGCGCTTGAGAAAACGGTGCCCGGGGCGCATCTGTTCACCGTGGCGCTCGACGACGGGCTCAACGAGAACGCCTACATCGTCCCGGGTCTCGGCGATGCGGGCGACCGCCAATACGGGCCCCGCTAGCCCCTATAAGCTGCGTGCTGTGGACACCAGCTCGTCGCGCAGCGCGCCGGCCCGCCGCCGGGCATCGTCGAGGCCACCGGCCACCGCGCAACGAACCTCCATGTAGCACTTCAGCTTCGGCTCGGTCCCGGACGGCCGCACCACCAGCCTGACCGAAGTCTCGTCGTCACCGCCGGTGAAGATCAGCGCGTCGGTGATGTCGGTGACGGTTGCGCCGAACCCGGCCAGCGCCGCCGGTGGTGTCTCCCGCAGCCGACGCATCAGTTCGGCGGCCTCGGCGGTGTCGGCAACCCGGCGCGACACCGCCGCGACATCGTGTACGCCGTACCGCCGCGCCAGATCATCGAGCGCGCCGGCCACCGAGCGGCCCTGGTCCCTCAGCGCGGCAACGAGATCGCACACCAGCACCGCGGCGCTGATGCCGTCCTTGTCGCGCACGGCGTCCGGGTCGACGCAGTGCCCGATCGCCTCCTCGTAGGCGTAGACCAGGGTGCCGCCGGGCACGTCGGCGTCGGCGCGCGCCAGCCACTTGAATCCGGTGAGGGTTTCGACGTGGGTGGCTTTGTGGTCACGCGCGATCGCCGCCAGCATCCGCGACGACACCACGGTGCTGGCCACCACCGCCGTCCGAGGGTCGGCGATCCGCCCCAAGATGTAATCGCCTAGCAGCCAACCAGTTTCATCTCCGGACAGTATCCGCCACCCCGACCCGGTGGGGATGCCGACCGCGCACCGGTCGGCGTCGGGATCCAGCGCGATCGCGACGTCGGCCGTGACGTCGGCGGCCAGGGCGAGCAGCGCGTCGGTGGCGCCGGGTTCCTCGGGGTTGGGGAAGGCGACGGTGGGGAAGTCGGGGTCCGGTGCGAACTGCGCTCCGACGGTGTGCACCTGGCCAAAGCCCGCGCGCTGCAATGCCTCCACGGCCACGGCGCCGCCCACCCCGTGCAGCGGCGTCAGGGCCACCCGCACCGAACCGGTGCCTCGCCGCACCCCCGCGGCCCGCGCGATGTAACGCTCCACCAGATCGGTGACCGCGGGATCCACCGGCGCGCGGTCGATTTCGTCGGCCGGGGGAGCGGCGGCCATCGCGGCCTCGATCTCGCGATCGGTGGGCGAGACGATCTGGATGCCGCCGTCGGCGTAGACCTTGTAGCCGTTGTCGGTCTTCGGGTTGTGCGACGCGGTGATCTGTATCCCTGCGGCGGCACCGGTGTGACGCACGGCGAACGCCACCACCGGCGTCGGCACCGGCCCGGGCAGCAAAATCACCGAAAAGCCATGCGCGGCAAGCACTTCAGCGGTGATCGTGGCGAAAACGGCGGAACCGTGCCGGGAGTCGCGCCCGACGATCACCGGCGAGCCGGCCAGGCCGCGCGCGGCCAGCACCTGCGCCACCGCCCAGGTGGCGCGCGACACCACCGCGACGTTCATGGCGTCGGGCCCGCCGCGCACCGGACCGCGCAGGCCCGCGGTGCCGAACCTGAGCGGCTGGGCGAATCGCGCCGCCAGCTCGTCGGGACCGCAGGCGGCCAGTTCGGCGGCCGTCGCCGGGTCGGGATCGTGCGCGATCCACTCTTCGGGCGTCATGTGCGCTACAACCTGGCGACGACGCTCGCCAGCAGCGCGCCCATCCGGCTTGCCGACGCGGCTCCGGCGGCGAGCACCTCGGCGTGGCTCAGCGGCGCACCGCTGATCCCGGCGGCCAGGTTGGTCACCAGCGACACCCCCAGCACCTCGGCGCCGGCCGCCCGGGCCGCGATGGTCTCGTGCACGGTCGACATGCCGACCAGGTCGGCGCCCAGCGCCCGCAGCATGCGCACCTCGGCGGGCGTCTCGTAATGCGGCCCCGACAGGCCGGCGTAGACGCCCTCGGTCAGCCCCGGGTCGACCCGGCGGGCGAGGTCCCGCAGCCGCGGCGCGTAGGCGTCGGTCAGGTCCACGAACTGCGGCCCGACCAACGGCGAGCGCGCGGTCAGGTTGAGGTGGTCGCTGATCAGCACCGGCTGGCCGACCGCCAGGTCGGGCCGCAGGCCGCCTGCCGCATTGGTGAGCACGACGACGCGCGCCCCCGCGGCGCACGCCGCCCGCACCGGATGCACCACGTGGCACAGGTCATGGCCCTCGTAGGCGTGCACCCGGCCGACCAGCACCAGCACCCGGCGCTCGCCGACGCGCGCCGACATCAGCTCGCCGGTATGCCCGACGGCGGTCGGCGCCGCGAACCCGGGCACGTCGGCCTGCGGTAGCACGGCGGTCGGGGGGCCGAGGGCGTCGGCCGCCGGGCGCCATCCCGATCCGAGCACGATCGCGACGTCGTGCTCGGGCACGCCGGTGCGCTGCCCGATGACCCGCGCCGCCAGCCGCGCCAGCTCGCCGGGTTCGGGGTCGTTCACAGTCGGCGAGCTTAGCGCCGCGGTGGTGCCTGCCGGAATATGTGAAAATCTGCCGCATGAAACTTCGTAGGTCGCCGGTTGTCGGCGTGGCCGTCGCCGTTGCGGTGTCGCTTTTTTCGATCACGGGTGGTCCGGTGGCGACTTCGCGGGCCGAGGGATGCCCCGATGTGCAACTCATCTTCGCCCGCGGCACCGCCGAGCCGCCCGGCCTCGGGGTCGCGGGGGATGCGCTGCTCGCCGCGCTGCAGCCGGCCCTCGGCTCGCGCAGCGTCGACGCCTACGCGGTGAACTATCCGGCCAGCTACAACTTCCTGCAAACCGCTGACGCCGCCAACGACGCGCGCGACCACATCGCGCAGATGGCCGACCAGTGCCCGGCGACGAAGCTGGTGCTCGGCGGCTTCTCGCAGGGCGCCGCCGCGGTGTCGATGCTGGCCGGGGTGCCGCCGCTGGGCGAGCGCATCGGCAACTTCGGATCGGCGCCGGCGCTGGATCCCGGCCTGGCCAACAAGGTCGTGGCGGTCGCGGTTTTCGGCAACCCCGGCAACCGCTTCAACACGCCGCTGTCGACGACGGGTCTGTTCGCCGGCCGCGCCATCGACATCTGCGTCCCCGGTGATCCGGTGTGCGTCGTCGGCGGTCGCGACCGGGATGCGCACCACGATTACGGCGTGCCGCCCTACCCCGGACAGGCGGCGGGATTCGTCGCCCGGCTGGTGTAGCCCGGGCCCTAAGGTCGCGGTGGGATACTGCGAGAATGCCCACCACCGCATTGGACAACCCCTCAGACAGGGTCGAGGATGTCGTGCGGCGACGTGGCTCCGATCTGGTTGAGCTGTCCCACGCCATCCACGCCGAGCCCGAGCTGGCGTTCGCCGAGCATCGCAGTTGCGCAAAGGCCCAGACGCTGGTCGCCGAGCGCGGTTTCGAGATCACCGCGTCCGCCGGGGGGCTGGACACCGCCTTCCGCGCCGACTTCGGCAGCGGGCCGCTGACCGTCGGGGTGTGCGCCGAATACGACGCGCTGCCCGAGATCGGGCACGCCTGCGGGCACAACATCATCGCCGCGTCGGCGGTGGGCGCCGCGCTGGCGCTCGCCGAGGTCGCCGACGACCTGGGCCTGCGGGTGGCGCTGATCGGTACCCCCGCCGAGGAGGCGGGCGGCGGCAAGGTGCTGCTGCTGCGGGCCGGCGTCTTCGACGACGTCGCGGCGGCCGTGATGCTGCATCCCGGGCCCGTCGACATCGCCGCGGCCCGCTCGCTGGCCCTGTCGGAAGCGACCGTGCACTACCGTGGCAAGGAATCCCATGCCGCCGTCGCGCCGCATCAGGGGATCAATGCCGCCGACGCCGTGACCGTCGCGCAGGTGGCCATCGGGGTGTTGCGGCAGCAACTGGCCCCGGGCCAACTGGTGCACGGGATCGTCACCGACGGCGGGCAGGCGGTCAACGTTATCCCGGGGCACGCGACGCTGCAGTACGCGATGCGGGCGCTCGAATCGGATTCGCTGAAACAGCTGGAGGGCAGGATGTACGCGTGCTTCGCCGCGGGTGCGCTGGCCACCGGCTGCGAATACGACATCGAGAACCCGGCACCCGCGTACGACGAACTCACGCCCGACCAATGGCTCGCCGACATCTTTCGCGAGGAGATGCGCCGGCTCGGTCGCGACCCGTTGGGCCGCGAGTTCGAGGAGGCGCTGCCCATGGGCAGCACCGACATGGGCAACGTGACGCAGCTGCTGCCGGGAATCCACCCGGTCGTCGGGATCGAGGCCGGCGGGGCCATGGTGCACCAGCGCGCGTTCACCACCGCCGCCGCCGGCCCCAGCGCCGACCGCGCTGTCGTCGAGGGCGCGATCATGCTGGCCCGCACGGTGGTTCAGCTGGCCCAGACGCCCGCCGAACGCGACCGCGTCATGGCCGCGCACGAGCGGCGGGCGCACGCATGAGCCTCGCCGACGCCGCCACCTCCTGGCTGGCCGCACACCACGACGACCTGGTCGAGTGGCGCCGGCACATCCACCGCTACCCCGAGCTGGGCCGCCAGGAGTACGCCACCACCCAGTTCGTCGCCGAGCGGTTGGCCGACGCGGGGCTCAACCCCAAGGTGCTGCCCGGGGGCACCGGACTGGTCTGCGACCTCGGCCCCGAGCAGGAGCCGAGGATCGCGCTGCGGGCCGACATGGACGCGCTGCCCATGGCCGAGCGGACCGGCGCGCCCTACACGTCGACCATGCCCAACGTCGCGCACGCGTGCGGCCACGACGCCCACACCGCGATCCTGCTCGGCACCGCGCTGACCCTGGCGTCGGTGCCGGAGCTGCCGGTCGGGGTGCGGCTGATCTTCCAGGCCGCCGAGGAGCTGATGCCCGGCGGCGCGATCGACGCCATCGCCGCCGGCGCGATCACCGGGGTGTCACGGATCTTCGCCCTGCACTGCGACCCCCGGCTCGAGGTCGGCCAGATCGCGGTCCGGCACGGCCCCATCACCTCGGCGGCCGACCAGATCGAGATCACCCTGTACTCACCCGGTGGCCACACGTCGCGGCCGCACCTGACCGCCGACCTGGTCTACGGCCTCGGCACGCTGATCACCGGGCTGCCCGGGGTGCTGTCGCGCCGCATCGACCCGCGCAACGGCACCGTGCTGGTGTGGGGTGCGGTCAACGCCGGGGTGGCCGCCAACGCCATCCCGCAGACCGGGGTGCTGGGCGGCACGGTCCGCACCGCGAGCCGGCAGACCTGGGTCGGGCTCGAGGAGATCATCCGGGAGGCGGTGTCGGCGCTGCTGGCGCCGCTGGGCATCGAACACACGCTGCAGTACCGGCGCGGCGTGCCGCCGGTGGTCAACGAGGACGTCTCGACACGCATCCTGACCCACGCGATCGAGGCCATCGGCCCCGACGCGCTGGCCGACACCCGCCAGTCGGGCGGGGGTGAGGACTTCTCCTGGTACCTCGAGGAGGTTCCCGGCGCGATGGCGCGCTTGGGCGTCTGGTCGGGCCAGGGGCCGCAGCTCGATCTGCACCAGCCGACGTTCGACCTCGACGAGCGGGCCCTGGCGATCGGCCTGCGCGTGATGGTCAACATCGTCGAACAGTCGGCTTTGTTCTAGCTCCCGCGAGCGACCGTGTTTGTACGGCGACACGCCGCATAGCGCGGCAGTTTGCGGACGCTCGGCAGGGTGAATTGTCGGCGTCACTTCGCACGCCCAGCATGGCCGGCATGCACCCAGAGCTCAGCATGCTGCTCGACGCGCAGGGCGGAGTCGTCACATCCGCCCAGGCCTTGCGGTTCCTTTCCCGCCGCGGCCTGGAGGCACACGTGAATGCCGGTGCCCTACATAAGGTTTGGCATGGCATCTACGGCCGGGGCCGACTCACAACTGCCCTGCAACTTCGCGGGCTTGACCTGGCCACCGGCACGAGCGTCGCAGCTTGCATGGGTACAGCCGCGGCAGTCTACGGTTTCGACACGGAGGCGACGCCCGATCTGCACGTCGTCGAGCCTGATGGCCGGCGGTTGCGATCGGCCGACGGCCTGGTGGTGCATCGGCGGGACGGCGCACCACTGACCACGGTCGGCGGACGGCCGGCTACCGCGCCCGCGTGGACGGCGATAGAGGTCGCCCGCAGCCTGCGCCGGCCGCGAGCCCTGGCCACGCTGGATGCGGCGCTGCGCAGCGGAAGGTGCGGCCGCGACGAGATGAGACGGATGCTCACGCTGCAGTCCGGGCGCCGCGGCGTCGTCAACATACGCGAGTTGCTGCCGTTGGCTTCCGCGCTGGCCGAGTCGCCGATGGAGAGCGAGGCGCGGTTGGTCATGATCGACGGCGGGTTACCCGAGCCGGTACTGCAGTACGAGGTCGTGGACCTAAAGGGAAACGTCTGGCGGCTCGACTTCGCCTGGCCCGAGTACCGCGTCGCGGCCGAGTACGACGGCGTCGACTGGCACAGCGGGCCGGAGGCTTTCCGTCGTGACCGTCGGCGCGGCGGGGTGTTGCAGGACTTGGGCTGGGTGGTCGTGCCGATCATCGCCGAGGACGTGAGGTGCCGGCCTCGCGAACTCGTCGCTCGCATCGAGCGGCGATTGGAGCATGCCCGGGCGGCGTGAGCGTCCGCAAATTGCCGCGCTATGCGGCGTGTCGCCGTACAAACACGGTCGCTCGCGGGAGAAACGTCACCCCGTGCCCGGGCCGACGTTATGGGCGGGCCGAGTCCGCAGGTTGTGCACGTAATCGGCTGGCGCTCCGGCGATTTCGGCCGCATCGGCCATCACTCCCAGGTACCGGGCCGAGGGCAGGCCGCCCTCCCAGGCGTCGAGCACATACAGCCACGCGAGCACGGGGTCGGTGCTGGTGTCCGACGAGATGCGCTCCACCCGGCACCGGATCTTCTTGTGGACGCCGAACTCCGAGCCCTCCCACCGGTCGAGGTTCTTCTCGTCGGCCGGGGTCATGTCGTAGAGGACCACGAACACCTTGGAAGTCGGGTCTTCGACGACGGTGGCCAGCGCGCCTTCCCAGCCGATGTCCTCGCCCCCGAACGTCAACCGCCAGCCGTGCAGCCAGCCGGTTCCGGCCATCGGCGAATGGGGTGCGCGCTTGAGCATCTGCTCGGGATCCATGTTCGACCCGTAGGCGGCGTAGAGCGGCACGGGGAAATCTTAGACGTCGCCCCCGCCGCCGTGCGCATCGTCGCCGCGCTGCACGGTGCCAGGTTCCCCGGCTAGGTTGGGGCTGTGGCGACCCGCATCGTGATCCTCGGTGGCGGCCCGGCCGGTTACGAAGCCGCGCTGGTGGCCGCCACCTCACACCCCGACACCACCCACGTCACCGTGATCGACTCCGACGGGATCGGCGGCGCGGCCGTGCTGGATGACTGCGTGCCGTCCAAGACGTTCATCGCCTCGACCTGGCTGCGCACCGAGTTGCGCCGCGCGCCGCGGCTGGGGTTCGACATCGACCTCGACGACGCCAAGATCTCGCTGCCGCAGATTCACGCCCGGGTCAAGCAACTCGCCACGGAGCAGTCGGCCGACATCACCGAACAGCTGCTCGGCATGGGTGTGCACGTGGTCGCCGGGCGCGCCGAGCTGATCGACCCCACGCCCGGGCTGGCCTGCCACCGCGTCAGGGCGACCGCGGCCGACGGCACCGTCAGCGAGTACGAGGCCGACGTCGTGCTGATCGCGACCGGCGCCAGCCCGCGGATCCTGCCGTCGGCCCGGCCCGACGGCGAGCGCATCCTGACCTGGCGGCAGCTCTACAACCTCGAGGCGCTGCCCGAACGCCTCGTCGTGGTCGGATCGGGCGTCACCGGCGCCGAGTTCGTGCACGCCTACACCGAGCTGGGCGTGCCGGTGACGGTGGTCGCCAGCCGGGACCGCGTGCTGCCCTACGAGGACGCCGACGCCGCGCTGGTCCTGGAGGAGGCGTTCTCCGAGCGCGGCGTCGAGTTGGTCAAGAACGCCCGCGCCCAGTCGGTCACCCGCACAGACCACGGCGTGCTGGTCACCCTGGCCGACGGGCGCACCGTCGAGGGCAGCCACGCCCTGATGACCATCGGGTCGGTGCCCAACACCGGCGGCCTCGGGCTGGACCGGGTGGGCATCGAGCTGGGCCGCGGCGGCTATTTGACCGTGGACCGGGTGTCGCGGACCTCGGTGGCCGGCATCTACGCCGCCGGAGACTGCACCGGCCTGCTGCCGCTGGCCTCGGTGGCCGCCATGCAGGGCCGGATCGCGATGTACCACGCGCTGGGCGAGGGCGTCAGCCCGATCCGGTTGCGCACGGTGGCGGCGACGGTGTTCACCCGGCCCGAGATCGCGGCCGTCGGCGTGCCGCAGACGATGATCGACGACGGTTCGGTGCCGGCCCGCACGATCATGCTGCCGCTGCGGACCAACGCGCGGGCCAAGATGTCGGGTCTGCGACAGGGTTTCGTGAAGATGTTCTGCCGCAAGTCCACCGGCGTGGTGATCGGCGGCGTGGTGGTGGCCCCGATCGCCTCCGAGCTTATCCTGCCCATCGCCGTGGCCGTCCAAAACCGGATCACCGTCAACGAGCTGGCCCAGACGCTCGCCGTTTACCCGTCGTTGTCGGGATCGATAACCGAGGCCGCTCGTCGGCTGATGGCGCACGACGATCTCGACTAGCCTTGGTTCGACACCTGAGGAGTCCTCTGCCGTGACCGATCCGATCCACGTGCCCAGCGAGTTGGGCGCGCCGGTGTCCGTGCTGGGACCCCAGCATCGCGAGGTGGCCTGGGAGCGGCTGGGCACCGAGCAGTTCGACGTCGTCGTCATCGGGGGCGGAGTGGTGGGCTCCGGCTGCGCGCTGGACGCCGCCACCCGAGGGCTCAAGGTAGCGCTGGTGGAGGCGCGCGATTTCGCGTCGGGCACGTCGAGCCGCTCGTCGAAGATGTTCCACGGCGGGCTGCGCTACCTCGAACAGCTGGAATTCGGGCTGGTGCGCGAGGCGCTCTACGAGCGCGAGCTCTCGCTGACCACCCTGGCGCCGCATCTGGTCAAGCCGATGCCGTTCTTGTTCCCGCTGACCAACCGCGTGTGGGAACGGCCCTACGTCGCGGCGGGCATCTTCCTCTACGACCGGATGGGTGGTGCGAAATCCGTTCCCGCGCAAAAGCATCTGACCCGGGCCGGTGCACTGCGGTTGAGCCCTGGCCTCAAGCGCAGCGCGTTGATCGGCGGCATCCGCTACTACGACACCGTCGTCGACGACGCCCGGCACACCATGACCGTCGCACGCACCGCCGCCCACTACGGCGCCGTGGTGCGAACCTCCTCTCAGGTGGTCGCCTTGCTGCGCGAGGGCGATCGGGTGACCGGCGTGCGGGTCCGCGACTCCGAGGACGGCGCCGTCACGGAAGTCCGCGGCCACGTCGTGGTCAACGCGACCGGGGTATGGACCGACGAGATCCAGGCGTTGTCCAAGCAGCGCGGGCGGTTTCAGGTGCGCGCCTCCAAGGGCGTGCACGTGGTGGTGCCGCGCGACCGCATCGTCAGCGACGTCGCCATCATCCTGCGCACCGAGAAATCGGTGATGTTCGTCATCCCGTGGGGCAGCCACTGGATCATCGGCACTACCGACACCGACTGGGATCTGGACCTGGCCCACCCCGCGGCCACCAAGGCCGACATCGACTACATCCTGCAGACCGTCAACACCGTGCTGGCCATCCCGCTGACCCATGCCGACATCGACGGGGTGTACGCCGGGCTGCGGCCGCTGCTGGCCGGCGAGAGCGAGGAGACCTCCAAGCTGTCCCGGGAGCACGCCGTGGCGGTGCCCGCCCCGGGCCTGGTGGCGATCGCCGGCGGCAAGTACACCACCTATCGGGTGATGGCCGCCGACGCGATCGACGCCGCGGCGCAGTTCATCCCGGCCCGGGTGGCGCCCTCGATCACCGAAAAGGTCAGCCTGCTGGGCGCCGACGGTTACTTCGCGCTGGTCAATCAGGCGGAACACGTTGCCGCCCTTCAGGGTTTGCATCCGTACCGAGTTCGGCACCTGCTGGACCGCTACGGTTCGCTGATCGGCGACGTGCTGGGCCTGGCGGCCGGAAACGCCGACCTGCTCAGCCCGATCAAGGAGGCGCCGGGCTACCTGAAGGTGGAGGCGCTGTACGCCGTGACGGCGGAGGGGGCGCTGCACCTGGAGGACATCCTGGCCCGCCGGATGCGGATCTCCATCGAGTACTCGCACCGCGGCGTCGACTGCGCCCGCGAGGTGGCCGACGTGGTGGCTCCGGTGCTCGGCTGGTCGGCGGGGGACGTCGAGCGCGAGGTTGCCAACTACTGCGCGCGGGTGGAGGCCGAGATCCTGTCCCAGGCCCAGCCCGACGACGTGTCGGCGGACGAATTGCGGGCGAGCGCCCCGGAGGCGCGCGCCGAGATTCTCGAGCCGGTGCCTTTGAATTGAGCGTGTGGTGAGGCCGGCGCCGCTTCCCGTTCGCGACGGGCTCGGCCCGGCGCGGGTGCGGCTGCGCGGGGGGCCGGTTTTGGCCGAGCTGACCGCCCGGTTCGGCGCGCCGGCGCGGTCGAAGGTGCTGGCCGGGGAGGTGGTGGACGCCGGCGGCGCGGTGGTCGACGAGGCCACGGTGCTGCCGGCCGGTGCCAGCGTCTACCTCTATCGCGAACTGCCGGAAGAGGTTTCCGTCCCTTTTGACATCCCGGTGCTTCACCGCGACGCGGACATCGTGGTGGTCGACAAGCCGCACTTCCTGGCCACCATGCCCCGGGGCCGGCACGTGGCGCAGACGGCGCTGGTGCGGCTGCGCCGGGAACTTGGGCTGCCGGAGCTGAGCCCGGCTCATCGGCTCGACCGGCTGACCGCCGGGGTGCTGGTCTTCACGGCCCGCCGCGAGGTGCGCGGCGCATACCAGACGCTGTTCTCGCGGGGCTTGGTGCGCAAGACATATCTGGCGCGCGCCGCCGTCGATCCGGCCCTGGTGTTGCCGCGCGTGGTGCGCAGCCGGATCGTCAAGCGGCGCGGCGTTTTGCAGGCCGCCTGCGAACCGGGAGCGCCGAACGCGGAGACGCTGGTGGAACTTGTTTCCCCGGACGGGCTGTACCGGCTGACCCCGCGCACCGGACGCACCCACCAGCTGCGCGTGCACATGGCCTCGCTTGGGGTGCCCATCGACGGTGATCCGTTGTACCCCAACGTCATCGACGTGGCTGCCGACGACTTCAACACGCCGCTGCGGTTGCTGGCGCAGCGCCTCGAGTTCGACGACCCCGTGACGGGCGCCCGCCGCGAATTCGTCAGCGACAGGCCGGTGCCCTAGCTTCGCCGATGCCGGCCGCGTCGGCGCATGCGCGTTCCGGATCGGGCCGGCGACTCGGAGACCGCGCTGCTGCGCTACCTGATGTACGGGCTGTTGGAAGAGACGCTATGCGGGCTTCATCAGCTTCGCCAGCGTCCTGCCCGTCGCTGCCGAAGCGGTCGACCGCGGCCTTTGGGCGCTGCGCGCCGGGCTGCACTAGTAGGTCCAGCCCGGCCTGTCACTCAGAACAGGTCGTAGGACTGGCGAGCGATCGTGAAGCCGTGACCGGTCCCGACGTCCCGGCACGTGATGCCCGATTCGGCACTGTCGCAGCGCAGCGCTCCCGCAGTGATCGAGTCCCCGTAGGCCAGCGGGTTGCCCTGGGTCATCGCGGTGTCTCCGGCACACACGAATCGTGCGGGGCCGCCTGCACGCAGTGTGAGGCCCTGCCCGTAACCGGTGACGCTCGGACAGTCGGCGGGCCGGGGGGGGTGCCGACCAGGTGTGCTCGGTGATGTCACACCGGACCATCACTGGGTCGATCTGGCAGCCGATGTTGCCTGAGGGCGAGGTGAAAGGCGTGATCTGGGTGACGTTCGGTCCGGCGGCCGCCGAACCCGCGGCGCCCACCAGTAGCGCTACTGCCCCGACGAGCGCGAGCGCTGCACCGGCATGTCCGCGAGAAAGCAGTGCCATGAATCGCCTCCCTCAACGGGCCTGGCCAGCCCGGGCTAGTACAGGTTTATGTGGTGCCTATCAGATCCGGCGTCGGCGTTTGGCGCGTACGGCTCATTTCGCTGTGATCGGGCGGAGTTGGCGTGCGGTTCGCGGCGCCACTTTCCAGGCGTGCAGGCAGGTCCAGCCGGACGGGTTAGAACGTTCTTTAGCAATCCGGTGCCATCATTTGGTGAAGACGTTTGGAGCTGGCACGAACAGCAGCTGCCCTACGCGACGCTGATTTTGACCTCCCCGGCCGGGCGCACCTATGTCACACCACCCCGGGCAGCGCGCTGCTGTTCCTCAGCCTGTGCCGCGCCACCGGCGCCAGCGCGGCCCCCGAAGCCGACCCCGACCCGCACTACTGCACCCAGCGCACCGCGATGATGCCCCGACGACGCCGCACCCGCAACCAGAACCGCGCCACCCGCATCGCCACCGAACGCCGCCACAACCGCGACGCCCGTCTGACCCGAAAACCGTCCCCGGGAGACTATTTCGCGCTGGCGCCACCTCCCGACGACGAGGAGGACCCGCCGCCCTTCTGACGGCCGGTCAACGAGTGAACGCTTCTCGCCCTGATCAATTGGGCGATGGCTGAGGCGCCTTGCTGGCATCGTGCGGGCCCCCAGCCGTTCGACATAGGCACCGCTACGATCACGCAATGCCGATACCGCGCGTGGACCCGGTCGCCGACAGCTTGGCGGGCAGTCTCGCTAAGCGCATGGTTGGCAAGTTCGCGGTGTCATCGCCAGGGCAGTGGTTTCTCCGGCATATTTCGCCACACGTCGATCCCGGACTGATGCGGCTCACGCGCGGGCGAGTGAGTTCGATGGGTACCTTCCCTCGCTCTGTCTTATTGACGTGTACGGGTGCCAAGTCGGGAGTCCGGCGGACCACACCGTTGATTTACTTCAGCGACGGCGACCGCGTGATCCTCGTCGCATCGAACTACGGTGGCGCCCGACATCCCGCCTGGTATCACAACGTGAAGGCTGATCCGATCGTGACGCTTCTCGGCGGTGGTTTCCAAGGGCGCTTCGTCAGTGAGGAAGTCACCGGGCCAGAACGTGAACGGCTCTGGGCGCTTGCCAAGCAATGGAACCCCGGCTACGAGCAATACGAATCCTCCGCCGGAGGCCGCGAGATTCCCCTTCTCGCATTGTCACCTTCTGGTTAGCAGCCCGAAGCCGACGCCGCCACCGTTCTGAATCCCGCGTGAAGACCGGCGCCATTTCTGGGATCGGTAGCGAACCGTTCATTGTCTGCTGGATCGCATAGCGCAAGCGGATACTGATCCTCAGCATCGCGGCGTCGAGGAAAGGCGCGGGGCAATGTCGAACAATCGCACGATCAGCAAGGCCATCACCGGGGCGCTGCTGGCGGGTGGCCTGGCGCTGGCCGGTCTGGGGCTGGCCGCGGGCGCCGCCCGGGCGGAAACCGGTGTCGCCCCACAATTCATTCCCCCGGTGCCCCTGGACAACTTCACGGTCCCGCACGACTGGTGCCCGGGCCAACCGTTGCCGATGCCGGACGTCCGGTGGGACATGGGTGTCTGCCACCACTGGTACTGGGTCCCCGTTGGGGGCATGGGCAACGTCGGCCAATTCGTCTGGGAGGGAGATGCTCCCCGCCGGCCGCTGGGCCCGCCGCCCTGCTACGGAGCTCCCATCTGCCTGCCCGGCTTGTAGGCGTGAGTGGCCCGGAACTCAAAGAGATTCCGGCCCGGTTCGACCCCATCGACGCGGGCGTGCTGCACCTCGGCGGGACCCGCCTGCCGGCCGGGCCGCGGCTTCCGTTCGGCCTGACCGTAACCATGGATGGCCGCCAGGGCGCGGAGCTGGTGGCGCTGCTGGCCTTGCCGAAGGCCATTCCGGTGCATTTCGACGACTACGGGGTCTTCGCGTCGCCGCTGGCCGACTTCACGCGGGAGATGCAGCGCCGCGAGATGGCCGACCGCATCGTCGAGGTGCCCCGCGGGACGTCGGTGACCGTCTGAGCGAGCCGTTTGCTGGCCGTGCCGACTGCCGTCAAAAAGCCGACGCGGCCCAACGCTTTGGTTACCCTAACGCCAGGGGTATATCGTTCGTCAGGTCCGGGACTCGACTGGGAAGGATTCGAGCGTCGCCCGTAGGGGGTGAATGCGTAATGTTTCCGGGCTCTTTGCAACCTCGTAAACGAAACTTTCCGGCCGCGTACTCGGCAAGGACAATGTGAGATGTGATGGACCTATTCGCGCCACCCGAGGTGACCTCGACGCTGATCCACTCCGGTCCCGGAGTGGGTTCGCTGATCGAGGCTGCCGCCGCGTGGCAGAGTTTGGCCGTCGAGCTGGAGAACACGGTATCCGGCTACGCCTCGTCGTTGTCGTCGCTCATCGAGTCCTGGGACGGCCCGTCGGCGATGGCCATGCTGCAGGCCGTGCAGCCCTACCTGTTGTGGCTCCGCGGGACCGCGCAACAGGCCCAGCAAATGGCCGCCTCGGCCGAAGCCGCGGCGTTGGCGTTCGGTGACGTTCAGGCCTCGGTGGTGCATCCCTCGGTGGTGGCCGCCAACCGGACCCGGCTGGCGCAACTGCTGGCCACCAACCGGTTCGGGCAGAACACGGCGGCGATCGCAGCGACACAAGACGAATACCAGACGATGTGGGCGAACAACTCGGCGGCCATGACTCGCTATCAGGCGGCATCGTCGCAAGCGACCGGGTCGCTGTCGCAATTCAATTCGCCGCTCACCATCACCAACCAGGCGGGGCCGGTCAACCAACAGGCGACGGTGTCCAATGCTCTGCTCAACTCCGCGGGCTCCACGGCGAACACCATCGACCAGCTCGGGGTCACCCCCTTCGACCCCAACGCTGGTTGGTTCAGCTATTGGAGCACCTGGGGCAACCAGTTCATCTCGTCCGGTTTCCCGGTCAACCTGCTCAGCTACCTGGCGCAGAACACCTCGGCCCAGGCGCTGCAGGGCGTGGGCAGCGACATCGGCCTGGGGCTCTCGGAGGGCGAGGGGGCGCTGGCGGCGTCGATCACCAGGCTGGCCGGCGCCGTCTCGGCCGCGCCGGGGGGCGCGCCAGCGGCGGCGATGGGTGTCGGGGTTTCGCTGGGCAAGCTGACCGCCCCGCCCGCGGTGGTGGGACTGCTGCCGGCGACGCAAACCCCGGTGCAGCTGGCATCTTCGGTGTCGCCCCTGCCGGCCGAACCCGGGCTTTCCGGCATGCCGCTGGTGCCGATGATGCCGGTGCCACCGGGCAGCTCGGCGGGCAGCGGTTGGCGCAAGCGCAAGCAGCAGAAGTTCGAGGACCTCGAATACGGGGCGGAACTTCCGAAGAAGGTGATACACCGACCGCCCAGCGGTGGATGAGGGGCGACGATGGTTCCTCACCACTCCGGAAGCAGGATTTCGCGGCCGGATAGGTCGACGGCGGCGCAAATCAACTGTCGCGCGAGCGCGCCCGTCTCGCGGGGCGAAACGTGATCGATTTCGGGCTGCTGCCGCCCGAGGTCACATCGGCGCTGATCCACTCCGGACCAGGCGCCTGGTCGATGATCGATGCCGCCGGCGCGTGGCAGGAGCTCAGCGCCGAATTGGAGGCCGCCGCAACCAGCTATACCGCCGAGCTGGCGTCGCTCGCCGCGACCTGGACCGGCCCTTCCGCGGTGGCGATGGCCCAGGCGTTCGAGCCCTACCTCGCCTGGTTGCGCACCACCGCGGCACAGTGCGAGGAAATCGCCGCATCGGTCGAAACAGTAACTGCGGCATTCGAATTGACGCACTGGACGGTGGTGCATCCCTCCGTCGTGGCCGCCAACCGGGCGCGCTTGGCGCTGCTGCTGGCCACCAACTTCTTCGGAATCAACGCCCCGGCGATCGCCGAAACTGAAGCCGAGTACAACGCCATGTGGGTGAACAACTCGGCGGCGATGTACCGCTACGGCGCCACCTCGCTGAACGCCGTCAAGCTGTCAAAGTTCTCGTCACCGCCGCCCGTCGCCAACCCCTCGGGCGTCACCACCCAGGCCAACATCATGCCCGCCGCCAACGCCCTGGCCTCGACCAACACGGGGTCGACACTTGACACGCTCGGCGTCACCCCCTTCGACCCCAACAGCGGCTGGTTCGGCTATTTCAGCACCTGGGGCGACCAGTTCATCGCCGGCGGTTTTCCCGTCAACCTGCTCAGCTACCTCGCGCAACTCACCGCGGCGCAAGCGCTGCAAAGCGTCGGCTCCGACATCATGCAGGGCCTGGCGGAGGGCGGGGCGTCCCTGGCGTCAGCGAATGCCACCCTCGCAAACGCACTCGGCGCCGGGGCGTTCGCGCCCCGCGGCGCGCTGGGCGTTTCCGTGTTGGTGGGCAAGCTGAGCATGCCGCCCGCCGTGGTGGGCATGTTGCCCGGCGCCCAGCCGCCGGTGCAACTCGCCTCCGCGGTGTCCGCACTTCCGCCGGGTGCGTCCCAGCCGCCGGGTCTCCCGATGGTCCCGGTGCGGCCGCCGCTGGGCGGCAAGGGTGGCCGCGGGGGCGAGGGGCGCGACTACGAGGACATCGAGATCGGCGCGGAGCTTCCCGGCACCGTCATGAAACGACCGCCGTCAGCGGGATAGCCTGTGCGCCAAGGCCTGACGGCTCTTCGGCGGTTGGCGGCCGGGTTGGTCCTCGGCCAGGGTGAAGTAGCTTTCCTCCTCCTGCAAAAAATGCAGGCGTAGCAGGGCGTGCAGCCCGTACAGACACGCCAGCAGGTCGTCGACCTGGTCGGGCAGGATCGCCCCGCCGCTGTGGGCCAACGCCAGGTGGGCGCCGATCCGGTCGGAGAGTCGTTGGATCTCCGCGTGCGTGCGGCTCATCGGGGCGGTCGCGTCGCGGGTGCCCAGCGGGTGGGCCAGCGCGGGGTAGAGCTGCGTCTCCTCGGCGCGCTCGTGCGGGATGATCCGCTCGGTGAGCACCGCGTGCGCCTGGCTGATCGCCTCGAGGGCCGACGGATCGGCCGCGGCGGCCAACCGGTCGGCGGCGGCCCGCAACAGATCGACGGCGCCGCGCAGTTCGTCGTGTTCGGCGTCGAAGCGCCGCAACAGCCGCTCGGTCGGCGCGGGGACGTCCACCTCGAGGTCCGGATCGCCGCGCAGGGCGCGCAGCGCGTTGAGGATCACGGCGACGTCGATGCCCTCCTGCACCAGTGCACCGACGGCCGGTGGGAGGTACCCGAGGGCGGCGACGGCCATCGCGGCCAGCGACAGGGCCATGCCGACGACCGCGCTCTGCACGGCGATGCGCCGCGACCAGCGGGCGATGTCCATCGCATCGGCCAGCCGCTCCAGTCGATCCGTGGTCAGCACGATGCCGGCGGCCTCCGAGGACGCGGTGGAACCGCGGGCCCCCATCGCCACGCCGATGCTGGCCGCGGCCAACGCGGGTGCGTCGTTGACCCCGTCGCCGACCATCACGGTCACCGCGCGGTCCTTCTCGGCGCGCACGGCGGCCACCTTGTCCGCCGGGCTTTGCTCGGCGTACACGTCGTCCAGACCCAGCACGGCCGCGGCCTCGCGGGCGGGCTCGGCGCGGTCTCCGGTCAGCATGACCAAGCGGGTCAGCCCCGCCTCGCGCAACCGGCGCACGGTGCGCGGGGCGTGGCGACGCAGCGGGTCGCGCAGCAACACCGCGCCCGTCGGCCGCCCGTCGACGCAGACCCACGCGATCGCCGCGCCGTCCAGCAGGGCGCGGTTCACCACCGCGCGGGCCCAATCCGGGCTCACGGAGTCCCGCGGGAGTTTGCCGACGTGAACCCGGTGACCGTCCAGGGTGGCGCTGATACCGCGGCCGGGTTCCTCGACCACCTCGGTGGGCAGCGACAGCGGCAGACCGCGGGCCCGCGCCGCGTCGACGATCGCCTCGGCCAGCACATGCGCAGACATCTGATCCACCGAGGCCGCCGCCCGCAGGATCTCGATCGCATCCCGGCCGGGCGCGGCCGCGACGTCGATGACGGCGGGCTGCCCCATGGTCAGCGTGCCGGTCTTGTCCATCACCAAAGTCGTTGCGCGGCCGAGGCTTTCCAAAGCGCCGCCGCCGCGGATCACCACGCCGCGCCGCGACGCCCGCGACAGCCCGGACACGATCGCGACCGGTGCCGCGAGCAACAGCGGGCACGGGGTCGCCACCACCAGCACCGCCACCGCCCGCACCGCTGACCCGCTGGCCAGCCATGCCCCACCGGCCACCAGCAGCGTCAACGGCAAGAACCACGCCGCGTACCGGTCGGCCAGCCGTACCACCGGCGCGTTCTCCGCCCCGGCCTCCGCGGCGAGGCGGACGATCTGCGCGTAGGTGCTGTCGGCGGCGGTGGCCGTGGCGTGCATCTCAAACGCGCTGCCCGCGTTGATCGCCCCGCTGCGCACGGGTTCACCGGCGCCGCGCTCCACCTGCAGAGGTTCGCCGGTCAGGACCGATTCGTCCAGCACCGCCACCGCACCGCAGATGCGCCCGTCCACGGGCACCACCTCGCCCGGGCGGACCACCAGCACATCGCCGACCGCCACCTCCGCCAACGCGATGACCTCCACCGCGGACCCGGCGCGGCGGCGGGCGAAGCGCGGCGCGTGTTCGAGCAGCGCCCGCAGATCGTGGGAGGCGCGGCGTTCGGCCGCGGCCTCTAGCGCCCGCCCACCGGCCAGCATCACCGCGATCAACGCGCCCGCGAGATACTCGCCCACCAGCAGCGTGCCGACCAACGACAGCACCGCGATCAGGTCCACCCCGAAACGCCTCCGGCGCAGCGCGGCCAGCACCCACACCACCGCGGGAACCACCGCCACCACCGTGCCCGCGATCCAGCAGCCGTCGGCAACCCGCGGAGCGCCGGCCAACCAGGCGATCCCCCCGGCCGTCAGCGCGGCGACGGTCACCGCGGCCAGGGCCGGCTCCACCCACTGGGCGGGCCGCATCCACCGCTCGCGTGCCACAGAGCCCATGTGCGCCAGCCTGACCCCGGCGCCCCGCGATGGCTAGGGCCGGATGGACGCGGATTGAGGACTCAGGTCACTAGTAAGGCCCGCCACCTGTGGCGAGCATGGTGGGCGTGACTGACATTTCTTCGCCCGGGTCCATCCCGATCTCGACCCTCACCGGCGACCCGGTGGCGCGCGTACCCGGCAACGCCACGATCGCCGACGTCGCCAGGGCCATGGTGACCGCCGATGTGGGGGCCATCGTCGTCGGCGACGAGGCGCGGCCCGCCGCGCTGCTCAGTGAGCGCGACATCGTCCGGGTGATGGCCGGCGGCAAGAACCCGGCCAACGTGCGGGCCGCCGATGTGGCCAGCACCAAGCTGGTGTGGTGCGACGCCGAGGCCACGGTCGACCAGGTCGCTGGCCGGATGATGGACCGCTACATCCGCCACGTGCTGGTGGAACGCGACGGCGCGCTGGTCGGCATCGTCTCGGCCCGCGACCTGCTGGGCGTCTACACGAATTTCGATTCTTGAGGCCGCGCGCGATCGCCGCGTTGGCCGCCGGGGGCCTGGCCGGGCTGACGGGGTGGGACCTGCTGCAGCGCCGGCACGCGATCCTGCGCAACTATCCGATCGTCGGGCACCTGCGCTTCCTGCTGGAAGCGGTCGGCCCCGAGCTGCGCCAGTACATCGTCACCGACAACGACGAGGAGCGGCCGTTCAGCCGCGACCAGCGGCGCTGGGTGTACACGTCGTCGAAGTTGGCCAACCGGTACTTCGGCTTCGGCACCGACAACGACCTGGAACGGGTGCACAACTATCCGATCATCAAGCACGCCGCGTTCCCCGTCGCGGCGCCGGCCGGCGCGCCGGAGCATCCGGACCCGGCCGTGCCGTTGCCGGCGGCGAAGGTGCTCGGCGGCGCGCGCGGCCGCGCCAGGGCGTTCCGCCCGTCGTCGGTGGTCAACATCTCCGGGATGAGCTTCGGCGCGCTCGGCGGCGCGGCCGTCACCGCCCTGGACAAAGGAGCGGCGATCGCCGGAGCCCTGCACACCACCGGCGAGGGCGGGGTGTCGCCGTATCACCTGAACGGCGGCGACCTGGTCTGGCAGATCGGCACCGGCTACTTCGGGTGCCGCGACGACGACGGCCGCTTCAGCCTTCCCCGGCTGGTCGACCGGGTGGCGTCCACGCCGACGATCCGCGCCATCGAGATCAAGCTCAGCCAGGGCGCCAAGCCCGGCCTGGGCGGCGTGCTGCCGGGCGCCAAGGTCACCCCCGAGATCGCCGCCATCCGCGGCGTCCCGGCCGGGGTGGACTGCCGCAGCCCCGCCGGCCACTCCGCGTTCCGTGACGTCGACGGGCTGCTGGAGCTGGTGGAGACGATCGCGGCCGAGACGGGTCTGCCGGTCGGCATCAAGTCGGCGGTCGGCGAGCAGCGGTTCTGGTGTGACCTGGCCGCGCGCATGGCCCGCACCGGCACCGGCGTCGACTTCGTGACCGTCGACGGCGGCGAGGGCGGCACGGGCGCGGCGCCGCTGGTGTTCAGCGACCACGTCGCCCTGCCCTTCAAGTGGGCGCTTCCGCGGGTCTACCGGGCCTTCGCCGAGCACGGGTTGCACCACGATGTGGTGTTCATCGGGTCGGGGAAGCTGGGCATCCCGGAGAACGCGCTGGTGGCGTTGGCCACCGGCTGCGACATGGTCAACGTCGGCAGGACCGCCATGTTCTCCATCGGCTGCATCCAGGCCCAGCGCTGCCACACCGGCCGGTGCCCCTCAGGCGTCGCCACCCAGTCGCCGTGGCTGCAGCGCGGCCTCGACCCGGAGCTGAAGTCGGTGCGCTGCGCCAACTACATCGCCACCCTGCGCTTCGAACTGCTCCAGCTGGCCCGCACCTGTGGCTACGCCCACCCGGCGCTGGTGCCGCTTCAGGCCATCGAACTGCTCGACATCGACATGAAGACGGTGCAGGTCGACGAGTTGCTGGGCTACCAGCCCGGCTGGGGCCTGCCCGGGCCGGCCGACATCGAGGCGATCACGGCCGTGATGTCCGGCGCAGGATGAGTTTGCGGATCTCGCTGACCCACAGGACCGTGCTGGCCATCGCGATGCACACCAGCCACTGGCTCACCGACAGCGGCGTGGTGGTGAAGGCCGTGTTGAGGACGGGCAGCTGAACGACGGCCACCTGCAGCAGCGCCGACAGCCCGATCGCCGCCCACAGCCACCCGTTGGCGAAGAACCGGCGGAAGGCGGTCCGCGTCTCCGAGCGGGCGTTGATGGCGTTGATCAGCTGGGTGATCACCAGCACGGTGAAGCCCGCGGTGCGGGCCGTGTCCAGGGACGACGCCAGGGGCCCGCCGGGCGCGTACAGGTGGATCGTGACGAGCGTGGCGGCCGCCACCGCCGCGCCGATCACGACGACGTTGTTCCACATCCGGGCGTCGATCACCCGGTCCGACGCCGTCCGTGGCGGCCGGCTCATGACGTCTTCGGTGTGTGGATCCACGCCCAGCGCCAGGGCCGGCGCGCCGTCGGTCAGCAGGTTGATCCACAGGATCTGGGTGGCCAGCAGCGGCAGCGCGACGGTGTGGCCCTGCGACAGGCCGATCGCCCCGGCGAGCACGACGCCGAAGAAGACGGTGAAGATTTCCCCCATGTTGGAGGACAGCAGGTAGCGCAGCGACTTCTTGATGTTCGAGAAGATGCCCCGGCCTTCGCGAATGGCTTGGACGATGGTCGCGAAGTTGTCGTCGGCGAGGATCATGTTCGCCGCCTCCCTGGCGACCTCGGTGCCGGTGCGGCCCATGGCGATGCCGATGTCGGCCGACTTCAGCGCCGGCGCGTCGTTGATGCCCTCCCCGGTGACGGCGACGATCTCATGCTCGGCCTGAAGCGCGTCGATGATGCGCTGTTTGTCCGCCGGATCGACCTGGGTGAACTGCGAATGCCGGCGCACCGTTTCCCGCAGCTGATCGTCGTCGAGGGCGGCGAGCTCGTCGCCGGACACGGCCGACTCGCTGTCCTCGATACCCAGCTGGCGGGCGATGCGCGCCGCCACCCGGGGGTGGTCGCCGGTGATCATCACGACCCGCACCCCGGCCCGGCGCGCCTCGGCGATCGCCGCCGCCGCCTCCGGGCGGGGCGGGTCGGTGATGCCGACCGTGCCCAGGTAGACCAGTTTCCCGTCCGACTCGCAGGCGACCGCCACGGCGTGCAGGGCGTCGGGCGCGAGCCGCTCGGCATCGCTTGCGAGCGTGGCCCGGGCCGAGTCGTCGAGCGGTAGCAGCCGGTCACCGGCCCTCAGGTGGGTGCAGCGACCGAGCACCTCGTCGGGGTCACCCGTCGTCACGCCGGCCGGGGCCGGGCGCGGCCCGTCGCCGAGCTTCCGGTGGGCCACCAGGAAGGCCGCGCCGACGGGATCGCCCCGGCTCGTCCATTGGCCGTCGTGCACGTCGAGCGTGGCGTCGGCCGCGGCGGCGCCACCGTCGAGCACCAGCGCGGCCTGGCGCCACAGGTCGTCGCCGTTGTCCAGCGCCGACCCGCCACGCTCGAGGTGGCCCTCGGGCCGATATCCGGCGCCGGTGACCCTCACCTCGCCGAGGGGGGTGACCACCCGCACGATCGTCATCTCCCCGGTCGTGAGGGTGCCCGTCTTGCCCGAGCACACCACCGACGCCGACCCCAGGGTCTCGGCCGAAGACAGCTCCTTGACGACGGCGTTCAGCCCGGCCATCCGCCGCATTCCCAGGGCGAGAACGACGGACATGATTGCGGGCAGGCCTTCCGGTACGGCCGCCACGGCCAGCGAGACGCCCAGGAGCACGGCCGTCACCACGTCGTGGGCGCTGTGGATGCCGAAGACCAGGAAAATCGTCGCGATCACCACGGCGGCGATCACCATGACGGCGATCCCCAGCAGCCGGCTGGCCCGGGCCACCTCGCGCTGCAGCGGTGTGGCCTGGTGGTCGACCGTGCGCACCAGCCCGGCGATCTGACCGGTCTGGGTGGCCATGCCCGTGGCGGTCACCACCGCCCGCCCCACGCCCTTGGTGACCGCGGTGCCCTTGAACACCATGTCCGCTCGGTCGCCCGGCGCCAGCGGCCCCGTCAGCGTCCGGGCGTCTTTGAGCACCGGTTCACTCAGGCCCGTCAGCGCGGCCTCCGACACCTGTAGCCCCGCGACCGAGAGCAGCCTGGCGTCGGCCGCCACGGCATCGCCCTCGGCGAGCAGCAGCACGTCGCCGGGGACCAGCGCGCTCGCGGGAACGGTGCGCCGCGCGCCGTCGCGCACGACCGTGGCCGACGTCGCGGCCAACCGCGCCAGCGCGCCGACCGCGCGCTCCGCGTGGGCTTCCTGCGCGTATCCCAGCAGCGCGTTGAGGAAGAGGATGATGGCGATCACCACGGCGTCGACCGGCCAGCCGGCGGCCCCCTCGACGGCCCACACCGCGAGCGAGGCGATCAGCGCGGCGAGCAGCAAGTAGATCAGCGGGCTGCGAAACTGCGCCAGCAGCTTTCGCCATGCCGGCGCCGGCGGAACGCTCTCGATATCGTTTGCGCCCACCACGGCGAGCCGGCGGGCGGCCTCCGCCGCGGTCAATCCCTGCCCGGCGTCGGTGCGCAGCTTGTCGACGACGGCGGTGGCGTCGAGGAGCGCCGGGTCGGGGCGGATCAGTGCGCCGTCCACCGAACGCCCCGTCGACGATTCAGCGGCGGCTCGCCGGCACGGCCGACGGGGTCGTCCTGCGGGACTCGAGCATGCGATTGCGCACGATGTGTTCGACGAGGATCGGCACGAAGGTCTGCACCGGTGCGTCGACGAACTGCTCGGCGGCCTCCTCGCTCCAGCGCTTGATCTGGGCGGTGCGTTCCTCGTCGCCGAGCCCCTCGTGCAGGGCCAGCTTCTCCGCGACGTCGGCCACCGATCGCGCCACCGTGGAACGGGCGGCCGGGGCGGCGTCGGCGGGTATCCCCGCGCGCTCGAGCGCTTCCCGGGCCGCCGCTTCGCCGGTGTCCGGCCGGATCACCTGCAGGGTGATGTGACGGCCGTTCTCGCCGATCAGGATGATGCTGGTCGGCTCGTCGCTGGTGAAGCCGAGCAGCTCGACCGTGTGGCCGGCGACCTCGATCAGGGCCGGCGTCTCGTCCCAGCCGTTGCGGCGGTAGCCCACCATCACGACCCGCCCCATCCGTTCGGACAGCGATGTCAACAACCTGGGCAGCTCCTCGACCAGGTCGGTCGACCGCGGCCACCAGGCGCCGTCGACGTGTTCCGACACCGAGCGATAAGGCTTGAGCCGCAACCGATTATCGCGCTCCATCTCAACCACCCGCCCGCTTGCCTTCCTCAGATAGCCGCCCTACCCAGAGGGTACGGCCAGCGCGACCGGCCCGCGACCCAAAGGAGTGGACGCGGGGTATACCAGACGTGAACAGCACGTGATGGCAACCGTTTTCGAGCGCCATCAGCCGCCGACCAATCGCCGCTGGACGCCCTCGGAGGCGCGCAGCAGCAGGCCGGGGGCGAGCGCCGACAGTGAACTGGCCACCGCCGCGGCCAGCAGACCCTGACCCCAGGCGAGCGGGTCCACGGGCGTGCAGCCGAACACCTGGCTGAGCCCCGGGGTGCTGACCACCACCGCGAGTGCGCCCAGCGAGCCGACCGACGTCAACACCACCAGCGGCGCGCGCGAGTCGACCAGCGTCTGGGTGAGCTGCGTGCCGACCAGCGCGATGAGCGCGACCGTCGCCGCGCGGCGCGGCGGGCCGGTCACGCGGGCCATCGCCCAGCCCGTCGTGGCGCCGATCGTGGTGGCGGCGCCGCGGATCCCGATCGCCCGCCACATCGCCGCCTCGTCGCGCTCGACCTCTTCGGTGCCCGTCTGCGGGCTGACGGCCAGCGCCGCGGCGGGCAGCGCGTCGGTCAGCATGTTCACCAACAGCATCTGGCGGGTATTGAGCACCGAACGTCCGGTCAGGACGGTGGTGATCAGCGCGAAGCAAACCTCGCCGAGGTTGCCGCCCAACAGCATCGACACCGCGGACTGCACGCGCCGCCACAGCTGCTGGCCCTCGTCGAGGGCGTCGAGCAGCGCCTCGATCCGCTCGTCGAGCAGCACCACGTCGGCCGCCGTGCGGGCCGCGTCGCTGCCCCGCGCCGCAACCCCGATGCCCACGCTGGCCGCCCGGATCGCGGCGGCGTCGTTGACGCCGTCGCCGACCATGGCCGTCACCAGCCCGGACCGCTCCAGGGTCTGCACCACGTCGATCTTGTGTTCCGGTGTCATCCGCGCGAAGACCACCCGCGACGCGGCCGCGGCCGCCCGCCCGTCGGCGGACAGCGCCTCCCAATCGCTGCCGGTGATCACCTGGTCTCCGGTGACGTCGATGCCCAGCTCCTGCGCGATCACCGCCGCGGTCGCCGGGTGATCGCCGGTGATCAGCCGCACGCCGATGTCGCGCGCGGCGAGCTCCTTGAGTACCGCGGGGGCCGCGGCCCGCGAGGTGTCGGCCAGTCCGAGCAGGCCGATGGGCGTCAGCCCGGAGGCGCACAGCGCCTCCAGCCGGTCGGGATCCTTCGCCGCGGCCGCCGCCTCCTTCGGGCTGAGTTGCCTCTCGGCCACCGCCAGCACCCGTAACCCGTTGGCCGCCATCTCGTCGACCTGTTGCGTCAGCGGGTGGTCGTCGTGCAGCAAAGCCGACGAGAGCACCTCGGGTGAGCCCTTGAGGGTCAGCCGGGTGCCGACGAGCGCGGCCGCGAACGGGCGCCCGGACTGGAACGGCAAAAACGCGTCCCGGGTGAGGCGTCGCGTCCCGGATCCGTCGCCGCGCAGGGCGGGATCGCCGGCCGCCCGGTGTATCGCGTCGTCGGTGGCGTGCTCGACGCGGTGGGTGTGCCTGGCATAGCTGGTGCTCAACGCCGCGTCCAGCACCGCGCCGGGGGTGTAGCCCGCCATCGGGCGCACCTGCTTGACCTTCAGCCGGTTTTCGCTCAACGTCCCGGTCTTGTCGAAGCACACCACGTTCAGCCGGGCCAGCGCCTCCACCGAGTGCGGGTTGCGGATCAGCACCGATTCGCCGGTGAGCCGGCGCGCGGCGGCCAGCTGGGCCAGCGTCGCCACCAGTGGCAAGCCCTCCGGGATGGCGGCGACGATCAGCGTGACCGCGCTGGAGACGGCCTCGCGCAACCCGGCGCCCCGGGCCAGGCTGAGCAACCCCACCGCGCCCCCGCCCGCCACGCTGAACGGCAACGCCCGGCGCGTGATGTGCCGCAACTGCCGCTGCAGCCCGATCTCCTGCAGCTTGCGCGGGGCCATCGCCAGCGCCCGGCGCACCTCCGACCGCGATCCCACGGCGGTGACCACGGCCACCGCCGTGCCCGCGACCACCGTGGTGCCGGCGTAGAGCATGCAGGTCCGTTCGGCCAGCGGGGCTCCCGGCGTGGGCTCGGTCTGCTTGGCCACCGGCAGCGATTCGCCGGTCAGCGTCGACTCGTCGACCTCCACGTTCGAGGCGTGCAGCAGCCGGGCATCCGCGGGGACCACCTCGTCGGCGTGGACTTCGATGATGTCGCCCAGCCGCAGCCGCTTGGTCGGCACCTTCTCGCGGCGGTGCGCGTCCAGCGGACCCACCCGCCGTCTGGCCGGCGGATCCTGCACGGCCAGCAGGCGATTCAGTACGTTCTCGGCGTGCAGCTGCTGCTCGGCCGACAGGGCGGCGTTGACCAACAGCACGCTGCCCACCAGGACGGCATCCAGCGGCGAGCCGAGCAGCGCGCTGGCCGCCGCGCCGGTGGCCAGCAGCGGGGTGATCGGGTCCGCCAGGTCACCGCGCATCTCGTCGGCGAAATCGCGGACGGCTCCCCACGACGCCGCGCTCGCGTCGTGCAGGACGCGCGCCGGCGGCACCCGCTGCCACCACCTGGGCGCCTCCTCGCGGTCCTCTTCGGCCGGGCGGGGTAGCAGCCGCTGCACCTCGGCGACGGGCAGCGCGTGCCAGTCGTAGCTGGTTTCGGGCTCGGGCAGCGGATCCCGCAGGGCCTTGATCGCCGCCCGGTATCCGAACCACAGGCTGGCGGCCATGCCGACGTTGACCGATGCCGAACTGCGCCCCGGCACACCGGGAATCAGCATCAGCGCGCCCAGGCCCGACGCGGAGGCCGACAACCGAACGGCGCCGTCGGTGGCGGCGCGCGCGGCGGGCAGCGCGTGCAAGAGGCGCCAGGCGCCGGTCAGGTCGTTCGCGATGACGTCGGCGGCCCACGGCGGGCAGTGTCCGGGCCGCAGCACGCCGATCGTCACGTCGGACCGGTGCGCGCCCCGCATGTCCGAGGTGGTCAACAGCGCAACGGTGTGCCCGGCGGCCTTCAGTTCCGCGACGGCCGCCGCCACCGCGTGGTCGATGGGCCCCTCCGCCGGATACAATTGGTCGAAACCCTGTGCCAGGGAACGCAATCCGTCGTCGTCGAGGGAGTAGACGCGCGGCTGTGACCGCCGCGCTTCGGTGAGCACCGCCGCCGCGAACGCATCGCGGACCGGGCTGATCAGCGCCTCGCCGGTGCCGCCGGCCCCGGGAATGTCGGCCAGCTGGTGCCATCCCGGCTTCAAGCCGTCGTTTCCCAGCGCGGCCCGAACCGCCTCCCAGGCCTGGGTGCGTGCCGAATCCTCAACGCCCAGAACGCGACTCACCGTCAGTTCGTCGGTGTACAGCGCTCGCGGGTCGACCATGATGGCGTCGATCCGGTCGAGTGTCCGCAACACGCGGGGGCGCAGCACCAGCGCGTCGTGACGGGTGGTGAGGCCGCGATTCATCGTGCAGCCGAACGCTTCCCGCATGGTGCGCAACGGTTTGGGGACCGCGGCCAGCGCCGCGGCGCCGGCGGCGTCGGGGTTGCGCGTGAGTAGGCCGACCGCGGCGCCGGCGCCGATGCCGGCCATACCGATGCGGTTGGCGTAGCGTTCCGCGGGCCCGTCCGGCGGATTCGGGTTGCGCACGGGCGCCGCGGGCGCGTCGTCGGGCACCGGCTGGCCGGCCAACCCGGGTTCATGCCGAATCCACGCCACCCTGCCGTTGAACGCCTCGGCCACCAGCATGGTGCGGGTGGCGGCCTCGGCGGCCGCCGCCGTGGGCGACAGCGTCAAGGCTGCGGTGGTCGCGTTGACGACGCCGAACAGCACATCCGTGCCGTCGGGCCCGAGGCGTCGCTCCAACTCCCGGCGCAGCCGCGGCAGGTGGTCGGCCAGCGTCGGCGGCACGGCCACCAAATCGGGGAGTCGGGGCAGCCGCAGCAGGCTGCCGGTCAGTGATAGGCCCAAGCCCACCGAGGCGGCCGTGGCCGCGATCATCCGCCCCATCAGCAGCGCGTCGTCACCCGGCAGGGTGGCCGGGTGTTCCCGCGCGGCCTGCCTGCGGTGGGGTCGTTCCGCATCGGCGACGGTCCGGCACAGCGCGGCCGCCGACGGACCGTCGTCGGCCACCGTGACCACCACCCTCGCCAGGGTGGGGTTGAGGTGGGCCTGCCGCACCCCGGGCAGCGCCCGGACGGCCGCTAGCACCTCGGCGGCGATCTTTTCGGCATGTTCGCCCTCGAGGCCGCGCACCTCGATCCAGCGCCTGGGCCCGTTGCCGCTGACGCGCCGGGTCGGAGGACCGCCCACCGCCTCGAGCACGGCGCCCGCCGCGGCGCGCGCCAGCGCGGGAACGTCCGGCGTCGCGCGCGCCAGCGACCTGCCCATGCTGGCCGCGACATGGCCGCCCAACAGGGCGGTGCCCGCGGCGATCTCGGTGCCCACCGCGGCGACGCGCAACGGAGCCGTCAGCACGCCCAGGCCGGGCAGGCCGCGTCGTGTGTGCACCGTGTTCTCCGGGCTCAGCTGAATTGTCCGCGCGTCCACGATGACGCAAGGGTTACAGCGGCAGCTTAACCGGCGGTAACGCCCGCGGAAAAAGTCATTCAGGCCCTTTTCGGGGGGCTTTCGTCACTTGCGAAAAGCGCCCGCATTGGCCACCGTTACGCTATGCGAACCGCTTATCACCAGCAGCTGGCCGAGCTGACCGTCCAACTCGGCGAGATGTGCGGCCTGGCCAACGAAGCCATGAAGGGGGCGACCGAGGCCCTGTTGGACGCCGACCTCGGCGCCGCCGAACAGGTCATCAGTGAGCATGAGCGAATGGTGGTGATGCGGGAGCGAGCGGAACGAGAAGCGTTCGCCCTGCTGGCGCTGCAACAACCGGTTGCCGGTGAGTTGCGGGCGATCTTCAGCGCCATCCAGATCGCCGCCGACATCGAACGAATGGGCGCACTGGCCGTGCACATCGCCAAGATCGCCCGGCGGGAGCACCCGAATCGGGAACTTCCCGACGACGTCCGCGCCTGTTTCGCCGACATGGCCAAGGTGGCAATCGCCTTGGGCGACAGCGCCAAACAGGTGCTGATCTCCCACGACCCGCAGCAGGCCGCTCGACTTCGCGAACAAGACGACGCGATGGACGAGCTCTACCGGCATTTGTTCAAGGTGCTGCTGGATCAGGACTGGACCGACAGCGTTCCCGTCGCCGTGGACGCGGCGCTACTGGGTCGCTTCTACGAGCGCTTTGGCGACCACGCCGTGGAGGTCGGGCGCCGCGTCATCTTCATGGTCAGCGGCGACCTGCCCGCGCCGGACGAGATATCCACCTACTGAGAGGCGCCGGCCGGGCCGGGCTGAGAAGATAGCGTCGTGCAGGGCACCCCGAACGTCCAGGGCCGCGTCTGGCGCCACGGTAAGCCGCAGGACGACTTCGCGTTCGGTGATATCTCGGAGTACCTGCGCGAGGCGGACACGCTGGTGTGGGCCGATCTGTGCGCGCCGGACCACGGCGCGCTGTGTGAGCTGGCGGCCGAACTCGGCCTCAACACCTGGGCCGTCGAAGACGCCGTGGCGGCGGCGGAGCGGGTCAAGGCCACCGCTTACGAGACCCACACGTTCTTCACCGTCTATGCCGTCCAGGTCGCCGGGGACGTCGGCGACGAGCCGTGGCGGATGCTGTCCATGCACCGGATTTCGGCCTTCGTGCTGCCCCGCGGTCTGATCACGGTGCGCCTGACGCCGGACTTCGACATTGCCGCGGTCACGCGGCGATGGGAGGAGATCGGCGGTCAACAGTACGGGGTGGGCGCCCTGGTCCACGGACTGCTCGACGTCGTGGTGGACAGTCATTTTGCGGCGGTCGAGGCCCTCGACGATTGCGTAGAGGCCATCGAGGACGACCTGTTCGACGGCAGGCCGGGCCAGGCGGGCTTTCAGCGCCGGACATTCCAGATGAGACGGGACCTGGTGGCGCTGCGGCGGGTGGCGCTGCCGATGCGGGAGGTGGTCAACTCGATTCAACACCACCGCCACGAGGTGGGGACCGCCCCGGAGCTGGACCCGCTGTACGGCGACCTGTACGACCACGTGCTCCGGGTGTCGGAATGGACGGAGTCGTTGCGCGACATGGTCACAACCATTTTCGAGACCAATCTGTCGCTGCAGGACGCGCGGCTGAACACCATCATGAAGAAGCTGACCGGGTGGGCGGCCATCATCGCCGTCCCCACCGCGATCACCGGGTTCTACGGCCAGAACGTCCCGTACCCGGGCTTCGGCCACTTCGCCGGTTTCATCGCCAGTACCAGCCTGATATTCGTGCTGATGGCCGTGCTGTACCTGGCGTTCAAACGGCGCGACTGGTTATGACCGCCGAGCTCCTGGATTCCGCGGCCCCGGCCACGACGTCGGTCGCGGCCGCCTCGGTCAACGAGGTGTTGCGCGGGCTGGACAGCTCGGCCGCCGGGTTGTCCAGCGCCCAGGCCGCCGCCCGGCTGGCGCGCCACGGGCCGAACGCGGTGCGGACCCACCGGGTCAATGTCCTTGCGGTGCTGGGCCGTCAACTGCGCAACGCGGTGCTCATCCTGCTGGCCGGCACCGCGGTCGTCTCGTACTTCCTGGGCGACAGCATGCAGGCGGTCATCATCTTCGTCATCCTGGTGGCCAGCATCGGGCTGGGCTTCATCAACGAATACCGCGCCGAGCGGGCGGCCGCCGACCTGCACGCGAGCGTGCACCACAACGCCGTGGTGCGCCGCGACGGGGAGTTCGTCGCGCTCGCCGTCACCGCGCTGGTGCCCGGCGACGTCATCCGGTTGTCGCTGGGGGAGGCCGTGCCGGCCGATGTCCGGCTGATCGAGGTCAGCGGCCTGGAATGCAACGAGAGCATCCTGACCGGGGAGTCGACCGGATCGGAGAAGTCACCGGAACCGGTGCCTCCCGGAACCGACCTGGCCGACGCGACCGACCTGGCCTTCATGGGCACCATCGTCAGCGCCGGCGAGGGCATCGGGGTGGTGTACGCGACCGGGAAGAACGCCGAATTCGGGCGGATCGCTTCGGGTTTGGACGAACGCCAGCCCGAGACCGCCTTCCAAGTAGGGTTGCGGCGGTTCTCCTACCTGCTGCTGCAGGTCGCCGTCGCGCTGATGGTGGTCATCTTGATCAGCAACCTGCTGTTGGCGAAACCGATCATCGACTCGGTGCTGTTCTCGCTGGCGATCGCGGTCGGAATCACGCCGCAGCTGCTGCCCGCCGTCGTCTCCACCGGCCTGGCCACCGGATCACGGCAGTTGGCCAAGGCGAAGGTGCTCGTGAAGCGGCTGGTGTGCATCGAGGACCTCGGCGACATCGACATCCTCATCACCGACAAGACCGGCACCCTGACCGAAGGCCGGATCCGGTTGGTGGACACGGTCGATCCCGCCGGTGCGCACAGCGACACGGTCCGTCGGCTGGGGCTGTTGGCCACCGATGTCGACCCGGAAACCGGTGGGGCCAGCGCCAATTCGCTCGACGCCGCGCTCTGGGATTCTTCGGGGGCGCACCAATTGGTGGCCGGCGCAGCGCACCGGGTGGCGATGCTGCCGTTCGACCACGAACGCCGGGCCACGTCGGCATTGGTCGACGACGACGGCAATCGGGTGCTGGTGGTCAAGGGCGCGCCCGAGCAGGTGCTGGCCCAGTGCCGGGACGTCCCGCCGGCCGCGGAGGAAACCCTCGCCGCGTTGTTCGCCGCCGGGCGCCGGGTGGTGGCCGTGGCCGCGAGACCGGCTCCGGGACTGACGACACTCACCCGCGCGGACGAATGCGCCCTGTCGCTCGCGGGGTTCCTGGTGTTCGCCGACGAACCCAAATCCGCGGCGCGCCAATCGCTGTCGGAACTGGCCGACCTGGGCATCGAGCTGAAGATCGCCACCGGGGACAATCCGCGCGTCGCCGAAAAGGTCTGCGGCGAAATGGGTTTGGTATCGAAGGGCACCATCACCGGCGCGGAGCTCGACGCGTTGGACGACGACGACGCGTTCGCCGGCATCGCGCAGAACCACACCATCTTCGCGCGCATCTCCCCCGAGCAGAAGGCGCGGCTGATCGCCGCGCTGCGGCGCGAGGGGCGGTCGGTCGGCTTCCTGGGCGACGGGGTCAACGACGCGCTGGCCTTGCACGCCGCCGACGTGGGGATCTCGGTGGACAGCGCCACCGACGTGGCCAAGGACGCCGCCGACGTGGTGCTGCTGGAAAAGGACCTCGGGGTGCTGGCCACCGGGGTGGCCGAGGGCCGGCGCATCTTCGCCAACACCATCAAGTACGTGTTGATGGGCACGTCGAGCAATTTCGGGAACATGTTCAGCGCCGCGGCCGCGTCGGCGCTGTTGCCGTTTCTGCCGATGCTGCCCAGCCAGATCCTGCTCAACAACCTGCTCTACGACACCTCGCAGCTGGCGATCCCGAGCGACCGGGTCGACGCGGCGCAGCTGCACGCGCCGTCGCATTGGAACGTCGCGTTCATCCGCCGGTTCATGCTGATCTTCGGACCGATCAGCTCGCTGTTCGACTTCCTGACGTTCGGACTGATGCTGGGCGTGCTGCACGCCGGCGCCATCGAGTTCCGGACCGGCTGGTTCGTGGAATCCCTTGCGACGCAGACGCTGATCATCTTCGTCATTCGCACCCGCATGGTGCCGTTCTTTTTCAGCCGGGCCAGCGCGTTGCTGACGGTCACCAGCCTCACCGTGGTCGCCGTCGGCGCCGGGCTGACGATTTCACCGCTGGCGCGGACCTTGGGCTTCACGCCGCTGCCGTGGCAGTTCTTCGCCGCGCTGGGCACCTTTGTCGTGTGCTACCTGGTTTTAGTGGAGCTAGCCAAGATGCTGTTCTACAGCGAGCCGATACACCTTGTCGGGCAGCCGCATCGCACCCGCGGAAGCGCGTTTCGCATCCGGCGACGCGCCGCGCGCTACCACCACTACGTCGAGCGGCGGACGCGGGGGCGGAAGTGAGCCCTAAGTGTCGATTCGGGTGACCGGCAGGTCGTAAAGGCCCTGCCGGATTCCCCAGTCGACCATGTCGGTGCTGCCCGCCGGAGCCGTCTCCTCACAACTGCAGCTCAGCGTGCTGAACGGGCTTGGGTCGGCGTTGGCGGTTGCTGCGGGCCAGCCAGCAGCGCCGAGGGCGAGTGCAACGCCGACCAAAAGTCTGGGAATCATTTGGCCTTCGAGTTCTCGGGAATATTTCCAGACTTATTTTATTCGTGCGCTTGTCACGAGCCCGTCAACTGAGTGTTACGTTTTCAGGCCTGGGGGGCGTAGTTCGGGCAGTACGCCCGGATGCTCACCCCCACGAAGTAGCCGGCGTGGTAGCCGTCGAGATGGCTGTTGGTCATGATGTCGTTCGCCACCTGTTGCGGCGGCTCGCCGGCATCGAGTCGCTGGCACACCAGGTGACCCGACCGAATGGCGGTCTCGGGTGATTCGTAGTTGATGCCTTTGGCCGTCAGCGCCGCGAGGAAAGCGTCATCGTTGGCCGTGCCGTGGGCGGCCGGCGCCGTCCCCAGCGCGCCCAGCAGCCCGGCCGCCGGCACGACGCCGGCGGCCAGCAGCAACAGCAGCAGGCCGGGGTTGCGGATGGGGGTCCTCGTCATTTCTGATACTCCCGTGACATCGAAGTGCCGTTGCTCGCTGACAGCGGGGGCTGCCCGAATATTCGCACGTTGCGGCGTGGCACGGTGCAGGATCAGTGATATTGCGACCATTGCCACACCCAGGTTTGCTCCGGCGTCGGCCCCGGCGGTGTCTTGACGGTATGCCGTACGCGCGGTGGTTGTCGCTGGCCCTGGTGGCGGTGTGCTTGGTGGGCTGTGGTGTGCGGCATGTGGCGGCGGCTAGCGCTCGGGATGCTTCCGGGACATTCCGTTCCGGCGGCATGGACCGAACTTACCTGCTGCACGTGCCGCCGGGTAGCCCGGTCGGTCTGGTGCTGAGCCTGCACGGCGGCGGCGGTACCGGGAACGGGCAGCGGGGGCTGACCGGTTTCGACACCGTCGCCGACGCGCACAACCTGCTGGTGGTCTATCCCGACGGCTACGACAAGAGCTGGGCCGACGGGCGGGGGGCGTCGCCGGCGGACCGCCGGCACATCGACGACGTCGGCTTTCTAGTGGGGCTGGTGGGCAAGCTGCAGAACGACTACGGCATCGCCCCGGGGCACGTTTTCGTCACCGGGATGTCGAACGGGGGATTCATGTCCAACCGGCTGGCATGCGACCGCGCCGACGTGTTCGCCGCGGTCGCGCCCGTGGCCGGCACCCTGGGCGTGGGTGTGGCGTGCAACCCGTCGCGGCCGGTGTCAGTCTGGGAGGCCCACGGCACCGCCGACCCGCTGGTGCCGTTCCAGGGCGGGGCCGTGCGCGGCCGCGGCGGGGTCAGCCACTCCATCTCCGCCAACAGCATGGTGAACAAGTGGCGTTCGGTCGACGGGTGCCATGGCGATCCGTCCGTGCAGGCGCTGCCCAACGTCGGGGACGGGACCGTCGTGCACCGCTTCGACTCCGCGGCGTGCGCGGCGTCCACCGAGGTGATCTTCTACCAGATCGACAGCGGCGGGCACACGTGGCCGGGCGGCAGGCAGTACCTGCCCAAGGCGATCATCGGGCCGACCACCCGGGCGCTCGACGGGTCGGAGGCCATCGCGGAGTTCTTCCTGGCGCACGCGCGGGATTAGGACTCGTGGTGATCGCAAGCGCGGCGTAGCCGGGCGCCGCGGGTCGCCACCATCGGACTCGGCGCGTCAGCGCTGGCAGGACGGGCACCAGTAGGCGACCCGGTCGCCGGAGCCGTCGTAGGAGATGGGGGTGCCGCAGGGACGGCAACTCTGCCCGGCTCGCCCGTAGACCCACAGCTGCCGCCCGTCCCGGGTATCACCGGTGGTGCAGCGGTTCCAGCGGAACCGGTTCAGCCACAACATGTCCCGTGCGCGGGAGACCAGCCGCCGCGGGTCGGCCACCCCGCTCACCGGAGCGGTGGGCAGGTGCCCGGTGACGAAACACAGCTCGTTGCAGTAGACGTTGCCGATCCCGGCCAGCACCCGCTGGTCCAGCAGCGCCTCGGCGAGCGGCCGGTCCGGGTGGGCCGCCAGGTTGGCGGCGGCGAGCGCGGCGTCCCAATCCTCGCCCAGCAGATCGGGTCCCAGATGCGCGACGGCGTCGGCGTCGCGGTCGCGCTCCAGGATCTCCAGCACGCCCAGGTCCACCCCGACGGCGCGAATGGCGCCGGCTTCCAGGACGATTCGCGCCCGGTGGTCGACGCGCACCGGCCGGTCGCCGACCCGCCAGCTGCCGTCCATCTTCAGGTGGGAGTGGATGCTCGCCCGGCCCACCCGGATGAACAGGTGCTTGCCGCGGCTGAGCACCTCGTCGACCGCCTGCCCGGTGAGGTCGACGGTCGCGTACCGCGGGACGCGGACGTCGCAGCGCGTCAGGATGCGCCCGGCCAGGTGCTGGCGCAGGACGGCCGCGGTGTGCCAGACGGTGTCTCCCTCGGGCATGGCCAGCGCAGCCTTACCGGAGCCGAAGCCCGCGCGGTGTGCGGGCGAACCCGGCCTCGGCCAGCGCCTCGGCGACCGGGTTCGGCCCCCCGGGCTGGGGCTGCAGCGCGGGCGTCCCGTCGATGCGCTCTACCAGGATCGACGCGACGCGCCGGGAGGAGACCAGGTCGGCCAGCGCCGCGGCCGCCGCGCCGTGGGCCGCGGGGTCGTCGGTGAAGGTGAGCAGTGACCGTCCGCCGCGCTCGAGGAACCAGCCCAGGTGGCCGTCCACCAGCACGACGAGCGCGCCGGCCTTGCGGCCCGGCCGCGCACCGTCGCCGCTCGAGGCGGGCCACGGCAGCGCGGCGCCGTAGGGATTGGCCGGGTCGGCGGCGGCCAGCACGACCGCCCGGTATTCCGGTCGCTCGGGGTCGATGCCCTCGCTGTAGCTGCGTAGCCGGTCGACGGTCGACGCGACGGCGAACTGCGCGCCGCCCAACGACTCGACGAAGTAGCCGCGCTGGCAGCGGCCGGCTTCCTCGAAGGTGCTCAGCACCTTGTACAGCGTGGCGAACCCGCCGGTGACGCCCTCGGTCGCCACCGCGCCCCGGGTCAGCACGCCGTGGCGGCCGAGCAGCAACTCCGCCTGGTAGTGGGCGCGCACCGTGGAATCCGGCTCGGGGGCGCTCACGGCCGACCATCGGCCCGCCACCGTCGGGTCGGTCGGTCGGGATTGCGCGTGCGCGACGCTGTATCGGCTCAGCCGCGGCGGCCGATGTGACCGGTGCGCCGGGGCCGAGCGCCTGCGGTTCCCCACGCCACCGAGCACGGCGCGCACCGGGGCGAACGTGTCGCCGGTGACCCAACCGGCCCAAATCAGTTCCCACAATGCGGTTTTCAGCTCTGCGTCCGGGATCGGACTCTGCGCCAGTTGGCGGAAGAAGTACGCGCCGCCGCCGGCCAGCGTGTCCAGGATCGCGCGGTGGGCGTCGGTGAAGTCGATGTCGGCGGGCCCGGCCAGGGTCAGCGGCGCGGATTCACTAACGTGCAGCGCGACCCAGCCGTCGCCGGCCGAGATCGACCCGGCGCCCGACCAGGTCACTTCGCCGGTGGCGAGCAGCTCGTCGAGCATGGCGGGGGAGTAGTCCCGCACCCGGGGACCCAGCACCAGCGGTTCGATCGCCGAGGCCGGCAGCCGGACACCGGCAAGCTGGTCGATCACGGACATCAGCCCGTCCAGCCCGGAGTGCCCGCCGGGTACCTGGTGCCAGGCCGGCAGGAAGCGGCCGTACGCGGCGGTGCTCACCGGTTCGACCTGCGCGCGCAGCGCGGCCAGCGATCGCCGCCGCAACACGCGCAAAACCTCTGCGTCGCACCACTGTTCGCCTCCGGATGCGATCTCGGCGGCGGCGATGAAGTCGCCGCGGACCAGGCGGCCGTCGGCGGCCAGCCGGCCCAGCACGTCGGCCGTCACCCGCAGCCCCAGCCCGAACCGGGCGGCGGCCTCCGCGGTGGTGAACGGGGTGTGGGTGCGCGCGTAGCGGCCCAGCAGCTCGCCCAGCGGGTCGGCCACCGCCTCGGTGAAGGCTGCCGGCACGCCCAGCGGAACCGGCGCCCCGACCCCGTCGCGCAGCCGGCCGATGTCCTCGATGGCCACCCACCAGCTGCGGCCGGCGAACGACACCGGCAGCGCCCGCCGCGCCGCGAGCAGGCCCTCCAGCCAGCCGCCCACCTCGGCGCCGCCGGCCCGCGCCGCGACCTCCTCCTCGGTCATCGGGCCCAGCAGCCGCAGCAGGTCCGCGACGCCTTCGGCGTCGCGGACGGCGCGGTCCTCCGACAGGTGCTGCAGCTGGCGGCCGGTCGCGGCGATGACGTCCGGGTCGAGCAGCTCGCGC